>NZ_JACBAZ010000004.1:300000-600000 GCF_013391475.1 Oceaniferula marina | reverse complement strand
TTGTCAAAGCCCGGATGCGTCATTTGTGTTTGCGAGGAGCTGATTTTCGCTGAGGATGCGGGTGAGTTTGACGGTTCTGCACAGCTATTGACGATATTGTATCTACCGGGGTGTGTCACTTCACAGTATGGTGAAAGCGATATGCACCGTTCGACCTTTCTTCGACTGTTATCGGCTACCGCTGTGAGCGCTTTTACCATGCGCGGGCAATGGATCTTTGCTGCTCCTCTTCCTTTTATCGGGGCCCCATCAGGATTGCGTCCCTATTTACATTTGCCGCGGCCCGATTCGATCTGGGTGTCGTGGTGGAGTGATGCGGACTCCCAGACCTACGTGGATTTTGGAACCAGCGAATCAGATCTGGCAACGACCGTGACAGGCAGCAGGGATGTGTTTGCGAGCCATTATGTTTACCATTCTGCCAAGTTAAGCGACTTGCAGCCGAACACCTATTACTATTACCGGGTCCGGACGGAGTCGACAAGTTCGGCGGTCTTTCGTTTTCGCACCGCCAAGGCATTGGGGAGCAAGGATCATGATTTCAAGGCGCTGATCATCGGGGATAATCAGATTGTGGAGAAAGAGTCGGCTGGTGACACCTTGCACCGCTATGAAAAACTGATGGAGCGCGCGGTGACAAAGATTCGGGCTCTACATGGAAACAAGCCAATCGAGGAAATCATCGATGTGATTGTGATGCCCGGGGACCAGGTGGATTACGGCAACAATCAGCAGTGGAGGCATTTGCATTTTTATTGTGCGCGTATTGTTAGTGCGCATGTGGCGATCATGACCACGGTGGGAAACCATGAGACCTACGGGGATTCGGGCTTGGACCGTTACCGGCGCTTGTTCCGCTATGAAGAGGTTGATTATGGTGGGATTGCAGGGCCGGATGGCGACACGTATTACTCGCATCAGATGTCGAATGTGGTGTTTGTTCACACCAACAGCGAAATAGGGAGCAATGCAACCCAGACCCAGTGGGTAAGGGATATCACCAACCAGGTAAAAACGGATAGTAAGGTCGATTGGGTCGTCAGTATCTGCCACCGACCCTATCAGGCGGAACAGTACCTCGGTGATATTTCTTCCTGGTTACGTAATACGGCGGTGCCGATCCTGAACGAATCCGAAAAACATTTTCTTAACATCGGGGCGCACCACCATATCTACCATCGTGGACAGGTTCGGGATCATCCGAACTACCATATCATTTCGGGAGGCTCCGCATGGGATCAGTACTGGGGGCAATCGGGAAGAGAGGCCGATTACGATGATGTCCAGAAAAGCATCAACCAGTGGGCGTGGCAGTTGCTGGAAATTGACCAGGCGGCAGAAAAAGCAGAGGTGGTTTGTTATGGAGAGGCGAATTGCCGGCTGCCCGCCGATCAACGGTGGATTTACAACAGCCGGGAGATTGACCGCTTCCACCGGATTAAAGGAAAAGAGGGGCCGTTGCAACCGACCGTCATCAATAACTTTGATACACCCCAAACTCAGCCGGTGACGATCCGTTCCTCGGCTTATCGAAGCGACACCGATGAGTTGCTCAATAGCGTTCATTACCAAATATCGAGTACCAATGCCTTCACGGACTTTGAGATCGATGAAATCGTGGATTACGAAAATTACTACGGAGACACCGGAGCTCCGGATTACACACCGGTGGATATCCATGCTGGTCGCAATATTCTGGAATACCATCTGACTGAAAACCGGCTCAGTAATGGGGAGTATTATCTCAGAATCCGGCATCGGGATCGGAATGCGACCTGGTCGGCCTGGTCGCCGGTGGAGAGTGTTGAGATCACAGGCAGTGCCAGTTCGTCACCTCGGATTTCCATGGCTAGTCAGGTGGTCAGTGCGGGCGCGGATGTCAGTGTGCAATACACACATGGACCGGGGAATGCCAAAGACTGGATTGGGATCTACAAACCGGGTGACACCCCGGGTGGACCCGCATCCACAATCTGGGTGTATGTCAATGGCCCTGCGGGAACGGCCGTATTGGCCAACAGCGGTAAGCTTGAAGCGGGCAGGGAGTACTTCGCGGCATTTTTTGAAAACGATGGCTACACTGAGATGGCCCCCCGCATTTCTTTTTATCATGGAAACCGTCCGGTGCTTGCTCTTGCTCAGAATACCTACGACGAGGGCGACTCTGTGGAGGTGGATTACTCGAATGTCGATCAAAGCGGAAATAGGATTCAGCTTTTCCGTGCGGGGTCGGTTCCCGGTAGGGATCAGCCTGTGCAAAACCAGGTGTTAAGCGACGCCAGTGGAACCTGGAATTTGATTGGCCTGGAAAAAGGGTATTATTTTGCCGTGGTGATGAGCTCCTCTGGTTCGATCGAGATCAGTGAGCGGGTGTCGTTTCAGCTGGGTGAGCGTATCGCCAGTCTGAGTTTGGCAAAAAGCCATTTTCCTCATGGTGATGACATCACAGCCACTTTTGCCAATGGGCCGGCCCATCCGAAGGATTGGCTGGGCATTTACCGCAAAGGGGATGACCCGGGAACCGGCGAGCTGATCCTCTACCATTATGTCGACGGAAGGGCCGGCGGCAATGCCACCATTGTTGAAGATGTTCCGGTGGGCGATTATTTTATGGCGCTCTTTACGAATGATTCCTACACCGAGGTGTCCAATCGGGTGGAGTTCAGTGTCAGTCCGAAAAACTTCAAACTCGATGCCTTCAACTATGACGGCCAAAGCGGAGAGGCTAGGATGGTTTGGAAAACGCAAAGCCATGTTAACTATACTCTCCAAAAAAGCTATGATTTGAAAACATGGAAGGATGTGGATACGTATCCTGGTAACGGCGGGAATGTGGATATCACGACGATGGTCAGCGAGCAGGATACTCGATCCTTTTTCCGGATCGTGATGAGCGACTGAACCGAAGTCTTCATATTGTTTGCCCGGCTTCAACGATGATGAATAAACCTAAGCTATCTTGTGTTTCTGTCCGACGTGGGGCCGGGTTTTACTTCGTTGCGGTCCTCCTCGGTTTAGTATTGCCGTATTTTCCTTCTTCATTGGAAGGGGCGCTCGATGAGCGTGACTGGCCGACATACCGCCACGACAACCATCGGTCGGGGCGTTCATTGAGCCTGCTTCCGGCCAAGCTGCAGCTGAAGTGGTCTTATCAAGTAGCACATCCACCGAAAGAGGCATGGCCGGGCCGGGCGCAATCCGATTGGTGGCGGAAGCGGGGAACTCCGGAGCGAAAACGGGTGACCTATGATCAAGCGTTCGAAGTGGTGTCCGGACACGGACGGGTCTATTTTGGTTCATCTGCGGATGACCAGATGCGTTGCCTGGATTTGCATAGCGGAACCTTGCTGTGGCGTTTTTTTGCTGACGCCCCGATTCGCTTGGCCCCGTCGCTGACGGAGGAACGTTTGCTTTTTGGTGCGGATGACGGTCAGGTTTACTGCCTGAATGCCATTTCAGGGAAACAGCTCTGGAAGTCTGGAATTGAGGAGTCCGGTCAAAGGTGGCTTCCCGGAAATGGGAGGTTGATGTCTCGCTTTCCCGTTCGAACGGGCGTGATGGTCGTTGGTGATACCGCCTACTTCGGGTCGGGTTTGTTTCCTAAAAATATGGGGATGTGGTACTGCTCGTTAGATCAAAAGACGGGAAAGATTCTGGACCAACGGCAGTTGAAGAATTCCTTGCAGGGATATTTGGAATTTCGTCAGGGGAAAATGTTTGCCCCCACCGGGAGGGATCCAAGGGGGGAAACCTTGGAATCGAAGGTCGATGGGGGACAGGCTGCGGTGAAAGGCTTACCCAAAGGTGTGTCCACACCCGGGCCGGTGGTGACTACCGTTTCGACATCGCGCCACTGGGTTGCAGGGGGAGATGGCTGGGTGGCTCTCGTTGATAAAGAAACTCAACAAGTGGTTTGGAAATACACGATCGATGGCGTTGCTCGTTCTCTGGCGGTGGCTCGCGGCTGTTTGTTGGTATCAACGGATACAGGACACGTGTATAGCTTTGCCGAGAGTGGTGAAGCTACGAGGCATGTGGAAAAAAGTGATCGAAGCCCTCTTCCTTCGACACGTTACGATGTTGCTAAAATGCTCGGCAGCTTGCCGACCGATCAAGGGTATGCGGTGGTGCTGGATGCCGGGGCTGACGACGGTGAGCTGCTAGAAGCGATTGCCAGACAGTCCCGGATGCAGGTCCATGGTCTGATGGCTGACCGTGCAAAGATGGATGGCTTGCGAAGGCGTCTCGCAGATAAAGGCCTCTATGGTTCTCGGATCACCTTACGGATGAGCGATCCAGAGGCATTGTATACATCCCGTATTTTTAATTTGCTGGTATCAGCAGATGGCGAGCTTTCCTCTTATGATCGTTCTTTGTTATGTCCTCAGTCGGGAGTGGCTTGGAATGCCAAACTGAAGAAAATGATTGCTCGTGCTCCGGCGTTGCCAGGGGTGGGGGAGTGGACGCACATGTATGCTGATGCCGGGAATACGGCATGCTCGGAGGACACTCGGGTAGCTTCGACATTGGGGATGCAGTGGTTTGGTCGACCAGGCCCCCAGCATATTGTGGACAGGCATTTGAGAGCCGCTCCTCCCTTGGTGAAAAACGGCTTGTTGCTGATTCCCGGTAATAACTACTTGTTTTGTCTGGATGCGTGGAACGGAACGATTCTGTGGGAGAAAGCATTACCTGATTTTCGCCGAATCGGTGTGTTGAGAGATTCCGGCAATATGGTGTTGGCTGATGATCTGGTTTACTGCGCAACGGCATCTCGCTGCCAGGCATTGGACGTTTACAGCGGAGAACTTCGATTGTCTTTGGAGCTGCCCGCGCCTTACCGAGAATCCGGTTACCATTGGGGGTGCAGTGCGTTGAGTGATGGTGTTTTGTTAGGTTCGGCGGTGAAACAAGGTGGCGTATACCGCAAGATGAATTATCAAGCGATCTATGAGAGTAATTATGGGGACAAGGTGAAGGTGGCCACGTCGGATGTTGTGTTTGCAATGGACCGTAAGAGTGGGCAATTGCGCTGGCAGTATCAACCCGGAGGCAGCGTGATCAACCCATCGATCTCGGTGGCGGATGGACGGGTGTATTTAATCGAATCCGGGGATCCGCTGAGTCTGAAGCGCAAGCAGTCGCGGATGTCTTACCCCGAGCTTGTCGGGCAGGCTGGCGTTCGCCTGGTTTGTTTGGATCTTCAAACCGGGGCTAAAATTTGGACTCAGGAACATCGCCCTGCCGACGGCATGCACACGCCATTTACTTTGGCAAAAGATGGTCGTCTCGTCTTGGTGTATTCTTGTAACCGATTAGCTGAAGGGGCGAAAAAGCCGACGATGCATTATGAGGTGTATGTATTTTCCGGAGAAAATGGAGCGTTGGTTTGGAAGGATCGTAAAAACTATCACCAACGCCCGAACTTGGACCATGGGGAGCAGGACAGGCACCCTGCAATGGTCGGTGAGCAATTGGTAATGGAACCCTACATTTATGACCTGGCGACGGGTAAGGTGTCGGGGCAATTCAAGCGCGTGGGTGGTGGAGGTTGTGGAACCATTTCAGCTTCCGGCAATGCTCTGTATTTTAGAGCAAAAAATCTAGCCAGTTATGATTTGAATAAGTCCAAGGGTGACCGCATCACAAGTGTCAGTCGGTCGGGTTGCTGGATCAATATGATCCCTGCGGGTGGCTTATTGTTGGTTCCAGAAGGTTCGTCTGGATGTATCTGTAACTTCGCCGTTCAGGGGTCGATGGCTTTTGCTCCACTGGACGAATGATCTTCCCCTGGCCGCAGACAAGGGTTACTTGCCCATCGTAACCAAGTACACCCCCAGAATGCAGAGCAGCATGCCAGCACCTTGGGTGAGGGTGATTTTTTCTTTGAGGAAAAAAACAGCCAGTAGCACCGTGACCACCGGGAAAATGGATGTGGCCGGGATAACAATCGATGCCGGTTGCTTGTTTAGGGCGTAGTTGAAGATCAGTTTGGCCGAGACTCCAACGATGCCGGTAAGCAGAATCCAAGAGAGCGCTGAAAAACTCCAATTGATTGGTTCTCCCTCATTTTTTAGCTTGAATAGTAATGGCAGGGAAAGCAAAGCGTAGAGGACGTTGGATGCCAAGGTGACAAAGACCGGGGCGTTATGCACATTGCTTAATTTGCTGGAAATTCCCCAGATGCCCCAGAGGACAATGCAGAGGGCGATAAGCAGGTTGGGGTGCATGACTTGAGTCAATCACGCAGGCCCTCTTGTCGTCAATGATGATTGCATGGGCCGTGAGTGATCGTGGTGAAACCGCCCTTAATGAGTTGTATCGTAGCCGAACGCTTCGATGTAGGGTTGCAGATGGTGGAGGTGTGGTGCTAGATATTGTTCGTAATGTTTCCAGCGACCTTTGGCGCGAGTGTAAAGTGGTTTCGAGACATCATCGTAGGTGGGGGTGGAGATCGAGCGATTGGTTTTGTTTTGGTGATGTTGGAGCATGGTCGGTGACCATTCGATGGCTAGGAACTCAGCCAGTTGTTTGGTTTGGGTTTCCGGATCGGCCAACAGATCCTCATAGCGGGACTCGAACCACTGCTCGCGCGGAAGGTGTTGTTTGAGATGGAGCCAGTGGCGCATGACATCAGCGTAGTAGCGGCAGGTGTCTCCGAGATCAATGGCGGGGGCGGAGTTGGCAGCCAGCGGAACGATGGTAAAAAAATAACTGACGACCACATCACGGGGGTCACGCAGGGGGATTAAAATTTTGGCATCCGGGAACAGACGCAGGGGAATGACCAGCGAACTCGTCAGCAGAGGTTCTTTTTCGATCAGCCATTGCTCCTTGGTATCGGTGTCAATGTAGCTCCGGGTGCAGCGCAGGTACTCGGCCCTGCCTGCGGAAAGATCATCCGCGCTGAATGATTGCAGTTCATTCATGGTGTCTGTGGCTGTGGTGGCGTCATGCAGCAGAGCTTGCTCGAAAAGGGAAAATAAAATCCCGGTTTCATCGGTGCCAATGCAGTCTTGGTGGCTTGTTAGTATTTGTTCCAGTAGGGTGGTTCCGGAGCGGGGGAAGCCACCCATCAGGCAGATGTTTTGCTGGGGGGTGAGTTGTTTGGAGTTTTTGAACCAATGGTTCAGATGCTCGGCGGTGAACATATTCGTTAACTGCCATTGGCGTTGACTGAGTGATTGATAGGCATCAAGGGGTGTGTTTGTTTCTAGCGAAGCTTTGGCTGAGAGCAGGCATTGCATTGCTTGCGGATATTGGCCAAGTCGGTCGAGCACGCTGGCAAGCTCATACTGTAGTCGCCAGTCGTCATGTGACGGATATTGGTGCAAGTGGGTGGCGAGCCGTCGTTTCGCTTGTTCGAATTTTTTTTCTCGGCGTTCGATATGTGCCAGTAAGCGGCTTGCCCGGGCGTGGGAGGGGTTAGACACGAGCGCTTTGCTTGCAAGTTGAGTGGCCTCGCTGATCAGGTTCTGGCGCTCGAGGCAGGATGCGAGTAAGACCAAGGTGTCGGTGTCCTCTGGCGATATGGCATGAGCTCTCTCTGTAAGCCTGGCAGCAGTGTCGAACCGTCCTGTCTGAAAGAATAGCTTGGCGGCGGCGAGGAGCTGTTCGCTTGTTGCGTCCGGGTGGCGGATCAGTGGAGTACTAAGTTCCGTGGCTTCCTTGAAATAGTAAAGTTGGTGCAGGAGGTGGAGCCACTCGAGCAAGCTGCCGGGCTGAATCGGGCCTAGGCTCGCTTTTTGAATCGACGTGATGGCGGACTCGATGTCTCCCGCCTGCAGGGCCTGTGTCGCGTGGGTGAGATCCGGGTGGTTCATGGTGTGAAGCGTTCTTATTAAATCACGATGGCTAAAAAAATCCCCCGGGGCAAGCCTCCGAGGGATTAGGGTGAATGGTTTGTTGTAATCTTCCGGTATGACCCGTCAGCTTACTTGCGGCGGCGCATGGCGGCGGCACCGAGGCCCAGACCAAGAAGGGCGGCACTGGATGGTTCCGGGACAGTCCCTGCAGCTACCTGATCAAAGGCGAGGTTGTCCATGGCGAGGTAAGAGCCATTGGGGGCACCCGGGTTGCTCAAGGTCAGCGTCACCACTTCATTGTTTGCCCCCGTAAGACCTAGGTTGAGAGTTGTTTTTTGTCCCTCGACGCCATTGAAGCCTGTACCTGATCCCAAAACCCCCGAAGATGAGCCCGTGACGGTCCAATCAATGGCTCGACTTCCCGTGCCCGACCAGACATCGATATCCAAGGCTGTGAGCGATACATTCCAGCCGGTATCAGGAGTGAAGGCGATGGTGAATGTTCCATCATTGGATTTGTCCAGTTGGTAGACCTCCCCTCTGCCGTTCCAGTTGGCGTAGCCATCCCATTTGGGAGTATCTGTACCGGCCGCTGACCAGTTCAGGTTGATGTTCGGGGTGCCAGTTGCGGCAGATCCGTGGTTTGTGGGGATGATATTATTCGTATTCGGGTCCCCTGTGAGGATGGTTGCTGCATGCACCGCTTGGGCCATGGCAAGCCCTGTGGCGCCGGTCATAGCAAGTCGGTAAAGTTTGTTGTGTTGTATTTTCATAATCAATAATGGTTTTTGCTATGCAGGCTGGTGAACAAGATAAGTGTATTATTTGATGTCAGCTTGCATTCCATCGCATCATCAGGGGGAAGAGGCTGGTTTGTCTATGGGCATTGCGGGTAATGCATGGGCAAAATCGACAAAGAGGTGTAGGTAATATTCCTTTGTTCGAGTCCGAAGACATGCTGGGATTGGGCTTGCAAGCTGGTGCAAGCGATGGATTATGTTGGTTGAAATGGATAGGGAAATCATTCATGGTGATGAAGGAACTTAGAAGTTAGAGTATGTCGACAAAGGATGGAAGTAAGGGAAGCCCAGTAGTGGGCGTGAGGCTGCCGGTTTGGGCCGGCTCTACTTTTCCGGTGCTCGGGGGTGTGGTTGATTACATGCGCTTGAATGGTCCTTGGCGCCTGGTGACGGAGAATGATTCCTATGGCGAGATGGAATCGGTTCAGATTGGTGAAGGGTGGCAGGGAGATGGTTTGTTGCTGTATCGTGCCACGGAGGCAGAGCTCAAAGATTTCCGTGAACGAGGGGTGGCTGTGGTCTTGTTGAGTACCGAGGGACCGGATATGGGGTTTCCGCGGGTGGTTCCAGATAATGAGCTGGTGGGACGTCATGCTGCCGAGCATCTCATGGGGGTCGGGTTGCAGTCCTTTGCCTATGTGGGACGTGGAGAAACGATGTACTTGGAAGAAGAGTTTGCACCGGGGCAGCGAGTGTATCCAAGGGAACGCTTGGCGGGTTTTTCTGCCACCTTGGCAACGGCTGGGCATGAAGCGATGACCCATTATTTGCCGGGGGTTCCGTTATGGAAAAAGGGCTCATGGAGGAAGGTTGAGGATCAGGTTGCTGGTTTTTTATCAGAACTTCCATTACCGTTTGGTTTGTTTGCTGTGGATGATGCTTTGGGGGCGGTGAGTATTCGTGCCGCAAGGCGTCTGGGTCTGAGAGTTCCGGAGGATATTGCGGTCTTGGGCTTCGGGGATGATTTGAATTATTGCCATATCACGGAGCCTGCGATGACGAGTATCCCGTATCCGGCGAGAAAAGCGGGCTTGTTGGCTGCAGAGTATTTGGCCCGACAGATGCGGGGTGAGGTTTTGGATGGGGAGGTGCGCCGTGTGGCGGTAGACCACGCGATTGCCCGTGAATCAACCGGCTTTCTAGCAATTGAAGATGAAGAAACCGCCAAGCTGGTCCGTTGGATCCGCCTCCGTGCAAAGTACGAAAATATTCAGGTGACCGATCTCGAGCAGCAAACAAACTACTCGTTGAGTTCAATCAAGTCCCGCTTCAAAAAATACTTGGGCCATAGTCCGAAAGAGGAAATCACCCGAGTGAGGTTGGGGCATTTGAAACACCTGTTGAGCGATGAATCGTTAAGCTTGAATGAAATCGCCTACGCCATGCGCTTTTCATCACCGCATGAGATGAGCAGGTTTTTTGTCAGGGGGACAGGAGTCCGCCCATCGGCGTTCCGGGATCAATTGGTCGGCCCGTCCAGGGGGCGAAAGTAATGGTCGGCTGGATGCCCCGAGCGTGTGTGGGTTTATTCTGTCAGCGGGACATTTCCAGGACCGAGAACTTGGTTCCCAGCATGGCCGGGTGAATCAAGGTTTGGAATTGGCGCAGAAGTTTCGGGGTGTCCGGGTGGTTCGTGCTGTCCGGGTTTTCGATATCCAGCAACCATTCACGAGCCTGTTCGGTCAGATAACTTGCCTGGGTTCGGAGGCTTGCGGAATGGAACCCCCGGGCCTCGGCACCGTGCTGCAAGCGGGTGAAATCGACGTGAGTGGTGATGTCAATTTCGCCGGGGTGGAGCAGTGGGTTGTCCGACTTTTGGTGTCGGTAATAGGTTTGCAGGGTTCCGCTGGTGCGGTCCGGGTGATAATAATCGTCCTGGGCGTGACCGTAATCGATGGTAATCATCAGTCCGGATTTGAGGAGCTCAGCGGCATCGTTGACAAAGCGATCGATCCCTGAATTATACTCACTGGTGTATCCGTCAGGGTAGTGGCGCCCCAGCGATTGGCAGAATGCGATGAGTTCGGCTGAGGATAATGGGTGGGCCGCCAGGGTCAGAGTTTCCCCATCCACGGATTCGACCATGAGTTCCTGCCATTCCCCATTGTTGGATTGAATCAGGTGGACTGGGAAGGCATCGATCAGTTCGTTGGAAAGTATCGTGCCTATCACCGGACCGATGCTTTGTTTGATTTCGCCTAGGCTGGTATGCGTGTGATACTTGTCCGGATGCCGAGAGGCGAGGCGTTTTTCCTGAGCTGCACGCAGTGCGGGAGTGGTTTCAACCAAGTGGTATCTGACGGAGTGGTAGCAATCCGGTGAGAGCTTGGCGAGGGTGTCGAGGATGTCGCAGCAGAGTTCGCCGTGATGGGCGCCCGGTTCGATGATATGATAGCTTTCAGGGTTTTGAGATTCTTGCCAGTGAGTCAGAATCCGTCGTGCCAGCAACATGCCAAAACAGGGGCCAACGCTCACCGATGTGATAAAGTCGGCGTCGGTTCCCACGCGTTGGCGATGGCCGGAATAATACCCCCATTGAGGGTGGTAGAGGGCCATCGCCATGTAGGCTTTAAAGTTGAGAGGGCCCGCTTGCTGGATGCTGTGGAGAATTTCCTCCATCAGTGGTGAGGGGGTGCGGTCAAAAGCCGGGGTTGCGTTCATGGTGGTCTGAGGGTATGGATAGCTCTGTGCAGGGCCGTGTGGTCCGGCTGATTTTCTGAAACCCATGGCAAAAAAACGTTCCAGCACAGGCAACAAGCGGCGAAAAAAGCGGTTTTTCAAGCTCAAATGGTTGCTCTATCTCATGATTCTTGGTTTAGGGGCGGCCGGGGCCGGTTGGGTGGTATTCGATGTGAAAACCAAGCCATACCGCGAAAGAGCGGAAACCTACGATCTGAGTAAGATTGATGATGTGGAGGTGGTGAGCCTGATCTTGGACCGCAAAGGGCGCGAGTTGGGTCGTATTTTTGTCGAAAACCGAGATAAGATCAGCATCAAGGATGTTCCCGAGATTATGATCCAGGCCTTGATTTCCGGTGAGGATCAGCGGTTTTTTGAGCACGATGGTGTTGACCGGGCCGGGGTGATTCGGGCGGCATACTTGAACTACAAGGCCGGGCGTCAGACCCAGGGGGCCAGTACCATTACCCAGCAGTTGGCCCGAAATGCCTTCCACCTCAAAGAGGAATCAGACAAGCGTGGAGAAAGCGGCTTGGAGCGTAAGGCCGTGGAGGCGTTTCTTGCCCTGCGCATCGAAGAACGTTATGGGAAATACGAAATTCTCGAGTTTTACCTCAACCGGATTCCTTTCGGCAGTGGCTATTACGGGATTCGCTCAGCGGCACTTGGCTATTTTGGCAAAGAGCCTCGCGACCTGACGGCGTCCGAGTGCGCTTCCTTGGTTGCCTGTATTCGGAACCCGACCAGAATTTCACCGCTCAATGATCTGGAGGAGAATAAGAAGAACCGGGATCAGGTTCTGGGTCGAATGGCGGATGATGGTTACATTTCCAGCTCGAAAAGTAAGGAGCTGCAGGCTTTGCCCGTGGAGGTGAATCCCCAGCCGATTCGCCGGGGAGCATCTCATTTGTATGATCGGATTGCGGGTTTTGTGCGTGGGCACTTGGGTGAAGATGCCATGACCGAAGGTGGGTTTAAAATTTACACGACCATTGATTTGGATGCGCAGCGAGCCATGGAGCGAGGTCTCAAGCGCCAGTTGGATTCGGTTGAACTCAAAGAAGGCTACAAGCACCCGCTGTATAAAGATTACAAAATGGGCAGCGGGAAACCCAAGTACGTGCAAGGGGCAGGTTTGATGATTGAAAGTCGGACCGGGGCTTTGATCGCCTACGTCGGGGGGCGTGATTTTGCCCATTCCCAGTATGATTTCATTCAATCCGGAAAAAAGCCTCTGGGCACCGCCTTTTTGCCCTTCATCTATACTGCGGCGTTGGAAAACAAGATGTCTCTGTCCAATCTCGTTTTGGATAAGCCGATGGATAACCGCAATGTGATGCTCGATGGCAGGGAAGGAGTCCTCGGTGAGTGGGGCGAAGAGTCGTTTACTCCTAGTTATGAAGGTGACATCACCTTGAGGCATGCGATGGAGGTTTCCAAAATTGCCGCTTCGATTCGACTGGGGAAAAAGTTGGGGCTTGATAAGGTGGCCAATACCGCCCGTCGTTTCGGCCTGATGATTCCCAACTCGGATTTGTTGGCCCGGATGTTGGTTGGCACGGATGACGTATCATTACCCGAGTTAGTGCGTGCTTATGCCGTATTTCCCAATGGTGGAGTGACGCCCCAACAGGTGTATGCCATCGATAAAATCGAGGATGCTTCCGGGGTGGTTCGTTACACCGCCGAAAAGCCGACCGCGCCGAAACGGGTGATCACTGCCCAGAATGCGTTTTTGATGCATAGTATGTTGCAGAGTTCGCTTCGCAAGGGGACTGGAGCAGATGGGATCAAGACGCTGAAGCCGGACCCCTCCACAGCGGGAAAAACCGGGACAACCTATGATTTTGCCGACAACTGGTTTGTTGGATACAACAGCCGCGTGACCTGCGCTGTGTGGTCAGGTTTTCTCGACGGGGGGCGGGATGAAATCTACCCTGCGGCATTCAGTCGGGAAACGGTATTGCCTGTCTGGATCGATGCAATGAATGCGGCGGACTCCGAGTTCCCCGGCACGCTGATTCCGGCGCCTGAGGGTATTGTGAAACTGGAGATTTGTAAGGACTCCGGTAGGCGAAAGACGCGATACTGCCAGAATTACATTCGCAATGTTCGCACTGGTGAGGAATCCTATACAAGCACAGCGTATACGGAATATTTTGTCAAAGGTCGCGCACCTTCTGGGTTTTGTGAAGTGCATGGGGTGTCTGACCCGTCACTTGCCAAAACAACCGACTTCGGAGGTGGAAACCAACAGAATATGACCACCCATGCCATCCCTGTACAACCTCAGGCTCCTGTTTTGTTAGGTGTGGATCCCTATGGAACGGAACAACCCGATTTTGCTCCGAGGGATGAGTTGGCGATGCGGCAAGCTCGGCAGACAGGTGCGAGCGTGAACTTTGACCAACTTGAAGATCTGGACCGGGCTGCTGCGATTCTTCTCGATAAACCCGGACGTGTGGAGATCAGGGAGGACTGATTGTATTTTCTTCGGTGGCAAACATCCGTAGAGCAATGATGCGATCGTAAAAATCCATGGCTGAGATGGATGCTTGACAAGCCTGCCAGGGGGGGCTTAGTTCTTTGGTCATGCTTCTCCAGCGCTAATCATATTCGATTGGACTGCGCCCGACCGCTTGTTGCGGTGATTGATGGGCGTTGTGTGGATTTTTGTTTGTAGCTTCTGCTTGATTGATTACAACAGCCGACTCCTCGGCTTGATTGATCCGAGGGGCAAGTAACCCGTCGTCAATCAGCATGGTTGTTCGATAGCGGAACGTGAAAAACAGAATTCGATCGATGGTGGGATGATGTCTGTCAGGTGATCCCTCTGAATTTTTTACTGATAGAGGAAGAAAAGAAAATGAAACTGAATCGATTGGATTTTATCGAGGCCGGCTGGGCGAATGACCACAGGCTCGATTTGATTATGAACCGAGCCTCCCTGATCATGCAGGAAAAAGGAATTTCGGATGTTAAGTATGTAATGAAACTGTTACGCAGGGAGTTTCCCGATGCGTATGCATCACTCTCGATGCGTGGGGCGGGGGATGCTCCTGTTGTTTTGTCTGAGGCCATTGTGGCCGATACGGAGAGTGAACATAAGAATTTACAAAAGGTAAGAAGCCAAATGCAGGAGCTGATGAGATGTCCGGTGGTTGTCAGAGGGTCGTTGATGCCAGACGCCTGTCCGGTGGGTGGTGGTGCTGCAAGTATGCCCGTAGGAGGCGTGGTTGTTGCTGAAAATGCTATTATCCCCGCTGCACACAGTTCCGATATTTGTTGTTCCATGTTTGTTAGTTTTTATCGTCAGGGCCAGGATATTGATAGTGAATTAAATGTTTTGGAGCAGGCGACGCGTTTTGGTCCCGGTGTTAGGAGTGAACCTGTGTTCCACGAGGTGTTGGATGAGCCTGTGTGGTCGAATCCTTTTTTGCGTGGCCTGGAGGCCAAAGCACTCGGGCATATGGCGGATCAGGGAGACGGAAATCATTTTGCTTATTTGGGGTGTATGGAGGTAACCCAAACCTTGCTGAGCAGGTTGAATGAGGCTGGGTATGCAGAGATGGCGACTGCTTTGCTTGAGGATGTCGGTAGTTCGTTGAACGTTTTGGTTACGCATCATGGTTCACGGGGATTAGGTTCGGTCGTGTATGGTCGCGGGTTGGAAGCAGCTGTAAAAATGACGGCTCGTTACGCTCGGGGGATTCCTGAGGAGGCGGCATGGATTTATGCTGATAGCTCGCAGGGACAGGATTATTGGCAGGCGTTACAGTATCTATCTCGCTGGACACGGGCCAATCACGCGAGCATTCACCAGCGGTTTTTAGACGGGCTGGGGCAAGCGTCTTTGTGGCAGTTGGGCAATCAGCATAACTTTGTCTGGCAACGTGGCCGTGAGTATGTGCATGGCAAAGGGGCTACCCCCGCATGGAAGGATGATTCCGGACGTCCAAGGTTAGGACTGATTCCGTTGAATATGGCTGAGCCTGTGTTGCTTGTTTTGGGTGGTGATCAACAGGAGTTCAACTCGTTTGCCCCTCATGGAGCTGGGCGGAATCTTTCCCGCAGGGGAATCTTGAAGCAATACAAACGAAGAGGTCAGCTCGATTTGAAGGCAATGGACGACGAGATGAAACGCACAACACAGGGTATCAAAGTTCGCTGGTACCAGGGGCAGGCAGATATCACGGAGACTCCGGTGGGATACAAACCCGCGGCAAAAGTGATGGAACAGATTGAAACATTTGCTTTGGCCTCTGTGTTGGCCAAAATAGAGCCCCGCGGATGTATGATGGCGGGACGTAAACCAGCCCCAGGGGAGAAACCTCTGAGCCCGAAACAGATTCGTCAAAGGCAGCACCGGGCAGAGAGGCGGAGAAACAACCAGCGCAATTGGATGGATGATCATCAGGAAGACCAATGGTGAGTGGTGTGATGAAATCAGAATCTTGTTTTGGTGTCGCGGATAGTGAACTTTGCGCTTTTCTCATCCGTAGTCTGGCAGTAGGGTAAGGGCATGTCGCAAGATCAGTCAGATAAAAATTGGGTTGATACCAGTGCTTCCTTTGCCCCAGCCGTGATTGGGGCCGCAGCGGGTGTTGTTGTCGGGGATTTAATGCATCGTGATGCCAGACGGCCGGTGGCATTTGCTTTGGCTGCGATTGGCCTTTGTGCCTTGGTTCCCTCTGTTGTTGAAATTGTGGTGGACAAGGTGAACGGTCCGCAGTCCCGCCGGGGGTCCCAGCGGACACTGAGGAGTATTCGTGATGCTGGGGTTTCCGGTAATGAATTTCCGGATCTCGAGGATGAGATGTTCATTGGATAATCACTGTATTCACCGGACTCTCTGAGTTGATGCATGTTTTGCTTACAGGCTCCACCGGAAGACTCGGTGGAGCTTTTCGTTTGTTGTGGGGGCAGGACCCGGAGTGCCGCCACAGCCTTCGCTATTTGACCCGACAGGATGTGGACCTTTCGGATACACTGGCCCTGCGTTCCTGCCTGGAACGGCTTTGGTCAGAGCAGGCGTATGATGTGATCATTAACCCCGCTGCCATTTCTGGCTTGGAAGCTTGTTTGGATGATGACTCATTGGCTTGGAAAGTGAATGTGGATGCTCCCCGGGTGATGGCAGAATTCGCAGCAGAAAAGGGGATACGGATGGTGCACTTTAGCACGGATTATGTTTTTGGTGGAGAAGAACCCGGGCGCAGAAGGGAAGAGGATGCTGCTGTTCCAGTCAATGTGTATGGTCAAACAAAACTAGCAGGAGAGCGTGCGGTGTTAGGTGCTTGCGCCTCATCCTTGGTTGGCCGCGTTTCCTGGCTGTTTGGCCCGGTCGGATCAAATCGGGGCTCGCATTTTGATTCGGTGTTAGAGCGGGCTCGATCCGGGCAGGTGCAGCACCTGATTGGTGATAAGTATTCTGTTCCCACCTATACCCATGATATTGTAGAATGGGTGGATCACTTGCTTCAGGCTAATGCCAGTGGCTTATATCATTTGTGTAATTCGGGCCCTCCTGAAAGTTGGTTTTCTTATGCGAAGGAGGTGTGCCGTTTGGCTCAACAGCATGATGACATTTCTTTGACAGGAGAGTTCGTAGAGTCCTCCATCCACAAGGTGGATTTTTTCAGAGAGCGTCGACCGGTACACACGGCGATGCTACCTGCTAGGCTGATAGAAGAGCATGATGTCATCCCGCGTCATTGGCTCGAGGCTGCCGAGGAATATTTGAAATTACGTTGACCTTTTTCGTATTCAGGTGCATCATAAGTGCCTATGAAACAAACGGTTCTTTTTTCTCTATCTTCACTGGCTCTGGTGCTGGCGAGCTGTGATTTTAACCAGCCCTTACCTGGAGGGGACGCCTACAATCCATTGTATCCTCCTGGCGGTGCTGCCATGCCGGGGGATCAAAGCCCTGCAGGTCCATCCTACGCGACCGGATCGTTTTTACAGACCCTTTCTGACAATACAGCATTTTTTTCCCGTTACCCTACCGGGGACGATCAGCCGAACAAGATGCTGAAAAATTTTACAGATGTGAAGGTGATTTCGACCAAGGGCGCCTATGTGAAAGTTGAAGTGGTCAACAATGGGGATGTGGGTTTTGTCCCATCAGTCATGTTGGGTGAGAAGCGTTCTCCCAATGAAGTTCAGGTAACGGGTGGTCCGGGTGCGGCTCCGCTGACACCTGATGTGCCACCCCCAGCCGAGGTTCCTGATATTCAACCGCCGGAGGTAGGTGACCCAAGTCGTCCGGCTGAGTAAGGTAGCTTGGATTTGTGTATTTTTTAAAAGGCGGTATCCGAAAGGGACCGCTTTTTTGCGCTTATTAGGGTGGTCATAAGACAGCTTTATTGCTAGCTCTGCAGCGTAACGCATGCCAGATAAACGATGAGCGAGCAATTTTCAAACTTTGGGCAGCGCCTTTGTGGCGGTAGTGGAATCGAGGAATTGATGGATGACTTGGGGACCGCCATGGCCTTGGGTGGCCCTGATACAAAGATGCTGGGCGGCGGGCAGCCTGCTCACATTCCCGAAGTGAATGCTTTGTGGCGCAGAAGAATGCAGGAAATCATGGGCTCTGACGGAGCTTTTGAAAAAATGCTGTCCAACTATGATCCTCCCCGCGGGAACCCTCATTTTTTGGAAGCTCTGGCTAACTTATTCCGGGAGAGTTTTGGCTGGGATATCAGCGCTAAAAATATTGCGGTGACCTCCGGTGGGCAGACTGCTTTTTTCTTTTTGTTTAACGCTCTGGCCGGAGCCTTCCAGGATGGGCGCCGTAAAAAGATTTTGCTGCCACTCGTTCCTGAATACATTGGTTATGCCAACCAGTCGGTTGGAGAGGATATTTTTCGAGCCGTCAAACCCTGCATCGAAAAGCTCGGTGAGCACGACTTTAAGTACCGGGTGGATTTCGATCATCTGAAAGTAGATGATGACGTCGCCGCAATTTGTGTATCCCGTCCAACCAACCCGACCGGGAATGTGTTGACGGACAACGAAATTGCCAAGTTGGCGGAGCTGGCTAAAACAAACGGGATTCCTCTTATCATTGATAACGCTTATGGCGCACCCTTCCCGAATATTATTTTTACCGAGGCTGAACCTGTGTGGGATGAGAACATTGTGTTGACCCTGAGCTTATCCAAGATCGGACTGCCAGGAACCCGTACCGGGATCGTTGTTGCCAACGAGGAGGTGGCCGCAGCCGTGGCGTCGATGAGTGCCATTGTGGGCCTCGCCAATGGGAATGTCGGTCAGGCACTGATGGAACCCTTGGTGCGAAGCGGGGAGATCCTGTCTTTGAGCAACGAGGTGGTTCGCCCATACTACATTGATAAGTCCAAAGCCGCCAGACAGTGGGTCGCGGAAGCTTTTGATGATGCCTTGCCCTACCGGGTGCATTTGAGTGAAGGGGCTCTCTTCCTCTGGCTCTGGTTTGAAGGGCTCCCGATCAGTTCCCGTGAGCTGTATGAGCGCTTAAAAGCCCGGGGCGTGCTGATTGTTTCCGGCCACTATTTCTTTTTTGGTTTGGATGACTCTGATTGGCAGCACCGAAACGAGTGCATTCGTATGACCTACACGATGGACGAAGCCACCGTTAAAGGTGGGATTGAAATCATCGCCGAAGAGGTTGCCAGGGCTTATTCCGAAGCCTCTTGATTCAGAGCGGCTCCCGCATCTTCGGCGCAGTTCCTGCTGAAAAGGTGGTGGAATCAAGTACAGAAAAAGAGCGGCAGGTTTGACCCTACCGCTCTTCACACCTACGATCCCAATCCTAGTGCCAAACGAGGCACCGGATTGATTTTTTATTTTAAGAAGCCTCAGCCAAAGACCCGTGAACGGGCTCGGGCATCGGTTCCTCTTTTCTATGCAATGCTTTTCGCATTTTTGCAAGAGCAATATTCTGTAATTGTCGAATTCTTTCTCGAGTGACACCAAATTCGACTCCTACTTCCTCCAAAGTCATGGGTTTTTTACCATCCAGGCCGAAGCGAGCTCCGATGATCCGGCTCTCACGTTCGTCAAGAATCTCGAGTAACTCATCGAGTTCTCCGTGCATGGTTTTGGTATCCAGGGCTTCGAATGGGTCCACGGCGCGTTCATCACCGATCAGGTCACTGTATTCTCCGCTGTCATCTTCATAGACAGGGGCATTCAGTGAGGTCGGGCGTTTGGAAGCCCGCTTCAGCAAAGCCAGCTTGCGGCGTGGGATGCCAAGCTCTTCAGCCAGTTCGCTGTCGGTCGGTTCGCGGCCCATGGATTCGGCCATCATACTGGAAATCCGGCGCATCCGGGCGATTTTGTCCACCATGTGGACTGGTAGCCGAATCGTTTTGCTTTGATTGGCGAGGGCCCGTTTGATGGACTGTTTGATCCACCAGGATCCGTATGTGCTGAGTTTTCCCCCTTTGTTGGGGTCGAAGCGTTCTACGGCTTTCATCAGTCCGATGTTGCCTTCGGAGATAAGGTCTGCGAGCGGCAGTCCGTAGCCACTGTAGTCCTGGGCGATTTTCACGACCAGACGCAGGTTGGCCCGGATCATGTGGGTCCGTGCTTTTTTGTCGCCTTTTTTAATGCGCTCCGCGAGTTCGACTTCTTGCTCAGGTGTGAGTAAGTCGGTCTTGGCGATCTCTCTTAAGTAGAGGCGCAGGCTGGTATCTGATTCAAATCTAGACATTGGTTTATTTGGTTTGATGTTAATTCGAACAATGGGGGGGAGAAAGGGAGAGTGAGGTTTTGTTTCATTAATGAGTGTGTTTAGGCGGGGCTTTTTGGGGTTTTGCAGGAGCTCTTTGATGGATCTTCATGCATTTGTTTCATCGGCCTTGGTAAAACACTCGTTTCGTCATCTTTCTGCTATGTTATCATTTCCATAGGGTTAAACGCCGTAACATGAGTTATTTTTGTGTAAAAATGTCATCACTATGTAATTTTCGTTTCCCACAAGTATTGGATGCCTGAGCAGGGAATTTATTCATTATTTTTTTAGAATGATTCTAAATTGTTGGTTTTAAGTGACTTGAGAGGATGCAAAAATGGAGTAGTTTATTGCTTTTGGGATTGAAATTGGGTCCTTGTCGGTGAATCGGGCCGAAAAAGAGGGGGGGAGGACGGAAGGGACTGCTGATGGGGTGGCCCATTTTTGGGGTGCGGACGTGCTCATTTTTTTGGATGCTTATTTTTGACCTGGAGGACGGAATTGGCGCTTTACCTTGTTAGTCTGGTTTTGTTAGTTTGCCGGGTATGGTTATCCGCTTGTATTCATCTGCCATTTTAGGGGTCGACGGCATTGAGGTGGAAGTTGAAGTCGGTGCGTTTCGGGCAGAAAAACCTCAAATCAATGTGGTGGGATTACCGGATGCGGCGGTGCGCGAGAGTTCGCAGCGGGTGACTGCAGCTTTGGCAAATTCCGCCTTATCCTGGGCGGATGGGGTGAAAACCGTTAATTTAGCCCCGGCGGATCTAAAAAAAGAAGGCCCTCGTTTTGATTTGCCGATTGCCTTGGCTCTGGCCTTGACCTCAGAGAACGAGAGGGTGCTTCACCCGGAGCTGTACAGTATTGCTGGCGAGTTGGCATTGGATGGTATGGTCAGGCCGATTCGAGGTGTGTTGCCGATGGTGATCGAGGCCAAGCGGCGGGGCCGCACTCGCGTGATTGTCCCATTGGCGAATGCGCGTGAGGCTGCCATCGTTGAAGGTGTGGAGGTGTATGGCGTGGAGAACTTGCGCGAAGCATGGGATTTGTTAACCGGGCAGCGGCTGATGAAGCCCTTTTTCCTTGATCAGCGCGAGTTATTTGCTGCGAGTCGGCATGCTGAAATCGGTTTGGAGGACGTCAAGGGGCAGTATCAGGTGAAACGGGCGCTGGAAGTAGCGGCGGCGGGCTTTCATAATTTGCTTATGATCGGACCTCCGGGAACCGGTAAATCGATGATCGCCAAACGCTTGCCGACGATTTTGCCGGATCCTACCGAGGAGGAAGCGATTGAGGCGACAAAGATTCATTCCATCGCTGGAATGTTAAGCAAGGAGGACGCCTTGCTGGTGACCAGGCCGTTCAGGGCCCCTCACCATACGATATCGGATGTTGGATTGTTAGGGGGTGGAACGATGCCTGGTCCTGGGGAAGTGTCTTTGGCTCACCATGGGGTTCTTTTTCTGGATGAGTTGCCTGAATTCAGGCGCCAGACGCTGGAGGTGATGAGGCAGCCAATCGAAGATGGGAAAGTGACCATTTCAAGAGCCGCCGGGAGTTTGACTTTCCCTTGCCAGTGCATGGTGGTGGCCGCGATGAATCCATGTCCTTGTGGTTATTATGGAGATCCGAAAAGGGAGTGTCGATGTTCTCCTCCCCAGGTTGAACGTTACCGGCAGCGAATCAGTGGCCCGCTGTTGGACCGCCTGGACATCCACGTTGAAGTCCCCATCGTTGAATACAAAGATCTTTCATCTCAACAAACAGGGGAATCATCCGCAACGGTCCGCAAGCGCGTGCAAGCTGCGCGCACGATTCAAGAAACGCGATTTGTGGCTCACCCTAACATCAGGACTAATGCCGATATGCCCAGTAAACTCATGCACCGGCATTGCCAGATTGATGCCACTGCATCGGGCTATCTAGAACACGCCATGACCAACCTCAATTTCTCAGCACGTGCATACGACCGCATTCTCAAAGTTGCCAGAACACTGGCCGATCTGGAAGCGTCTGAAAATATTCAGCCTCAGCATATCTTGGAAGCGATCCAATACCGGACCTTGGACCGAAAGCTCATGATGTGAGTTAGCCGATTCATGCATTTAATGCGTTAGTCGATTGTGAGGTTCCGCTTATCGATCAACTATAACTTACTTGGAGGGTTTTGAGAGTGCTTTTTTAAACGTTGCTTCGAGGCGCGTGTTGATCACCTCTTGTGGCTTGCTGCTTACATCATAATGAAGTTTTGCGAACTCGGTAATGCTGTTGTAGTGGATGCTCACCTTGCCGTCTCCGTCCTCTAGGACCAAGAGTTTTTGGCAGAAGGCATCGAGTCCTAGCTTGGGAGCTTTGGCCATGGCCATAGCGCCAGGGCGCGGACCACCGAAGAGCAGAAGGGTTGCGGGCCTGATAGTGATTCCGAGTTGTGCTGCATCGGCTTGGTAATTGAGATCAGCAAACCAAACAGTGTCACCTTGGGAAAGCACGACTTTTTTAATGCGCTGAATAGATTCCGCAAAATTAAAATTGGAGTTAATGGTAATGATTCCAAAACCTTGCTTCACCGTTTCAAGCTGAATGGGAGCAAAAGAGGAAGGCGGAACACCATCGAGAATCTTTTTAAGATTCGTATCGTATTGTAGAAGTGGTTTAACAGCTTTTTGATCTGCAAGGTGATGCCTTTTTTTGAGAAAAGCGGCCCGCGGAGTTGCTATTTTGGCTTTGGATGTGTCTCCTTCTGAAAACACAAGTATTTTATGGGGCAAATCGATGCCGACCATGGGGTTAATTTGCATGAGAATCGAGTTAACCTTGGTGTCTGAAAAAATGGCAACTTTCGCAGGAGGCATCGTAGCTCCTGCTTTTTCAGCTAGTCGGGAATGGTCGATTTCCGTGATAAGCTTGAATGCTTTCCAATGTGGCGAGATCGATTCATAGAGTTGATCAACTTTCGCGTATTTGTGACTCGGTTGGTTTTCTTGAGCGGCTAAATGTGAGCATAGTATGAGTGACGATGCCATTAGCATGGTGAGGGGCTGTGATGTTAGTTTCATTATTTGAGGGAGAAATTGTTAAAATACTGAATGAGGGTCTGAAACTATAGATTCAAAAACATCTGAGTCAAGATGACAAATTTACAAGTTGATGTATTCACATCGTTAGTGTAATCTTCCGACCAGTAACCATTTTATAAACCATGAAAACAATAAACACGATGTTCAGTCTTTGCGCTGGCTTGTTCTTAGCTGGGGAAACGGTGATAGCAGAATCTGCACCACCCAACATCCTGATCATACTAACTGATGATGTAGGTATGTTGAATGTTGGAGCCTATCATCGAGGATTAATGAGCAGTCGCACACCCAATATTGACCGTTTAGCCAAGGAGGGCGCACTTTTTACGGATTATTATGCCCAGCCAACTTGCACCGCTGGAAGATCAGCCATGATTACCGGCCAATTCCCCGTTAGAACTGGACTACATACTGTCGGTCTACCCGGTGATCCTATCGGCCTTAATCCTGACACCCCCACGTTGCCTGAACTACTCAAGATACAGGGATACCGGACAGGTCAATTTGGCAAAAACCATTTAGGTGATCGTGATGAATTTCTCCCTACAATGCATGGGTTCGATGAATTTTGGGGGTGGTTATATCATCTCAATGCAATGGAGTATACGTCTGATCCTGAATTTCCGAAAGGAGAGGAAGCCAAGCAGTTTGCACCTCGCAATGTGATTCATGCATGGTCGACTGGACCGGGCAAACAGCGTATTGAAGACGACGGCCCGCTACCTCCCGAACGCATGAAGACTTTAGATGATGAGGTGAATAAACATACGTTAAAATTCATCAGGGACTCGGTGGCTAAAAAAGAGCCGTTTTTCGTCTGGCATTGTCCATCCCGCGCGCATGTATGGACTCACCTTTCACCCAAGTATAAAGCGCAGCTCGGTGTTGATGGGCAAGGGCTTCAAGAGGTGGTGATGAAAGACTTGGATGATCATGTTGGCGAAGTATTGGATGAACTGGATAAACTTGGTGTGGCAAACAATACGATTGTTATTTTTTCAGCTGATAACGGCCCTGAAATCCTAACTTGGCCTGACGGAGGAATGACCCCGTTTCATGGCGAGAAAGGGACGACGTGGGAAGGAGGAGTGAGGGTTCCTTTGTTAGTTCGTTGGCCAGGAAAAATTGAGTCTGGATCTGTTAATAATGGTATTATTGATGCTATGGATCTTCTTCCTACCTTGGTTGCAGCTGCAGGAGGACCTGCAGATCTTCAAGAAAAGTTGTTAACTGGCTATAAGGGGCACAAGGCTCATCTAGACGGATACAATCAAATGGAAATGATAGCTGGTAAAGGCCAGTCAAAGCGTAAGGAGATTCTCTACTATGAGAGAACAACGTTACAGGCAGTGCGCTATGGTGATTGGAAGGCTCATTTCATTGTGCAGAACCACGGTTGGTCAGGAGCAAAAGAAGCTCTCACCGCTCCGTTGTTGTTCAATTTACGACAAGACCCTCTCGAAAGGGCTGCTGAAGAATCAGGAATGTATGTCGAATGGATGGGTAAAAAAATGTGGGCGTTTGGGCCAGCTCAACGCGTGGTTCAAAGACATCTATTGACTTTCAAGAAGTGGCCTGCGGCGTCTAAAAGAGCAGAGAAAAATGCGGGTACACTTGAGGAAGCTCTAGAAGGAGGAGCTGGTGTTGGCCAATGATCCACACGCACCAATCTAATTATATCTATGTTTGCTCATAATACACGTGTCGTGCTGTTTGGAGCAGGAGGTGTAATCGGAGGTTTAGTCGCGGATCAATTGTGTGAGCTTAAGGCTGATTTGCATTTAGTGCTAAGACGACGCATTGATAGTTTTCAGAGCAGAGCAACTATGTTTGTTACTGATGATATTAGTGGTCTTGGCACTGAGGTTGATCATTGCCACATAGGTATCATTTGTTTGGGAACGACCTTAAAGCAGGCGGGATCAAAAGATGCTTTTTATCAAGTCGATGTGGAACTCGTTGACCGAGTAGCCAAGAGTTTGAAGGTTGCTGGAACAAAAGAGTTACATGTCGTCAGCTCATTGGGGGCTGATGCGAAAGCTGGGAGCTATTATCTGCGGTCCAAGGCTGAAATGGAAAGCAGGTTAACAGACCATGGGTTTGAGACATTGGTTATTTACCGACCTTCTCTTTTTTACGGAGCTAAACGGCAGGACTTCCGCCTTGCCGAAATGATCGCGGTGCCATTATTAAAAGGTGCGGCACTGTTGATTCCTGCATTGAGAAAGTGGAAGCCCATGCATGTAGAAAATGTCGCCGCATTTATTGTCAGTCAACTTGGTAGTAGTGGCCCAGGGGTGCGAATTATTGAGTCCCTCGAAATTGGGGCTATGCAACTTAATCGAGATTGATGGCTTATAATCGAGGAGATAAAGAAAAAGCCCTGCGAGTATTTCTCGACAGGGCTTCTGAGCTTCAACTTGAAATTTGTCAGGTATAGTTAGCTGTTTGGTTGCGTTGTTTTTAAACCGCATTTGCCATTTTGTTGAAGGAGCTTGATACCGATAAAGCCGAAAGCCAGCTCAGTTAGCATATAGCCAGTAAGTAACCAATGCCCTGGTCCATCCAGAGCTAGACTGAGAACCCTTCCTCCAGCCAGACCCAGCATGAATACAATCAAACTTAATAATGCGGGACGAGTAAAATGATCATTTTTAGCTCCCATGAGCCAGAATGTAACCATGGCAAGGTAAAGCCCCATGACAGCACGGAAGATATGTGTTCCGTTGGTCGACTCTATTGTAAGATCAAACATAGCGGATAGAGAAGTGCTCGGATTAACTCCATAGGATAAAGCAATTGGAGTAAGACCGACTGCAGCAGCGATAAGGAAAACCTTTTGGCATTTCGTAACTTTGTTATGGGGTGTTTGGTTGAGTTGCATTGTTCGTTATGTTGGTTGTTATATGATGTCACTGGGGGCCTTGTGCTTCCGTTGACGAGTTCAAGCTATCTCATAAAAGAAGTCGTAAGCGATGCCATCGTCTCAATTTTCATTCATATCGTCTCATTGGAGCTGGCCTGATCAGGTGAATTGAGCTAGTTTTCATGTGACCCCATCAAGGATGAACACAGACTTATAATATCCCATGTCTAACGTATTGCAAGCAGAGCATATTGACCGCCAAGTGCTTCATATGATTCGCACTTTATTGCGATCGGCACCCGTGAATTGGGATGATTGCTACCAATGGGCTGGGATCGGACTTCGAGATAAAGGCCCGAGCGAGTTTATCCCCCAGGTGAAAATACTGGATATTTTCCTACGAGTGGCCGATTTACTAGATGATCCTTTTTTTGTGATGCGGTATTTTGATGCTGAAGCCTTCTATTTTTACCCCAATTTATATGGCAGTGTGATGGCTCTGTCTGAGAACATGAGAGAATTTGAGCAGCATTATGAGAAGTATAACCAGCTTTATAAAATGGGCGGCTTTACGCTGACTCAAGGTGAACAGCGGGGCTTCTTTGAAGTGGGCGTTCAAGTACACAGCCAGCATCAAGGAAAGGTCCATTTTGCCGATTTTGTATTGTTATTTTATAATGCCAGCTTGATTCGGCTTAGTGGAAAGCCGCTACAGGTCATCAAACATGATACCATGCGTAAGCAGGTGGATAAAGACCTCTATTGGCATCATTATGGAACGAAAAAGTTGACCCTAGGCATGCCGAGCTCCGTGCTCTATAATGATTTAGAAATTTATCAGCGACCATTTCGCCAACGTGATCCTCAAGTGTTGGAACTGATCCGTAAAAGTGCTGACCAACAAATTCAACAGCGACCTAGTACCGAGGATTTGGAGCAAACCGTAAAAGGAATTCTGGTCAATCGAATTGGATCCAAGGAAATATCGGCGGAATCGGTCGCCTCTGCGCTTAGTATGAGCAGGGCAACACTATTCAGAAAATTGAAAAAGAAAGGGCTTACATTTCAAAAAATTTACGATGACCTGAGGCGTGATCATGCTTTGCGGTTGTTACTGGAGACTCGGCTTGAGACATGGAAAGTCGCCGAGGTGCTTGGCTTTTCTAGTGACAATAATTTCCGCCGCTTTTTTAAAAGTTACGAAAATATAACACCATATCAATATCGCAAAAAGCATCAACCTTCGAGCTGACTAGCGACTTACAAAATCGACTTTTATTAGATCGGATCGATCTGCATGTCGAGGTCCCCGCGGTGGATTATAAGGATTTGAGCTCAAGAGATGAGGGTGAGAGCTCTGGACTTGTGCGTGAGCGTGTGGTGGCAGCGCGGCAGAGGCAGATTGAGCGATTTGCAAAATATGATGGGGTGACTTGCAATGCGGCGATGCCGAGTAACGTAATGCGTGAGGTGTGCCAGATTGATGCGACCGCATCCGGGTATCTCGAACATGCGATGAACGAGTTGAATTTTTCAGCCCGGGCACATGATCGGATTCTTAAAGTGGCACGCACACTGGCGGATTTGGCAGGGCGCGAAGCCATTGATGCTGCCGATGTGCTGGAAGCGATCCAATATCGGACGTTGGATCGAAAGTTGATGATGTAAATGAAAGGGGGAAATCAACAAGCCCGCCCCTGGCATTGGGGGGGCTTGCGAGAAGAGGCAGGGCTGACGGATGATTTAGCCACGACGGCGGATTAGCAGCGCCAAACTGCCGAGGCCGAAAAGGGCTGTTGATGAGGGTTCTGGCACGGGAACCCATTCGGCAAAGGCGGCGCCATTGGCGGTCACTCCTGAGGGGGCTGCGGTGCTGGCGTCGTCGAAGACAAGGCGCGTGATTGTTATTTTGTAATTTCCAGAGCTTGCTGATGCATGCGTTTCCATCCAGGCTGTGGTAGGGGTTCCACCATTGATTCGGGCGTCTGTAATAGGAATCGACATAAGGTAATATTGTTGTGCCAGACTTCTACTGGATGCTTCAGAGTTAGATCCTGCCGCTTGTGCTCCGTAGAAATAGCCAACACCAGAGATGAAGGTCTGGTCAGCTACAGCTTGTCTGCCCGCGATCGAGCGTTGAATGCCATTTGTGCTGAAAGGAGGTTTGGAAACCGCCCCCAGAACAATGTCATCGATGTTGTCTCCTGTTAAGTCTGCAAACATGAGATCCCCTACATTATTGTTAATCACATGGTTGTTGGTGAATGTGATTTGGACAGTGGCAGCATGTGTTGCTGCTGTGACGGTGATTACCGCCGCTCCGATGGCAGACAGAGTCTTGGTTAAGCCATGGGAGTTATGTTTCGCCTTGTTTGAAGTAGCCATGAGGGCTCCATTTCTAATTTTGATGAATGAATAATGTTAGCTCTATCATTAGAGCACAGAAGTGGCAGAATTAGAATAGCCATCAATGTTCGTAAATTGCTCGATAGTGTGCATATTTTGCTTTCCCCCGTTGGGGGGAATCAGGTGGGCATCGCCACGAACGAGCAGGTGGGGTGGGCTCAGGTTTGCCGGTGAACTCGATCTTCGAGCGCCTGTTCATCAAGGCTCGGTTGCTGTTCCTCGGTTGCGGTGATGGTCGGGCCGAGGATCAGAAGAGATCTGAGATGAGCCCTTGAATTCCCTGAAGTCCCATAAACAATGAGAATAAGGCGATCAGCGTCAGGCTTACCCACTCGGCTTTTGACGGACGGTGGGATGTGAGAATGTCTTTTCTCGCTGAGAGGTAAATCAGCCCCAGCAGAGCCATGGGCATGACGATGGAAATGCCAGCTTGGGACAGGAGAAGTAAAAAGACGGGACGGGCCATCAGGACACCAAGGATGCTGATGATGGTTAACCCCACAAAAAGAACTCGTTTTTGAGTGGTTTGCGTATTCCGAGCTTTGCCATGGATGTCGTCACAGAGCCACGGGATGACCATCATGTTAGGAAGATGGGAGGAGATTCCGGCTGCCATAATACCAATCACAAAGACAAACAGGGCTGCCGAACCGAAAATAGGTTTGAGCATGGGGATCATTTCTTTGATGTGATTCATTTTATGTCCTCCGGCGTGTAGGGTGCTGGTTGCTGTCATCATGACGGCTGCACTTAGGATAAACATCATTGAAGCACTGACCGCGGCATCTCGTTTTTGGGTTTTCCAGTCGTCCATGGTCCAGCCGTGGTCTTTGACTTGTCCGCTGCGAATCAACAGGGCGAAAACTGAAACGGTGGTGCCCACCATGCCGGCGAGAATCACCATAGCGCTGTTATCGCTGCCTTCGGCTACGTCAGGCAATTTGGGAATTAATCCTGCCAGCACGGTTTCGGCTCCCGGGAAAAACCAAATGGCGGAGCCGATGAAGGCGATGCCCATGAGCGCGACGAGGATACTGAGGATGATTTCAAACCGTTTGCTGTTTCCTATCAGAATCAGGCTTAAGACCAAGAGGGCGATGAGGCTGCCGACCAGTGCCCGGCTCGGGTTGCCGACGCCAACTTCGTTGCTCCAGACGGTGATGACATCCGTTAAGAGTCCGATCATAGCCATCAGGGCGGATAGGATGATGACGGACAGGGCGGCCCAAAGTGTCCATGCGTAGGCGGGGTGGATATGGCGCCGAAAGGCCTCCATGGCGGTCAGGCCAGTCACCATGGTGAAGCGGCTGAAAAAGCTGATCAGATACCAGGTGATCAGGCAGCTGAGTAGAACGGCCCAGAGAAGGTCACAGCCAAAGTTGGCTCCGGCTTTGCTCATGGCGGTCAGGCTGCCGGTTCCAATGTTGTAGCCGATGAGGAAGATCCCCGGCATGACCGATAGAAGAAACTTTTTCATACTTCTCGCTGGTTGTAGGATTACATGATCCCGTATTCATCCCAGACCTGACGTGTGGGCATACCTTCTTCGATGAGTTTACGCACCATGTTTTCACCCCGGACCTTTTCCAAAGCGGCATCAATGACCTCTGTTTCAATTTCGCGTGGAATGATGACGACGCCATCAATATCACCGAAGACAATATCGCCTGGGTTCACGAGGACCTTGTTGCTGAACTCGATCGGGCAGTCGTAATCGATGACCCGGCCACGCATGCCCTGATCTTGCCCGTAAAACCCCATCGAAAAAGAAGGGAAGTCGAGGGATCGGATTCCGCTGGTGTCGCGTGAGTAACCTTCCACCACCGCTCCAGCGGCACCCCGGTGCATGGCGGCTGTGCTCATCAGTTCTCCCCAGCAGGCATAGTTGGGTGAGGAACCGGTGCAAATGTAGACTTCGTTTTCCTTCAGGCTGTCGAGGGCGTCAAACATCACACCAAAGGCGTGGTCGCGGTCCTCGTGGTGGACGCGGCGCCCGGAGCAGTCGGCTTCCAGAACAGTTTTGGCCCGGCCGACAATGCGCATGTGTTCGGATACCGGCCGGATCTGTGGTGGCAGGTATTGGTGCAGGTGGCCCATCGCATCCATGACATCGCCCACCACGCAGGTGAACAATTCTTCCCGGATGGTGTCTAGCAAGGTTTGGTCGTTTGTTGTGCTCATGGTTTATTGTTCATGATGGTTGAAGCCGAAGTATGCATTGGCATTGTTGTAACAGATATCTTGGATCATCGCGCCGATGAAATCGAAATCCGGTGGAAGCAGGCCCTTTTGTATGTCCTTTCCGAGGAGGTTGCAGAGCACCCTACGGAAATATTCGTGGCGGGTGTAGGACAGAAACGAGCGGCTGTCGGTCACCATGCCGACGAAGCGTCTGAGCAGCCCCATCTGGGAGAGGGCTTCCATTTGGCGCTCCATGCCATCCTTTTGATCCATGAACCACCACCCGCTGCCGAGTTGGATTTTTCCGGCTGTGGATCCGTCTTGGAAATTGCCGATCATGGTGGCCATCATTTCGTTGTCTCGCGGGTTGAGGTTATAGAGAATGGTTTTGGGTAGTTTTTGTTCCCGGTCCAAGGTGTCGAGGTAGCGGGAAAGCGGGGCTGCGTAGCCTCGGTCATCGATGGAGTCGAATCCCAGAGTCTTGCCCATCCGCGAGTTATTAAACCGTAGGGCTCCGATGTGGAGTTGTTTGGTCCATCCTTTTTCCGCATCCATACGAGCGAACTCCAACAACATGGCACTGCGGAAGCGGCAGCGGTCCGGAGCTTCAATAGGTTCCCCATTTCTGATACGGGAAAAAATCGATCTAGCTTGTGATTCTGAGGTGTCGGTGAAGGTGAAAACATCAAGCCCGTGGTCGGATAGGCGGCAGCCCATTTGGTGGAAAACCTTGTGTCGACATCGCAGTGCCGAGATCAAGTCATCATAATCCGAAATCGTGCAGCCTGCAGACGAAGCAAGCGGGTTGATGTAGGCGTTGAATGTTTCAGCTGACTCGAGATCAAAACACTGGTCGGGTCTCCAGGTTGGTAGCACGCTTGTTGTGATGGTTGGATCTTCGGCCATGCGGTGGTGATGCTCCAGTGGATCTGCCGGATCGTCTGTGGTGCAGACAACCTCTACGCGGCTTTGTTGCATCAGTTGGCGAACCGAGAGCCCTTGTTGGAGGACTTCAGAAGTTCGATCCCAAACTTCATCTGCGGTTTCTGGCGATAGTAAGAGGTCATCGATTCCAAAATATCGAGCCAACTCCAAATGTGACCAATGATAGAGAGGGTTACGCAGCAGGTAGGGCATGGTCGCTGCGAAGGCATTGAATTTTTCACGGTCACTGGCAGCTCCCGTAATGAAGTGTTCATCGATGCCATTGCTGCGCATCGCCCGCCATTTGTAGTGATCTCCATCGAGCCAAACTTGGGAGAGGTTGCTCCACTGTTTGTTTTCTGCGATTTCTTCCGGAGGAAGGTGGCAATGGAAGTCGATGATGGGTAAGGATGCCGCGAACTCATGATAGAGTTTGGACGCTGCATCATTTTCCAAGAGGAAGTCCTTATGGATGAAGGCTGCCATTCTAACGCTTATTGTTGAGCATGGATTTCATGTATCCCATGGCGAACGCCATACCGGCATGCCAAGGGGCATCACAACTCATTTTCGGGGTGTGATCCGGAATGAGGACACCGTTGAATTCATTTTTCTTGAGGATATCAATGATGCGGTGCATGTCGATCTGACCCTCGTCGATGAAGGTCTCTTTGTAGTAAGGGACTTTTCCCTGGACGTTACGGAAATGAATGTAAGCGACGTTTCCTTGGCGAGTGTAGCGATCACAGATTTCGTAGATGTCGCCATCGGTCATTTCGGATAGGGTGCCCAGGCAGAATTCGAGGGCGTTGTGGTGGCTGGGTGCGATGTCGAGCAGCCGTTGATACATGTCTGGTTGATACACCAGGCGAGGTTGTCCACGGACATGGGAGAGGGGTGGGTCGTCAGGGTGGGCTGCCAGCCGGACTCCGGCTTCTTCGGCAACGGGGACCAGCTCTTTGAGGAACAGGTCCAGGCGTCGCCAGAGCTCTTCATGTTCAATGGGGGGGAGAACTCCATCCGGGGCATTCCGATCATAGATCATATTCCAGACCATGCCATTGGGGACCGGAGTGGTATTGATTTCATCAATGCCTCGCATGCCCAGTGTTTCAGCATTGCCACGTGAGTCGTTGAAACTGTGCCGGCCTGACACGCCAGCCAGGCTGAAATTGTAACCAAAGATGGGGATGCCAGCGGCTCCGACATTGCGGATGATTTGTTTCAGGTGCTCGAGTTGGGCCTCGCGTTTGGGGCCATCGAGCAGAACGTCATGCCAGTGGGCGGGGTCAAAGTTTTCGATCGCTTCGAATTCGAGCCCATGTTCGTTGAGTTCTTTTTTTAGGACGATCAATGACTCCACCGACCAGTCTTGTTCTGGTGTTCCGCCGGCAAATCCCCAACCTCCGTGAAGGTCCCCGACCGGTTGATGGTTGTCTCCGGCTTGCACACCGGTGTTGAAATAATCGACGAGATGAACGACCGCATGGGTCGCTCCACATTGAACGGCAAAGTCATAATGCTCCTTGTTGAGCATGTGACGATACAATCCAAATCCGAGTTTGATCTGACTATGTTCACTCATGATTAAAATCCAATAGAGGCTCCGCCGTCGACAGGAAGGCAGGTGCCGGTGATAAACCGGGAGGCGTCCGACGCGAGAAAGGCGGCTGCGTGGCCGATTTCATCTGCGGTCCCTACGCGGGCCATCGGAGTGCGTCCAAGAATTTTTTGCTCCCGGGCGGGATCCGCATCCATGATGGCGCGGAACATTTGTGATTCGATAAACCCCGGGGCGATACAATTAAAACGGACTCCGCTGTGGGAATACTCGGCGGCCAACGTGCGGGTCAGTCCGAGTAGCGCCGTTTTGGAGCTGCTGTAGGCCGCAACTTCCGGCAGCCCAAAGAGGGCAGACATCGAGCTGATGTTGATGACGGAGCCTTCACCGCGTGCAATCATGCCGGGCAGTGCCGCCTTGGTTAGTGAAAAAATGCTGTGCAGGTTGGTGTCCAAAATGGCTGCAAACTCCTCATTGCTGCAATCAAAACTCGGCTTCTTTCCATGGCGTCCGGCATTGTTGACCAAAACGCTGACTGGCCCTACTTCCTCTTCCACCTGCTGGATAAAGGCTTCGTGACGGTCTTTATCTGTCACGTCGTTGACGTAGGTGTGGCATTGATCCCCCAATTCGGTTTTGGCTTCCATCAAAGCTTCTTCGGTCAAGTCGGTGATGACGACCTGGGCACCGGCATCGACGAATGACTTTGCGATCCCGAAGCCGATCCCTCTTGCCGCCCCGGTGACAATGGCGACTCTGTTTTTAAGTGAATGGATATCTTGCATGATGTTGATGAGTTCCTTGTTTCTAGAGGCAGTATGGCATGATTTGTAATGTGAATATCATGTATTTAATTGATTAATTTTATATACAATTGCGTCATTATTGGTGAGGGTGAGCGCATGCAGCAGGCTGGGTTTCAGAAGCAGGTGTTGTTGGTCATGGGGAAGCGTTATATTGACCGTGTGCACCGAGGGGTGGCGGAATACGCCCGCGAGAAGGGCTGGCATTTGACGAATCTATTTGGTTATGACGCCGGTTTGATCCGATCACGCCAGTGTGATGGAGTGATTGCATCCTTGGAACCAAATGATCCGTTGACCGAGGATGTGCTCAGTATGCGGAGGCCCACGGTGGACTTGTCGATTGCCCGGGAAGATTCGGATTTGGTTCATCTGACTGGCGACAATCGGGCGATGGGGCGGGCGGCCGCCCGACATTTTATGGATCGGGGGTTTCGGAACTATGTCTGGTTTTCAGAGGGAAATCATACTGCTGCGCAACTGCGGCGAGAGGGTTATGAGAACGAGTTGGGGAAACATGGATTTGCCTGCCAGTCTTTGGTGGTCACAGACCGCTTTTCGGCGGAAAAGCCTACTTGGGCTTCTCTCAACCAGTGGCTTGTGGAAAACTTGCGAGAGATGCCAGAACCTTGTGCTGTCTATGCCTACAATGATGTTCAGGCCGCGGATTTGTTGTCGGTTTGTGCCGCTGGCGGGATTCGGGTTCCAGATGAAGTGGCTGTGCTAGGGACGGATAACCACCCTTTGATTTGCCCTACGGCAGCCATCCCTTTGTCGAGCATCAACCACGACCTTGAGGCTTTGGGGAGAAGGGCGGCTGAAGAGTTGGACCGGATGATGACAGGCGTGTTGGTTGAGGCCAGAGTGATCGAGGTGCCTCACAGGGGGATCACGATCCGTCAAAGCTCGGATGTGTATGCAATCAATGACCCCCATTTGGTGCGGGCCTTGCGCTTTATTCAAACCCATTACTCATTGAACATTGGCGTTCGGGATGTGGTGGCCGCCGTGGAGATCTCCCGGCGGCCATTGGAGCGTCGATTTCAACAACACCTGCAACGATCCATTCATGGGCAATTGAATCACCTTCGGTTAGGTAGCGTTTGCCGTTTGTTGCGGGAGACAAGCTCTTCCATAGCCGTTATTGCCGCAGCCTCCGGGTTTTCCACGCCCGAGTATCTTCACCGTGTGTTTTTGAAGCATATGCAGACAACGCCCCGGCGCTATCGCCTGGAGCATGCCGAGTATCACGATTAGAAATCGCAGCTCCCCGGAGTGCGGGCGAAAGGAATGACGTCGCGGATGTTTTTCATGCCGGTGACAAACATCAAGAGGCGTTCGAACCCAGCTCCGAACCCTGCATGTGGACAGGTTCCGTATTTCCGAAGGTCGAGGTACCACCAGTAGTCTTCCTCGCTGAGCTGGTGATGGGCCATGTTGGCTTTGAGCACGTCGAGGCGCTCTTCACGCTGGGCACCCCCGACGATTTCGCCGATCCCCGGAACCAATACATCCATGGCCGTGACGGTTTTTTCGTCGTCGTTGAGACGCATGTAGAAGGGTTTGACCTCCTTCGGGTAGTTGTAAACGGTGGTCGGGCATTGGAAGTGTTCCTCGGTGAGGAAGCGTTCGTGCTCGGATTGCAGGTTGACTCCATACTCAACCGGGTAGTCGAATTTCTTGCCGCTCTTGACCAGGATCTCGACGGCCTCGGTGTAGGAAACCCGTTGGAAGGGTTTTTCGGAGACAAACTGAAGCCGTTCAATCAAGCCTTTGTCGACGAAGCGGTTAAAGATGTCGAGGTCTCCTTCGTTGTTCTGGAGGGCGTCGTCGACCAGATACTTGGTGAATTCTTCGGCGAGATCCATGTCGCCTTCCAGATCGCAGAAGGCCATTTCGGGTTCGATCATCCAGAACTCGGAGGCGTGCCGGGTGGTGTTCGAGTTTTCAGCACGGAAGGTTGGGCCGAAGGTGTAGATGTTGGAGAGGGCGGTAGCGAAGGTTTCTCCTTCGAGTTGGCCACTGACGGTGAGGTAGGCGGATTTCCCGAAAAAATCATTTTCGTAGGACTGAGCCTCGGGTTTTGAGGCGTCCAGTGTGCTGACGCGGAACATTTCACCCGCGCCTTCGCAGTCGGAGGCGGTGATGATGGGGGTGTGAACGTAGGTGAAGTCGCGTTCGTCAAAAAAGCGGTGTACGGCTTGGGCCATACGGGAGCGCATGCGGAAGGTGGCACCGTAGAGATTGGCGCGGGGGCGCAGATGGGCGATGGAACGTAGGAATTCAGGTGTGTGGCCTTTTTTCTGAAGTGGGTAGTCGGCGGGAGCTTCTCCAATGAGTTCAACGGATGTGGCGTGAATTTCCCATTTCTGTCCTTTGCCAGGAGACTCGACCAATTGGCCTGTGATGCCGATTGCGGCTCCGGTGGTCATTTTGGTGATATCATCGTAGCCAGGAATCCCGGCATCGGCGATACACTGGATGTTTGCCAGACAAGAGCCATCGTTGATTTCGAGGAAGGAAAAATCTTTGGAGTCACGCCGGGTGCGGACCCAACCTTTCACGGTGATGGGGGCTTGGGCTTGTTCGCTGCACAAGGCTTTTTTGATGAGTGTTCGCATGCCTCGGATAACAGGCAATTGAAGCGCAGACGTCAAGAATTAGAGTCGAGATTAGCGGGAATTTGAGTGTTGTCTGAAGATGCCGGGGATGAACGGGTGCCGAGAGCGCGCTTGGAGGACCCGGACTTGGTCCCCGGGGCCGCGTTGCAAAAAAGGAATGGCCCCCTTAAGTACGGCTTCGCACTTGAGGGGGCCAATCATGCAAGGAGCATGTAAGGGCTTTTTCTGTTGTTATGAAGTAAGGGTGTCCTCCTGGAGGATCGGGTGAAAGTGATGGTTTTTTTGTCCGTCGCTATTTCTTGACGGTTCCTCTGCCGCTGCAGGTGGTGCATGAGGAACTACCTGTGCCGCTACAGTGGGCGCATTTCATACGTGCATTGTTGAGGCCTGATCCTTTGCAGAACCAGCAGGTTTTCCCTTTGCCTGATCCCTTGCAGTCGGGGCAGGTGGCGGCATAGATGAGACCTGCCGTGGCAATGGCCATGAGGGTGATGATGAAATAAGTGATGTTGTTGCTTTTTTTATTCATGGGAGGAGTGGGTTAATGGTGGATGGAATGCCCTATTGTCGACGGTAGGATTGCCTCAATAAAGCTTAGTTCACATCATACCAAGGAAGAGAGGAGGGGGTCAAAACCATTCAGGACGCATATTCTGGCAAAAAATGTGCAGCATTTGCCCTCAGGCCCTTTGAGCCCTTTGATTCTTGCTTGCTTGCGGGTAAGATGGGTCTGATTTATTCAAAAGTGCAAAAAACCCCTTGCAATCCTGATATTCGCCGCTAGCTTCGCCGCCCCATGGCCAAATCAAAAGGTACAGCAAAGACCCGGAAGGCCGTCGCTAAACGATTCAAAGTGACGGGCACAGGGAAGATTCTGCGCCGGAAGCAGGGAAAACGCCACATTCTTACCAAGAAAAACCAGAAGCGTAAGCGCAATCTGGGTAAGGCGACCCTCGTTTCCGAAGCAGATTTGAAAGCCGTTCGCGCTTCTCTTCCATTTGCCTAAACAACGAGAATCGGCGTCGACCGCGCCAACCACCCGCATCACGGGTGGCCCTTACGCAGCCTTCCCGGCAATCTGATTCAGAAAACCGGGACCGAATGGACGAGACTGCGGAGGGAATGAAAATAACCGTCCGTTCTAGAAAACAAAGACATGCCAAGAGCAACCAATAGCCCAGCCAGTCGCAAGCGCCGGAAACGCGTCCTTAGACGTGCCAAAGGCTTCCGCGGCTTCCGCTCGAAACTCTACAAGTATGCCAAGGACGCCGTCCGTAAGGCACGCCAGTATGAGTATCGTGACCGTAAAAAGCGTAAGGGACAGTTCCGTCGTCTGTGGATCCAGCGTATCAGCGCTGCCACTCGCGCCCAGGACATCACCTATTCTCGCTTTATCGAAGGCCTTAAGGCCGCAAACATCGAGGTAGACCGCAAGATTCTTGCAGACCTCGCTGTTCACGACATCGATGCATTTAACGGTATCGTTGACCAGTCCAAGGCCGCGCTTGCTGCCAAGGCTGCTTAAGTCAGAGCGAAATAACCAATATTCAACGGCCATGAGGGTGATCCTCATGGCCGTTTTCTTTGCTCCGGTGTGACATCTTGACGTGACATTCTGGCCGAGTGAGTCAAAAATTGTACCTTTTAATCGATATGATTTTTACTTTAGATTGGTTTAAGTTGTTTGTTGTGAATGGGTTGTGTGTATTTTCTATTTTGGTATTCAAGTTGCATATATGAAGATCAACATAGCAAAGGTCATGAGGACCTTGCTGATTCAAATAGAAATAGAAAAACGATGAATATGATAAATCATTACCCGCTGAACAATGGATTACTCTCTGATTTTGATCGGATGATTAACCGCGCTTTTGGTGCTGAATCGAACCCCTGTTGTGATTCGGATACCTCTTGCTCGAAGTCGATTGAATCCCAGAGTCAGGATGAGGATGGTTGGAAACTACGACTTGAGTTGCCAGGTTTTCGTAAGGGAGAGGTGAAAGTGAGTGCCGACGAGGAATACTTGACGGTCAGAGCCGAAACCGAGGATGAAGCCCGCTCATTTCTTACGACGCAAGAGCGACGGATTCGGATCTCGGAGGAGGTGAATACCTCGGGTATTCAGGCCAAGCTTGAGGATGGCATTCTTTTTTTAGAAATTCCGCGTCGGGTGAAAGAAAAACCGGTCGATATCGTAATTAGCTAGGCAAGAGCGATTCGACCATGTCGTCGCAATTGTTTTTTCATTGTGTAGGTGTTTCAGGCTCGTCGTCTTTTTGTGTATGGGGCGGCGAGCCTGATCATTTTTTACCGGTAAAACCTACCGAATTCATTGATTGGGTGTTGTTCGTTTTTACCTGTCGCCTGCATTCACCTGCATTACTGTGCTTGGCAATTTTGATTGAGCGGTTTATGGCTCATGTCCGAGAAGATCCCAGTCGTGTGAACTCGGAAAACTGAATACTGAAAAACTGACCTATGAGTGAGGAAAATACGCAATCTGACAATATGCAACCTGTGGAAGACTTTACCAAGGTGGAGTCGATCTTTGTCCGCGAGCGCAACTGCCTCATGGTGAGGGCTCAGTTCACGCCTATTTACACAGGTTATTATCTTCATTTGATGGAGCATCAGTTGCGATATGCCAATGAGTTGGATGCGGCTTTGAAGGATTTGATGGCGGTGTTGACGCTGCATTTGACGGCGCGTCCGTGGGCTGAAACCATTGCCTGGACTGCCAATTTACGGGCGCCGCGAGTGAATTATTTTGTAACGGGCAGCAGCACTGGTGAAAACATCACCGGTCGGCTCTTTACTGAGGATGTCCGTGAGCCCGATCGCAATTTGCTGTATAGTCAGACATTGGTTGCCGGCCATGAGCCGCGAACAACGACCGTGCACGTTGAGAGTAATGATCCGATCGATTGGATTGAGCATTATTACCAGCAGAGCGAACAGCGGCCGGCCAAGTGTTTCCGGCTCGATGACGAAAATTATGTGTTGGTGGCCGCTCAGCCTGACTACGATGAAGAGTGGTTTGCCGCTTTGGATGCTGAGTCCGTAGCGAAGATAAGCGAGCAGGAGCAAACCAAATTGCTCGAAACGCGCAAATTCCAATTCAATTGCGGTTGTAGTCTGGAGCGAATTTTGCCGAGTCTGAGTTCCTGGAAGGGGAAGTTGGATGAGCTCTTTCAAGGGGAGGATGTCATCAGGGTGAATTGTCCGCGCTGTGGTGCCCGCTACGAGGTGTCTCGTGAGATGCTCGAAGATGCCTAGTTAGGGAATGGGTGCTGTTCCAAGCTCTCCTGTCAGGGTGCCCGTGCCAGCGTGTCGGGCATGACGGCTTGACTTCCCTGATTCTTCACCTAAGAAGTGCGCGCCCATGAAGCAGGAAATTGAAACCATCCAATCCGATGCCCTGGCTGCCATTGCTGCAGCGAGTGATGAAAAAACGCTCGATGATGCCCGAGTGGCCTTTCTCGGTAAGAAGGGGCGCCTGACCGCTGCGGCGGCAGGTATGCGTCATCTTTCCAGTGAGGAAAAGCCGGTGATGGGACAGCTGTTGAATGTCGCGCGGCAGGCGATTACTTCCGCTATCGAAGAAAAACAAACCGCACTCAGCGAGTTGGCGGATCAAAAATCGGTTGAAGGCATTGATTTGACTCTTCCCGGTCGCGCACTTTCCGGTGGCGGGCTGCATCCGCTGACCCAGGTTAAGGACGACGCGATCCAGACCTTGCGACGTATGGGGTTTGCTTTGGCTGATGGCCCGGAAATTGAGACTGAGTTTCATTGTTTTGATGCCTTGAACACGCCGGCAGATCACCCGGCCCGGAATGAAAAAGACACCTTTTACTTTGATAGTGGCAAGTTATTGCGCACCCACACTTCAAGTGTGCAGATCCGGACGATGGAAAAGGCGGCTCCTCCGGTGCGTATCATTGCTCCGGGCTCGGCTTACCGGCGCGACGAGATCGATGCAACCCACCTCTCTGTGTTCAACCAGTTAGAGGGTTTGTATGTTGATACGGATGTAAAATTGAGCGACCTCAAGGGAACCTTGGAGTTTTTCCTGCGTTCCATGTTTGGTGATGATACCGAGGTGCGCTTCCGCCCTCACTTCTTCCCCTTCACCGAGCCCAGTTTTGAGATTGATATCAAGCTGCATGCAAAAGGGCAGGAACCGAAATGGATTGAGATTGCCGGTTGCGGCATGGTTGATCCTGCGGTCTTTGCCTCTCTTTGTGAAACGCGGGGCGATGATGTGTTTGATCCCGACAAGGTGACAGGTTTTGCCTTTGGCATGGGGATTGACCGACTGGCAATGATCAAGTGGGGGATCAAGGACATCCGCTTGTTGATTGAAAACGACGTTCGCTTCTTACAGCAGTTCGCGTAGCCTGGCTTTTGCGCCGGGACACGTGTGTTTCAGAGGTTTTCCGTGTGCTTCTTGAACGCGGGCTATTCTTCCAGGAATGCTTGCTTTGAGAGGCTCGCATACTTGCCGTTGCTGGCGAGGAGAGCCTCGTGGGTGCCGCTTTCAATCACCCGACCATGATCCAGCACGTAGATGCGGTCAGCATTCCGGATGGTCGATAAACGGTGGGCGATCACAAAAGCCGTGCGGTTTTCCATCAGTCGATCCAGAGCCTGTTGGATTAAAAGTTCGGTTTCGCTATCGACGGATGCTGTTGCTTCGTCGAGTAAAAGAATGGGTGGGTTCTTGAGTAGGGCTCTGGCGATGGACAGGCGTTGTTTTTCTCCACCGGATAGTTTGATGCCTCGTTCTCCGACAACGCTGTCGAGTCCTTCGGGCAGGGCTTCAACAAACCCATTGGCGTTGGCGGCCTGGAGAGCGATCCACATTTCTTCATCCGTGGCATCACGTTTGGCGAGCTGGAGGTTTTCCCGGACGGGGCCATTGAACAAAAAGGCCTCCTGGGTGACGTAGCCGATCGCCGATCGCAAGGAGGGTTTGGCGATGGTGTTGAGTTCGGTGCCATCAATGGTGATCGACCCTTGGTCATATTCGTAAAAGCGGCAAAGCAGATTGACGATGGTGGATTTTCCCGCACCGGTGGACCCTACCAGCGCGATGGTTTGCCCAGGTTGGGCCTCCAGGGAAATCTGGTGCAGTGTCGGTTGTTCACTGTAGGAAAAATCGAGTTGCTTGAGCTGGACGTGGCCGCGGACCGGTGTCGGCAGTTCGGCTCCTTCGGTGGCATGGATCTCATTTTCCTCATCGAGGATCGTGAAGACGCGCTCAGCAGCCGCTTTGGACGACTGGCTCATCTGGTTGAGTTGGTGAAGGCGGCCGAGTGGTTCATAGAGTGCCCAGATAATGGTGAAGAACTGGAGTAGAACGGCGCGGTCAAGATGGCCGTTGTGGATTTGCCAGGCTCCGACACCGAGAACCAAGGCGTAGCCAATGGAGTTGAAAAAACTCATACTCGGTGAATAAACCGCCCAGGCTTTCATTACCTGCATGTTCGCATCACTGACCTTGGCTGACGCCTGGTTGAAACTGGTGTGTTCTTCGTCTTCCGCTGCGTAGGATTTGATTTGGCGGATGCCGGCGATGTTATCGTGGAGCATGGCGTTCATGGCGCCCGTTGCCTTGCGGGCCATACGGTAGCGATTAGCGGCATGGCGGGTGTAGAGCCAGGCCCCTAACATTAGTAAGGGAAGTGGGGAAAGGGCGGCGAGGGCCAATAGGGGGGAGCAGGTGAAGAGAAACGCACTGACAATCAGGATCTGGAGGAAGGCGACGAGCCCCTGTTCAATGCCGTCGATGAGGATGCGTTCCATCTGCGGGACATCTTCAGCGACCCGGGTCATGACGTCACCAGTGCGCCGCTCATCGAACCATTTAAGCCGTAGGCGCTGTAATTTATCGTAAAGCTCGGAGCGGAGGTCGAAAACCGCTTTTTGTTCGAAGGTGTTATTGATGAGGATGCGGAGAAAATTGAAAAAATCGCGGGTGAAAAAGGCGGCGATGACGATCAGGATGTATTGCGGTAGCTTTTCGATATTGCCACGGTCGATGACTTCGTTGGAAACCACACCGGTCATAATCGGAAATGCGAGTAGCATCAAAGTCATGATCACAGCACAGAATAACTGGGCTGTGGCTAATTTGGGGTATTTTCCAAGATAGGAAAAGATACGTAAAACGGTCTTCATGGTAAATCTCCCAGAATGTTGCCAGTAGGCATGCCATTGTAAAGACAAGGATAAAGAAACCTAAAATATATGAATTTTGGAGTTGCCGACCCCCCACAATATTCATTAGGTTGCGCGTAACACACCGATACCCCTACGATCCTAACACAATAAAAAACGACTATGTCAAAAATATTTGGAACTCTGGCAGCTGTCTTTCTGGCCGTTGCTGCATTTGTCGCCTTTAAAAATAAAGAAGCCAAAGAGGTTGAAATTGGCGACTTCAAAAAGGCCTTACAGGTTGAAAAGACAACCACCAATGACCTTAACGCTCAGATCAAACGTCGTAAAGATGCAGAAGATTTGAGGGATCAGCACAAAGATGCTGCCGTCGCGCTCAACAAAGAGCTTGAAAAAGAGCAGGCTGACTATGATACCGCTAAAAAGGACATTGTGAAGCTTGAGGCTGAGTTTAATGCCAAAAAGCAAGAGCTTGCCCAAGCTGCTGATGCGCTCAAGGATCTTCCCGACCCCGAGGAGTTGATTCCTAAGATCAAGCGCATGCGTGCCCAGCTTACCGAGGCTACCGACGCGATTGCGTCTGCGGAAGCTCGCAAGGCCAATCTGATTGACTTGGACACCAATGGCAAAGCCCGCATCAAAACGACGCGTGAGCTGATTGAGCTGCAGAGCAGTGGGAAGTCCTTCCCTACGCTGAAGACTCGCATCAGTTCGGTTTACCGCAACTGGGGTTTTGTGATTCTGGCTGCCGGAGATCGCCAGGGTGTGGTTTCGGGCTCTACGCTGGATGTTCTCCGCGGTGGAGATGTGATTGCCAAGCTGAAGGTCACCGCTGTGGAAGCCGGCCGGGCATCAGCTGACGTTGTTCTCGATTCCGTCGCCGAGGGAGTCACCCTGCGCGCCGGTGATACCGTGATGGCCGAGCGCGAAGAAGCTAAGCCAAACCCAGCCACAGCCGCCAATTAAGTATCCGATTGGCTGAATTGACTGTGATCGAAATTTTCAGGATATACGACCCACACACCTACACCTACTTATCATGAAATCCATATTATACATTGTTGCTATTATCGCCATTTTGGCGGGTGGCTGGTTCTCCTACCAAAGTAAGGACGATTTCCAACAGCTTCGTGACAAGCGGACAACCTTGGACGGTGAAAATGAAAACCGCAAGGCGAGCATCAAAACCACGAAAGAAGAAGCCAAAGAGCGTGAAGATGAACGCGACGCGGCTTTAAGTGATAAAATCAAAGCTGAGTCTGAGCTGGACAACGTGAAGAGCAACTTGAAGCTTGCGCGTCGTCGAGTCAACGAGGAGAAGAACAAGATTGCGGCACAAGACGAAGAGCTTGGCCGGGTCAAGGATCTCATCGAGCAGATCAAGAAGCAGTTCAAGGACCTTGGTGACAATGTGGAGCTTGAGCAAGTTCCCGCATTGGTCAAGCAGCTGGAAGATGAGTTGAAGAAAGCCAACCGTGATCTTGAAGAGCTTGAGCTCTTGAATGAAAAAATGGACGGAATGGTGAATGCAAACACCAAGACGATCCAAGAGCTGGATACGCGTATCTCCAAGCGTGCTGCTCGTATCAAGGGTAACTCTGCCGAAGGTCGTGTGACCGCAGTCAACCACGATTGGGGTTTTGTGACTCTCGAGATTCCAAGCAATATGCCAGTGACGGCAGAAGCCAAGCTGATGATCAAGCGAGGCATGAGCTACATCGGCAACTTGAATGTCAATGCCATCGAAGGCCGCCGTATCGTGGCTGATATTGATTACCGTAGCATGACCCCCGGAATGGTGGTTCAGCCTGGCGATCATGTGATTTTGGCCAAGCCTGTGACCAACTGATCTCTCGATCAATTACACCTTTTGCCAATGCGAAACCTTTACAGGTTTCGCATTGTTGCGTACGGGGGAGTCATTTGGTCTGACTGGATCCATCAATAGGTGGGAAGGGGGAGAGTTCAGGATTGGACGCGTTCTGGACGGTGTGAGTGATGCGTGGGCGCGGGATGCTCAAGCGACGCTCTGGAGTTCTGGGTTTGCCCTTCTTGGTTTGTTGTGCGGGGGGGGATGATAATAAGCTGGAGCGATTGGGTGGCTCATACCATTTAGCAAAACAGACGAGACGATTGAACATGGTTACGCTTTGAGGGAAAATACTTCGTGCTCAACGAGTATTCCGGATGAGTTTCTGTTCTGGGTATGTTCCACCGCAGTCATGCTGCCCGTCAACCGAGGTCAGCTGTGTATCGTTGTCGTGCGGTTTTGAGGCATATACCTTGCTGCCACAAAAAAGCGCCGGCTCATATGAGCCGGCGCTTGGTTGATTGGGTAAATGCTTGGAGTCGAACTTACTTGTTCTTCTCAGCTTCGCGCTTTTTCACGTCCGCGATCACCTCCTCGGAGACGTTCTTTGGACATGGGGCGTAGTGGGAGAACTCCATGGAGAACTGGCCACGACCGGAGGTCATGGTGCGCAGGTCACCGATGTAGCCGAACATGTCGCTCAGAGGAGCATCGGCTTTGACGCGGATACCTGTTGGGGTGCGCTCCTGCTCTTTGATCATGCCGCGGCGGCGGTTGAGGTCGCCGATCACGTCACCAACGTTGTCTTCAGGTGTGAAGACGTCCAGTTTCATGATGGGCTCAAGCAGCTGAGGTCCGGCTTTCGGAATCGACTGACGGTAGGCTGCCTTGGCGGCAATTTCGAATGCGATGGCGGAGGAGTCCACGGCGTGGAATCCACCGTCAACCAAGGTGACTTTGAAGTTCAAGCATGGGAAACCAGCGAGAACACCCTTGTCCTTGGACCTTTTGAAGCCTTTTTCAATGGCTGGCCAGTATTCCTTAGGCACGTTACCACCAACGACTTTGGACTCGAATTCGAACTCTTCACCTTCCTCGGCGTCGGTCGGCTCGATGATGTAGTCGATCTTACCATACTGACCGGATCCACCGGACTGCTTCTTGTGGGTGTAGCTGTCTTCGATGCGCTTGCTGATGGTTTCGCGGTAGGCCACCTGAGGCTTGCCAACTTCCACTTCAACGTTGTGCGTCCGTTTGAGGATATCCACTTTGATGTCGAGGTGAAGCTCGCCCATTCCCTTGAGGATGGTTTCACCGGAGTCCTGGTCGGTTTCAACGATGAATGTCGGGTCTTCTTTGACCATCTTACCGATGGCGACACCGAGTTTTTCGGCATTCGCTTTGTCCTTGGGGGCGACGGCAATCGAGATCACAGGATCGGGGAAGACCATGGGCTCGAGAGTTGCAGGGTCGTTTTGGTCACAAAGTGTGTGGCCGGTCTGGACGTTCTTGAGTCCAACGAGGGCTACAATGTCACCAGCTTGTGCGCTGTCGAGTTCGATGCGTTCGTCAGCCTGCATTTCGACGATCCGGCCGACACGCTCGGTTTTACCTGTGAAGGTGTTGAGGATGGTCATACCCTTTTCAAGCTTACCTGAGTAAATACGGGTGAAGGTCAGGGCTCCATACTGGTCGTCCATGATCTTGAATGCGAGTGCGCGGAGTGGGCTGTCAGGAGTGACTTCAGCGAAACGTCCGGTCTCGTTACCTTCTGGATCAACTTCTGGCTGGGCTGGCACTTCGGTAGGTGATGGGAGGAAGTCCACAACAGCATCGAGGAGAAGCTGCACACCCTTGTTCTTGAAGGCGGTTCCGCAGTAGGTTGGGAAGAAGTCGAGAGCGATGGTTCCTTTACGGATGCACTTTTTGATGTCCTCGATGCTAGGCTCTTCGCCTTCGAGATACTGTTCCATCAGGTCGTCATCCTGCTCAACGGCAGTTTCGATGAGTGCCTCGCGGTATTCCTCGACTTTGTCCACCATGTCGGCTGGAACGTCTTCGAGGGTGTAGTCTTCGGCTTCCGCACCATCTTTCCAGACCCAGGCTTTGCGGGTGAGAAGATCCACGACTCCGGTCATTTGGTCTTCGATGCCGATCGGCAGCACCATGACGAGTGGCTTGGCTCCGAGCACGTTTTTCACTTGGTCAACGACGCGGTAGAAGTCGGCTCCGATACGGTCGAGCTTGTTGACGAAAATGATACGGGAAACGGCTGACTCGTTGGCGTAGCGCCAGTTGGTCTCGGATTGTGGCTCAACACCACCGGATCCACAGAACACGCCGATACCGCCGTCGAGCACTTTGAGGGAACGATAAACTTCCACGGTGAAGTCAACGTGACCGGGTGTGTCAATGACGTTGAAGCGGTGGGGCTTGTACTGGTTGTTGGTACCTGGCCAGAAGCAGCTGACAGCCGCTGACTGGATGGTAATGCCGCGCTCAGCTTCCTGATCCATGAAATCGGTCGTGGATTCGCCGTCGTGCACCTCACCGGTTTTGTGAATTTTGCCGGTAAGTTTTAGGATGCGCTCAGTGGTAGTGGTCTTGCCCGCATCCACGTGGGCGAAGATTCCGATGTTTCTGTAAAGAGAAAGGTCACTCATAACTTTGGTTGCTTGGATTACTGATGCCGAATCAAATAAGTCGGAGGCGTGTAACTAGCGTATTATGAGCATTTGGCAACCTTAGAGTGATCTTTCTTTAATTTTTATTCGACAAAAGTCGGTTTTCGCATTACCTCACGCCTGCCGGAGCGAAATTCCCCACAATTTGCAGCCGGCACCGATCAATGAAAGGCAGGGTAGCTCAGGGGTAGAGCAGAGGACTCATAAGCCTTTTGTCGGGAGTTCAAATCTCCCCCCTGCTACCATTGATACTTTCCACGAAAACCCTTGAAAACTACGAGTTTTCAAGGGTTTTTCGCGTTTTGAGGTTTTGTCGGTTTTCGCGGTTTCCTGGTTTAGAAATTCACACCGATGGTGAAGTGGAAGGTTCCTGCCGGTTCGCCGTCGCGGCGGTTCATATTGTAGCCATATTCAGCACGGACGGGGCCGATCGGGAGGTCCAGCCAGAAGCCAAGCCCGGCTGCCAGATGGACGTCCGCGGTGTCCAGACCACTTGTGTCACGGGCTAAAGCCCCAGCATCAGCAAAGACATTCATGTAGACCGGGCCTTTGATTTTGCGGTTGTATTCGGCGCTGGCGATCCAATAAGCCTCACCCCCGACCGCGTCACCGCGGACGCTGGGTCCCATCTCCCGTTCCGGGAAACTGCGAACGCTGTCGCTGCCACCGAGAAAAAAGCGTAAATCAATCGGGTAATTGGTTTGGTCATCGTTGAAGTTGAATCCGGCCCGTCCAGTGAGAGTGAGAAAATCACTCTCGAAAAAGGGTTGGCGATAGCTACTCCGGAGTTCGAATTTGTAATAGGGGATGGGTGACCCCCCTGTGACAACTCCGGCTTCGGTCAGCAGTTCCGCGTAAAACCCTTTGTGTGGATTGAGGGCATTGTCCCTGAAGTCCAACCTCTGGGTGATGCCAAGACGCCACACTTCGTATTCGGTGTAGCCAAGCTCCTCGTCAGGTAAACCCGCACTGTCGGTCCGGGCCGTGATGCTTTCACCGTAAAAACGCATCCCGTAGTTGTCATTGATAATCCATACCAGCTCGGCTCCCAGGCCCGCTTCGAATTTTTTATAGCCATCGAACTCATGTGACAGCAGGAACACGCGCAAGGTACCGTTGAGGTCGGATCCGAAGAGCATTGGGTCGTTGATGCTGGCCTGTCCGAGGAGGCCCAACCCTGAAAATTCTCCAGACACCGAGAGTGTTTGTAGTTTTCCCCGGAAATTGCGGTCGAGGTAGGAGAGTCCGAAAATGCCACCTTCGTAGCTGCCCGCTCCCAGGTGGGTTCCCACGGCCCGAGCTCGACCTTCCTGAACTCGGAGTGTGATGTCAATGTAGCCGTCATTGCGCGGGGAGGTATCGATGAGCATCGATGAAAAAGCTCCGGTGGAGATGAATTTTCGGCGGTTTTCTTCAACTTTTTCCGGGTTGTAAAGTGTTCCGACGCTGCGATTCAAGCGGCGTTGCAGGATGCTGGGGTCGGTCCGCTCCAAGCCGGTAATGTTGATCTTGCCAATCTTGTAGCGGTTTCCGGTTTGGACGGTGAAAATCAGGCGCAGGCGATGGCCGACGGTTTCTTTATCCATTTGCACTTCGGTAAATGCATACCCCAGTTTGAGGAAATAACTGAGTGTGGTTTTGCGTGAGGCATTGATGTTTTGTGTATTGGCAGGTAATCCGAGATAGGCGCTCAACTGTTGCCGCAGCGGGATGAGGTCGACCGGGATAGGGCCTCTGAGTTCGGGGGGAGCCAAGAGAAAGAGGGGGCCTGGTTTGACCGCTACATGCAGGTTGACGAGCCCCTGTTCGACTTGAATCGAGGTTTTGACGAGTGAGGTTTCGGCATTCCAGTAGCCTTCGGATTGCATGTGGACTGTCACATTCGCCACGGCCTCTTCCACCGAGGACGGAATGTATGGAATTTGGCCTTTTCCGAGGAGGTTGAAGCCGATGGTTTCTTGTTTGAAGTAAGTAACCAGCTCTTCTTGCATGGCAGGCTCGACACCGCTGATGATTACTTCGCCCAGATGACGTGAGGGGCCTTGAACGACGTTCAGGATGATGTTGCGGTTTCTTTTTCCGATTCTCCAATCAACCTGGGCTTCAGGAAGCCCTTGTTGCCGCAGCGTGTGTTCCAGCAGGAAGGCCGCATCATCGGCTCGGGAGGGGCTGGGTGCGTGGCCAACAATATGGTCGATCATGTTTCCCAACAATCCGAGTGCCTGCTCTTCGGACATAAAGGTAAGCCCGTGGATTTTGATCTTTGTTTGTCGTTTGGGGGTAGCGGTCGGCTGTAGTTGTTTGGGAGACAGTTTTTTTTGCACCCCTTGCGCGAGTTCTTTTGCCGGAGCCCCGGGGATGACTTCATTGGCTGCATGTAATGCAGAAAACAAAAAGAGGAAGACCGACAGCATGCGTGCACCCGTGCCGACAAGGCATCGGCTGGTGATGAACTTGATGCTGTGATGTGCAGGCTTCATTATTTAAATTGAATGGCGTAAACCACCATTCCGCGGGTGTTGTTATCGAGATCGATCGAGGCAACGACATGCCAGCGGTCGGTGATGTCGACACGCGCGGAATTGTATTTTCTTCCCGTGAATGGATCGGATGCGCCGATGTTGATGTCGACCTTCTCATTGAGTTCGGCGAGGGTGTTCATGATTTTTTTAAACCGGCCCGGGGATGAGCGGATGACGCTATCGACTAACAATTGATAGGCTTTGCCTGTTGCGGATGCCCCGTCACTGAGTTGTTCTGATGTGCTACCGGTGGCGAGGAGGAGGATGATCTCACTTTCAGGGAGTGGCGGGCGAGAGGTCATCAGGGTTTTGGGGTTGGATGCCAGACCGTAGAGGTTGATCTCGACATCGTAGGATCCAATTCTGGAGGTTGCTTTTAAACTGAGCTGGGGGTCGAATCCATGTTTGGGGGTAAGGAACACCTTACCTTCTTTGACGTGGAGTCGGCTGAAGGGAAGGCTGGCTTGTGCGTCCTTGAGAACAAGCTCTCCTTTGGGTTGAGGATTGCCAAGGGTGCCCGTGACGACGAGGTTTCCTTTGATGTTCCCCTTTGCGATGTTTCCCCTGATCAGGAAGTCTTCCTTGGTTTTTGCTGTTAGGTTGAGGGTCCACGCGTTGAATGGTTCTGGGATATTCAAGCGGTCTCCTTTCTTTTTATCGGGCTGGACGAAGGCCGGGAGTTCAGCCTTGGATCTCTGGCTGGCGCCCCGGTTGGCTCCGGAGCCAATCGGGATGATTTGCACATCTTTATAGAACAGGCTTTGAACGATGCCGATATCGCCCGATAGGTTGGCCTTTTCCAGAGGGCCGTTGAGTTTGAGTGAGGCATCGGAGCGGGCGATGATGGCATCATCCCGCCAGAGTAGTGCTTTATCCGCCTGTAGTGTGATATCGAATACCGGGTTGCTGAACTCTTGAAAATCGACATTGCCGCTCAGGTTGTATTTGCCCCCGGCGACGAGACATGAGGATGGGGCGATGATCAGTTTATTCTGGTCATAGTTCAGGCGAATGTCGATGTCGCGCAGGTTCGGAATGGATTCGCGAGTTGAGTTGACCCGGGAAATTTGTAGGCGGGCGTCACCTTGGACTTCTGGTGCTGCGATGGTGCCGGTGAGTTTGACGATGGAGCTGAAGGTGCCGTTGATCTCGGAAATGTGCGGGAGCATGGACGTGAAGGCGGAAAGATCGATGGAACGGGTGTCGAGCGACAGGTTGATCGCTTCATTGCCAAGTGACTCGGGGTCGTCGATCCATTGTTTTGGGTGGAATGGCATGTTTCCCGCCAGTTCGAGTGCCTTATGTCCGTCCGGGACGGCGGAGCCATCCAGATGAATGGCATCCTCCTTGGTTGAGATCTCCAGGTTGATGTCGGTGACCGGGATTTTATCATTGCCAATCAATTGGAGTCGCTTGGCCTTGGTTGATAGTTGGATCGAAGGTGTTAGTAATGTCCCTCCAAGGGTGAAATCCACAGAGAGTTTGCCTTTGACGAGTGGTTCTGAGTTTTGCGGGAGTTGTTCGTATATTTCCGCGAGTGGCATCTCATCAATTTTGAGCTGGAGCTCGAGCTTGCCCGGCTGACGGAGAAACGCTTCGATGCCTGACCATTCGCGGGCCAGAGGAAGTTGGGCGGAGCCTTGAACCAGAAGAGCATCCTGGTCGTGGAGTTCCAGAGTGGTGAGTTGGAGAGTTTCGTTTTTCCAGTTCGCTGCAGTCTTGATCTTGAGTTTGTCACGTGTGACGAGGAGCTTGCTGAGTTCAATCTGCATCCCGGGAGCGTATTGACCATTGAGTTGTATGTCGGTAGCCGGTTGTCCCTCGGCTTCAATTTCAAGGCCCTCGATGTCGGCTGTGATGGTTCCCTGATAGGAGTCGAGATCGCTCACCTTGCCTTCTCCTGACCAGTTGATCTGAATGAGTCCGGCCCGGGGGACGGATTGATTGAAGCGTTCCAGAGTCGATCGGAATTTGGAGAGGTCGAGCGACTGGATCGAAAGCTTGCCATCGTAGTGCTCGTCATCCAGCGAATAATTTGCGGATGCCTGAATATGGCTCCCCATGAGGTTCGGGATGTTGAGCGAGCCCTCTGCTCGTTGTGTTTCCGGATTCCATGAGGCGTGCATGAGGATCTGATCGGCCTGGATGTCACTCCATGCCGGAGCGTGGTAGAGGAGTGATGCTTTGGCTTGTTCGAGCTCTTGATCCTTGACTGTGGCATTGCCTTGCAGGGTGATGGCTCCGGTGGGCCATCCTCCGGGTGGAGCTTGGAGCGACGATTGATCTTCGAACCACCCTGTGATACTGGCTGCAATGTGCTCGGGCTCAGGGATCTGCAATTCCACCTTGGCTGAGCTGTTGTGCCAGCAGTTGAGCCATGCCGCGGCGGGCTCATTGGTTTCCTCCATTGGGGGTGAGATATTCACTGTGGCGGTGAGTTGGCTTGCCTGTTCACGATCGATTCGAGTGCTGGCGTTGATCGTGGCCGAGCCCTCTTTTGTAGAGATGTCGCTTGCGAAATTGCGGATCATTTTTTTCTGCCATTGTAGGTGTTCGGCTTCGATCCGGAGTCGGCTCTCGAACTGGTTCGGGGGAGCCATGATGTCTTTGATGGATAGATCGAGGCTGGTGATATCACCTGCTACATCATCGGAGGTTTCAATCCATTGGGCCAGCTTGTCCAGATGAATAGCTCCCTTATTCAGGGAAATGCGGACCGCTTCAAGTTTGTCCAGATTGACTCTGAATAGGCCACCTTCCCATGTGATGTCGGCTTGGAGAAATTGGGGGATGTAAGGGTGCCATTCGTCATTCCAGCTGCTAATCACTTGGTCTAACATGGTGTCTTGCCGGATGGGGAAATTCTGGAGTTCCAGTTTTCGTTTTGACCAGGTGAGTGAGACTTCCTTGTGGCTGAGGATGCGGTAATCCATGTCGGTGAACTCGCCGAGGTTCAGGTGGAATATCTCGTCCCCAGTCCGATGGGTTAATGCCACGTCTTGTGCCTGCCAGATGAGATCCGGGCCTCGACTGATTCGGACGGCAGAACGATTGATGAAGCATTCGACTGGAAGGACGTAGCTTCGAATGGTTTCGAGGTTGATGGGGGTGGCTGGGTCCGAAGAAGAGGCCGTTGTGGTTTCGTCCGTAGAGGGAGTTGTTGTGCTTGAGTCCGCTGTGGCGGCGAGGTCGATCCAGATTTCAATACGGTCCCCACGAATGCCTGTTAGCACCTTGTCATAATTTCCACGGATGGCCTCGGTGAGTCGGTAGTCGACGGTGAGGGATGCGACGTTGAGTTCCCGGATGATCCCCTTGCTGGTTAGTCTGACATCTCTTAACTCAATGCCGGAAAAGAGGCTGCCCTCGACGCGGAAACTTCCTTCAATACCTGCTGTTCGAAGCTGTTGTTGGATTTCTTTTTCCAGATAGGATCTCAATAATGGTCCCTGGGCAACACCAATAAACAGAGTGAGGAGAAGGAGTAGGAAAAGCAACACCTTCGGCCACCGGCGAGGTCTGCGCTGAGCCTTTTTTGCTTTGTGCTTGGCTTTGTTTTTCTTGGAGGGGGAGTCGGGCATGGAGGCAAGGGCGGGAGTATTCTACATATCGTAATGACATGTTATGCTCCCCCTTGAAAAAACACAATCAGTCAGTGTGATCTTTTTTTGGGAATTGTTGGGTGAGGCTAGGGGAGTAGATCCGGACGATTTTTACGGGTGCGGATCATGGCTTGCTCTTTTTTCCAAGTGTTGATTGCTGCGTGATTTCCGCTCAGCAGGACCGATGGGACATCCATACCTCGGAAGCTGTTGGGTTTTGTGTAGGCGGGAGCTTCGAGCATGTTGGGGTCGGTAAAGGATTCTTCTTCTGACGAGCGCGCATCACCGAGCGCTCCAGGCAGAAGGCGGATGATGGCATCGCTGACAACGGCAGCGGCAATCGCCCCGTTGGTGAGGACGTAATCGCCGATGGAAATTTCCTCGTCGACCAGTGTGTCGATCACGCGGTGGTCAACCCCTTCATAGTGGCCGCAGAGAATGATCAGGTGCTCGTGCTTACTGAGTCGTCGGGCGTCGGCTTGCTTGAAGGGGGATCCTTGAGGGGTCATGAGCAGGACGCGTGAGTGTTCTTGGCGAAGTTCTTCGACGGCCGCAAAGAGCGGTTCGGGTTTGAGCAGCATGCCTTGGCCTCCTCCGCAGAGATACTCGTCAGTTTTCCGGTGTTTTCCTTCAGCCCAATCACGCAGTTGATGGGCTCGGATATCGATGAGTTGTTGACCTCTGGCCCGTCCGATGATGCTCTCGCTGAGTGGGGCCAGGGCCGTTTCGGGGAAGAGGGTGACGATATCGATGCGCATGTAAAAGAGTTTCAAGTTTTCGGATTCAAGTTTCAAGCTAATGATTGCAGGAAGTTCGGGTTTGCAGTTTTTGGGGGCTGGGGTAGAAAGGCTCGAGTGAGTCATTCAATTTACATCATTGCCGGAGAGGTCAGTGGGGATACCCATGGGGCGCATCTGATGGACGCGATGAGTCGGCAGCTTCCGGAGCTTGAGTTCCGCGGTGCTGGAGGTCCTGCGATGAGGGATGCGGGAGGGGATGGTGTGACGGATTGGGTCGAGGATGCCGCTGTGATGGGGTTTTGGGAGGTGTTGAAGCATTACCGGTGGTTCAAGTGTCGCTTTTATGAGATGTTGGATGAAGTGGTGGCTTGGAAGCCAGAGGCCTTGGTGTTGATCGATTATCCGGGTTTCAATCTAAGGTTTGCTGCAGCGGTGCGGGAGCGTTTGCCGGAAACCAAGATTATTTATTATATCAGTCCTCAGGTCTGGGCCTGGAACAAAGGCCGTATCCCCAAAATGGCCGAAGTGCTCGATCTGATGTTGTGTATTTTCCCATTCGAAAAACCGATTTTTGAATCGGCTGGCCTGGAAACGCAATTTGTCGGTCACCCTTTGGTGGATGAATTGGAAGATCAACGTGAGCAGGTGACCCGAGCGGAGGATTTGGTCGGGCTCTTTCCCGGGAGCCGTGAGCGCGAGGTGAATCGTCTCTTTCCGATGATGGTGGAGGCGGCCCGCAGGATGCATTCGCATTACCCGGATTGGCGGTATGAGGCTGCGGCGGCGTCGAAGAAACTTGAGGGCCAGATGCAGGTGATGATTGAGGAGGCGAAACTCCCTGAGAGTTGTGAAATTCGGTTGAAAACGGGCAATAGCCATTCATTGATGCAACGGGCGACGTGTGGAGTGGTCGCCAGCGGAACCGCGACGCTGGAGGCGGCGGCTCTCGGTCTGCCCTATTGCCTAGTCTATAAGCTCGCTTGGCCGACCTATGCTTTGGGGAAACTGTTGGTGAAAGTTGAGTATATTGGGCTGGTCAATATTCTGGCTGGTGAGGGGGTGGTTGAGGAATTGGTGCAATCGGATGCAGATCCCGGCCACGTGGAGCGTATTTTGAGTCGTCTGATGACTGACCGGGAGGAGCGTGAGGCCTTGTGTCAACGATTAGAACGAACGGCCAGCCGGCTGGGTGACCCCGGGGCCCACGAACGGGCGGCCCAGGCGATTGTCGATGTGTTGGAACTCACAAACAAATAACGAAGTGATGTCGGAGCATTCTCCTCGCAAATATAAAATCATGCTGATGATCCTTCCCGTGGGGGTGGTGATCGGGACGATTGTGTTTATGGTGGCCTATTTCAAGATGGAACGGGACGAGGAGCGGCAGCGTGCCGTGATCGCGTCTTATGGCCTGCGTGTTGAAGACCTTTCAGATATGGTGGGCAAGCTCACGGATCGGATTGGCCCGCGCGACCACGGAAGTGAGTCGGGACGCAGGGGCATGAAGCAGGCGTCTGCGATGATCGAAGGGCGGCTCGGGCCTCAGAATGTCGGCTATAAAGTGGAAAAGGGGGGCGGGGAAGCCATCGGAGAATGGCAGTGGAAGAGCCTGTGGGTGGACATCGAGGGGCGGAGTGCCCCCGAAGAAGTGATTATTGTCGCAGCTTCTTACGCTGGCGAGGGGCAGGATGCGGATGCTACCTGTCTTTCGACGGTGGTGATGCTGGCCTCCGCCATGGCGAGGAAGGAGCCGGCTAGAACCTTACGGTTTGTCTTTTTGCCGATTGCACAATCGCCGAACCTGCAGAATCAATGGATTCTAAAACATTGCCTGGGGGCTGATGAGCAATGTGTCGGGATTCTCGGCTTGCAGACGATGGATGAGGCTCCCACTGCCGGTGGAGATGAGTGGCAATTGTGGGCTCCGGATGATCGGGACCGTGTGTGGTGGGATGTCCTGCGAGGTCGATCTTCGGGCGCACCCGAAATTTCCGGGGCGAGTGTTTGGCTTGGGGCGTCGGTTTTTTCCCCTCAAGCATGGCAAGACCGCCGCCATGATCGTTTGCAGCGGACCGTATCGTTGGCATCCGAGCTTCAGTCTTGGTTGCTTTCGGTGGCATCGGCCGAATGAAGATTCTCGGAGGTTTCCTTAAAAAAAATCGAGGTTTTTAGTAAAAAGATCTTGCCAGCGGTCGATTGCTGGGATAACTCCGCCCCGCACCACGAATGATTTTGTGGTGTTCAAAGGATTAAGGGGCATTAGCTCAGTTGGTAGAGCACCTGCATGGCATGCAGGGGGTCAGCGGTTCAAATCCGCTATGCTCCATTTCCTTCCTCCTTTGTTGATGGGTCGCATATCAGATAAAATCAGATAAGCTCTCAACAAGCTGGAGCTAAGACCAGCCAACAAAGACCGTAAATTCAAGACTCCCGGAATTCCTGCTGGTTACTGACACCGCAGGATTTTTTATATAGACTCTCCAGCCATGGCCATTGAAGGAAAAGAACTCGCTATCGCATGTGCGCGGGCCGCCGAGGAAATTCAAGCCGAAGATATTCGGGTCATGGATTTGACCGGTGTGTCGTCGCTGACAGATTTTATGGTGGTTTGCTCGGGAACATCTCTGCCCCACCTCAAGGCGGTGATGCGCGATGTGGATAAACACGTTGCCGAAGCCTATGACGCGCACCCGGTAAACGCCGAGGGAGATGCTCATTCTCGTTGGGTGGTGCTCGATTACATTGATGTGATGGTTCATGTCATGCACGCTGATCTACGCGATCTTTATGGCCTGGAAGACCTCTGGGCCGATGGCAAGGAGGTCGAGTGGCAGGAGCCGGCAGCAGAAGATTCCGAGTAGTTCGGAACTCGGGGTGATACGGAATCGAGAGCGGCCCTACGCTCTGCTGTGAGCTGATTGCTTAGGCCACCCTTTTTGACGATGAGGTGCCTTCGTTTTTATGAGGCGAAAGCACATCTGCCGAATGTGCATATTGCCAAGGACATACTGGCCAATGCGCAGAGTGCTGGTGGTGGGCATTGACAGCATAGGGCGAGGTTCGCTAGGCAGTCCGCACGCATCATATTACGTATCATGGCAACTTATCTCATTGAATCCGTCACCGAAACCGAGTCCGACGGCTATTATTTTGGAAGATTTAAATCGATGGACCCCATTTGTATGTTGGGGCCGATGGACGCTCCGGTGTGTTTGATCCATCGGATGGAGATCGAACGAGCCAAGTCGGAAGGTCGTTTTGCCGAGGTCTATGATCTGGTGGAGTTCCTGGACCGGGGCGAGCAACTTTTTGGGGTGAGAAGCAAACCCGCCGCCATTGCGGCACTGGTTCGTGAGCTTGGCTATGAGGAACTGACCGTGCCCCATCATTACCCATCAGGTTATTATGCGGCCCTTTGTGAGATGGGGGTGAAGGTTAAGATTGAGCATGGCACGTTGTTTCCGCAGCGAGAGATCAAAACTCCGGAGGAAATTGAAGGATTGCGCGAGGGAGCTAGGATTTCCGAGGCTGGATTTTCCCGGGTGCGTGAAATTTTAAAGCAAAGTGAAATCGGTGAGGATGATGTCCTGATGTTTGAGGGCAAGGTGCTCACTTGTGAGCAGCTACGGCGCGAAATCCGGACTGCCACCTCTGCTGTTGGCGGGGGTAGTAACAATCCGATCGCGGCGTCTGGCCTCCAGGCCGCCGATTGCCATTGTATTGGTTTTGGGCCGGTAAAGGCCCACGAAATGATTGTGGTGGATATTTTCCCCCGGGATGACGATAGCTACTATTACGGCGATCTGAGTCGCACCTACGTCAAGGGTGAGCCAACAGCAAAGCAGCGCGATATTTACGAGACCGTTTACGAATCGTTCCAGGCAGCTTTGGCCGAGTTTGGCCCCGGCAAAAAAATGGCGGACGTGGATCGTGCTGCTCGTGAGGTGTTAGATCGACGAGGGTACCCGACCCGGCAGCGTGAAGATGGCAAGTGGGAAGGATGTTATTGCGGGATTGGCCATGGCCTAGGATTGGACATTCACGAGCCTCCGTCCTTGGGAGACAAGGAGGGGATTCTTCAGGTTGGGCATGTGATCACGGTAGAGCCCGGTCTGTATATTCCGGAGGTCGGGGGGTGCCGTATCGAGGACACGGTTCTCGTTACCGAAGACGGCTATGAATTTATCAACACGCCGGACTACGAGTGGATTATTGAGTAAAAGTAAATAAATATTAAATTCGGGGCGCGGTGCCTACGTGGCTTGAATCTAATATTTCGATGTGCCGGGGTGTTCCTGTATAGTGGTTGGAAATATAGGTAGGGAGGATTGGCCTCAATCCTCCGTGAATATTGATTGGCCTCAATCCTCCGTGAATATTAGCTCCTGATAGGAGTTGGTTCAAGCAAGCCCCTTGAGCGATTTGGCCCGCCAGTCGGCTGCGCTGAAGTCGAGGATGTGGGTGAGCCGGTTTGGGACGGCAAGGACTTTCATTGTTGCTTGGTGCGCTGCGAGCAGGCCGTTGATGGAGTCTTCGATGACAAGGCATTCACTCGGGGCGGTGTCGAGTTGTCGGGCACCTTCGAGAAACAGGTCGGGGGCAGGCTTGATTTTGGGTGCGTCACCACGGCACACGGTGGTGTTGAAGTGGGGCATGAGATCTAGCTTTTCCAACCAGCCATCGACCCAGCGATGGGAGGAGCTGGAGACGACGGCAGTGGGTTTTTCGCTGAGAGCGATTACCAAGTCGCGGACGCCGGGCATGGGTTCCGCGGATTCGAGGTCCCGCATGATTTCGACCTGACGGGCTGCATTTTCCTTTTCCCAGTCGAAGTGTTTACCGGTGAGTTCTTCGAGGTAGTTTGGGGGAGACCAGGTTTCAAAATCGCTGCCGATACAATTGACATACATCTTTTGTTCCAGCGTGTGACCTTCGCGTTTGAACAGGCGTTTCCATGACTGATAGATCGGCCATTCGCTGTCGAGGATGATGCCGTCGAAGTCGAACAGGACAGCCTTGGCATTGTGGATGACCTCTTGAATTTCTTGCTGTTGGTGATGGAACATTAGGCTTGGGTAGAGATGTTAAAGGTGAGTGTGTGTGACGCTCCCGCAGCAAGTTCGATGCTCTGTTCGCGAACATTAGCGGATTCGGCACAGATGAAGCGGGTGATTTCGTCATTGGCCAGATCGCCCATGGCGCTTCCTTTTTCTTCGCCCGGATTCCAGATGATGGAACTCTGGCTGTTGTCTTTGTTGATGGTGATGGCCCTCGGTTTGGTTTGCTCGCGGACCGTGAGCGTGCTGGAGCTGTGGTAGATACGATCGATCTCTCCGGGAAAGCCGACCGGACCAGATTGGGTTTTCCTAGTTTCCTTGTCTCCGGTGGTGTCGATGTAATGATCGCCATCGAGGCCTGAAACCTCGGTGTGGCGGCTATCGTCAACGGCAAAGTAGGTATGCAGGGCTTCGCTGAATCGTTGGGTGTTTTGGCTGATATTGTTACTGGTGAGTTTGAGCGTCAGGGTTTGGCCGATGGAAAACTCGAGCGTGGCGCTTAATTTCGTCCCTTGTTCTTTGTCTGCTTGTGGTGGAAGTGAGAAAAGGAGGTGGGTGCCGGAGGCATCGTTTTTTACCGATACCAGATGCCAGAACGTGGTGCGGGCGTAGCCGTGGGCGGGAAGATTTTTTTTGCCGTCGGGGTGGGCTCCAAACCACGGCCAACAAACCGGGATGCCACCACGAATGGCTTTACCTTCACGGTAGACCGCGTCCTGACTGGTGAAGATAACCGGTTCTTCACCTTGTGGGGCAAAGTGGGTGAGATGGGCGCCGTGAAGAGCGATACAAGCGTCGGCGAACGGGTTGCTGATCCGGATGACCGGGTAGCCGGGACTCGGTTCTTCCAGACTCAGAATGTCCGGGAGGCCAAAGGAAGAGAGGTCAAGATGAGGAACTGGCATAAGTCGCGCGTATTGACGTGCAGGATGCCGGATTTGTCAACAGGAGATGGGTATCAGCAAGCGGAGTGGAATTACACACTCACGCCGTAGAGTTTGCTGATTTTTTTGACGAAAGATTTATGTTTGTGAGGAACGGAGTCGTGCCATTTTTTGAGATAGCGTGCGAAGCTCATGCCCTTGGTGGCCGGCTTGGTATTGAGCCAGCGAATCGCTTCCCAGTGTTCTGGTTTTTCTTCGAAGAGTGGTAGTAAAGCCGCAGCCATGGCCCCATTGAGGTGGCGCTGGGTTGAGTCTTTCCGGAGTGAGGTGGCGTGTTTCCGGTAGAAATTATCCAGTTGGAATGGGGTGATTTTTTCGCGTTTGGCGATGACATTATCTGCGTATGTTTGCAGCGAGTGACGGTAGTTTTTCCAGTTCGGGTATGGTGGCTTGGATTCCCAGGTTTTGGCCATGCTTCGCATCACGTAGAGGGAGGCAAGTTCGCAGAGGGTTTCTTCAAACCATTTGTTTTCACGTCCGTCCGGTCGGAACCCGCAGAGGATATGACAGAATTCATGTGCCCATTGATAGCTGTACTGGGACCAGTAGGAGCCTGAGGTGTCGAGCCGGACCACGATTTCATCTTTACTGTTGCGCTTGTAAAGAACGATGGGACCGTCGTTGCCACGCGTGATGACGATGGGGTCGAGTGGGTAGTTTGGGAAATGTTTCCAGAGTTCGAGTGTGGCGCTGTCGAGCAAGTTTTTGATATCGGCTTCGGATGCCTTGAAGCCTTTGGTTTCGACGCGGAACCTTGGTAGCGGGGCGGCGGCTTCCGCCGAATGGGGAAGCTCCGCTAGGATGAGAAAGCAGGAAAGGAGGATGAGTGACAGACTCTGTATCATAGCTATACATGTGGTTTGGCCTTTGGTTTAGGTCAAGGAAAGATGAGCAGGATGACAGATGATCAGAGGTCGGAGCTTTGCAAATTCTTTGTTTTTCTTTGATTTTTTTTGCTTGTCATGTGTGGTGGTCTTTTTACGGTCTGTGTGTGACCAATCAATTTGCAGATCAAGTTCGTGATGCCGGCGTCGTAGGTGCTGGTGGGGGAGGCTTTCCGGCTCATGTGAAACTTGCGGCGTCTGCCGACACGGTGATTGTGAATGGTGCGGAGTGTGAACCTTTACTGCACAAGGATGCGGCGATGATGGAACAGCGTGCGGACGAGTTGGTGCGTGGCTTGTTGCTCGTGGTGGAAGCGGTGGGTGCGAAAGAAGCGGTCATCGGCATTAAGGAAAAAAATGCGGAGGCGGTGAAGGCTTGTGAAGCTGCCTGTGAGGGAACGATGGCCCGGGTGCATTTACTCGGAGACTTTTACCCGGCCGGAGATGAGTTTGATTTGGTATATGAAGTGACTGGGAAGTTGATTCCTGCAGCGGGGCTGCCGAAAGATGTCGGTTGTCTGGTGAGCAATGTGGAATCATTGATCAACATGGCGCTCGCCGTGGACGGCAAGCCTGTGATTCGCAAGACCTTGACGATTGCCGGCGCGGTGGCTGAGCCGTTTACCGCAGAAGTCCCTGTTGGGGTGAGTTACCGTGATCTGATTGCGATGGCTGGAGGCGTGACCGTTCCCGATCCTGTGCTGATGCACGGAGGGATGATGATGGGTCGCCTGGGGGAAGATTTGGATGAACCCGTTACCAAAACCTCAAGCGGGATCATTGTGCTGGATCGGACGCATCCGATTATGGTGCGTAAGATGCAACCGTTGAAATACATGGATGCCATTGGGAAGTCGGCCTGTGACCAGTGCCGGTATTGCACCGAGTTGTGTCCACGCTACCTGCTTGGTTATGATATCGAGCCGCACCAAGTGATGCGCAGCCTGTCCTTTACAAGTTCTGGTGACGAGCGGTACAGCGAATGGGCGGCATTGTGTTGTGCCTGTGGCCTTTGTACCTTGTTTGCCTGTCCTGAAGCCTTGTTCCCGAAAGAAGCGTGTGATTCGGCCAAGGATCGACTCAGGGAGAAGGGCTTCCAATGGACCGGAGCGAGCCCGACCGAGCCGCACCCGATGCGCGAAGGCCGGAAAACGCCGACCAAGCGCTTGATGGCCAAGTTGGATATCCTTGAATACGATCGTCCGGCTCCGGTGCGGACGGTGGACTTTGTGCCGAAGCAGTTGGTGTTGCCTCTTAAACAGCATGCCGGGGCACCCGCCGAGGCGAAGGTATCTGTCGGGCAGAAGGTTTCCGAGGGAGAGCTTATTGCCGCTCCCGCGCCTAAAAATCTTGGCGCTATTATCCACGCGCCACTAGCCGGGGTGATCGAAGCCGTATCCGATAGCTCATTGGTTCTTTCTGTCGGTTAACCGGCCTCTCCGTATTTATTTTCACCCTATTGATTCACTTTTATTTTTAACGATTATGTCCAACCATCAAGCCATTGGTCTTATTGAAGTCAGCAGTATTGTCGCCGGGTTTACGGTGACCGATACCATGTTGAAAGCGGCGAACGTCAAACTCATTTTGGCGCGGTCGATCTGTTCTGGAAAGTACATGGTTTTGGTCAGTGGCGATGTGTCATCGGTCAAGTCCGCGGTGCATGTCGGTTGTTTGACTGCGCGTGGTTTTCTGATTGATCACACGGTATTGCCCCGGATTCATCCGGATGTGTTTGCTGCGATCGGGCGCAGTCAGCCTGTTGAACCCAGTGGTGCTCTCGGGATTTTTGAGGCCTTTAATGTGGTGACCATGATTGAAGCGGCGGATGCCGCGGTGAAGGCCGCGGATGTCAAGATCATGGAAGTGAGATTGGCGATGGCTCTCGGAGGGAAGGCGTTTGCGACCTTTACCGGGGATGTTTCATCGGTGCAGGCCGCCGTGGATGCAGGCAAGAAGGTGATCAGTGAGGCCGGGGTCCTGGTGAATGCCGTGGTCATACCGCGACCGCACAAGGATGTGTATCGTGAGGTCCTGTAGCCTGGGCTTCTCGTGGGATGGGGTTATCGTGGGGGAGCTGCTGACTGGCTTGATTGCAGCTTGGAGCTTAGCTCTACTTTTCTTGGCTTGTCGGGTTCAACACCCTTGACTCTTGTGTCGGGACTTATGAGGCTTTGCGAATGCCGAAGGCTCCTGAGATTCCTACGATCAATTACCCGGATCTTCCCGTGGCAAAACGCCGCGATGAGATCATGGAGGCGATGCGCTCGCACCAGGTGGTGATTGTTGTCGGAGAAACGGGCAGCGGAAAAACCACGCAGCTACCGAAGATGGCCTACCAGTTGGCCTGTGAGGAAGGTAAGAATGGACGGGTCGGGTGTACTCAGCCACGTCGCTTGGCCGCGGCCACGGTGGCCCGGAGGGTGGCAGAAGAAATGGGAACCGGGCTTGGCGATCGGGTCGGCTATCAGGTTCGTTTTGTTGAAAAGGTGCAGGAGGAGACGTCGATCAAATTTATGACCGATGGGATCTTGCTTGCTGAAACCCAACGGGATCGAAATCTCCGGCAGTACGATACCCTGATCATTGATGAGGCCCATGAGCGTAGCCTGAATATTGATTTTGTTCTCGGGTATCTAAAAAATCTTTTACGCAGAAGGAAGGATTTGCGGGTGGTGGTCAGTTCAGCCACATTGGATGCGGGGAAGTTTTCCGAATACTTTGATGGGGCTCCTGTGGTGAATGTCGAAGGAAGGACGTTTCCGGTGGAAGACCACTATTTGCCGGCCTTGACCGATGGCGAGGATTTGTCACGGCATGTGGCGCGGGCTGTGGAATGGGTGACGGATCTGGATGCCGGTGGCGATGTGCTGATCTTTCTCCCCGGTGAGCGTGAAATCAGGGAATGCACCGAGGCCTTGGATGGTCGCCAATTTCCCCAGACCGATATTTTACCTTTGTTTGCCCGACTGGGGCTCGATGAACAGGAGCGTGTCTTCAAGACCGGAGGTCCGAGACGAAGGGTGGTGCTGGCGACCAATGTGGCGGAAACCTCGGTAACCATCCCTGGGATTGTCTATGTCATTGACAGCGGCTTAGCCCGGGTGAGCCGCTGGAACCCGGTGCGCCAAATCCAACGATTACAGGTGGAGCAAATCAGTCAGGCAAGTGCGCGTCAGCGGCGCGGTCGCTGTGGCCGGGTTCGCGAGGGTGTCTGCATTCGTCTGTATAGTGAAGAGATTCATGATGCTGCGGATGAGTATACCGATCCTGAGATTAGGCGGAGTGCTTTATCAGGCGTCATTCTCAGGATGAAATCATTGAAGCTTCCCGATGTCAGGGAGTTTCCCTTCCTCAGCCCTCCTTCGACACGTGCCATCAGCGAAGGACACCGAACCTTGGAGGAAATCGGGGCGATGGAAAAAGAAGGGCCCTTGTCGGTGATCGGGCGAAAGTTAGCGAACCTTCCTCTCGACCCCAGATTGGGGCGCATGCTGATCGAGGCTGAACAGCGCAAGGTGCTGGAGGGGGTGTTGGTGATGGTCGGGGGGATGTCCGTGATGGATGTGCGTGAACGGCCACAGGAAAAGCAGTCCGAAGCGGATACGGCACATAAAAAGTTCAATGATGAGGACTCGGATTTTCTAACACTTTTGCATATTTGGTCAGCGGTGGGTGCGTTTCGAGATCCATCGAGCAAGCGGAGGCGTTTCAAGCGTAATCAGCTTCGGAAGTATTGTAAGCAGCACTTTTTGAGTTTTCGCCGGGTGATGGAGTGGGATCAGGTGGTGGCTGAGTTGAAGCGTTTGGTTGGCCAGACATTGAAAGTTCGGGTAGGGGAGTTGGCTGCAGAGCGAAGTCAGTGGGGGGACGAAGATGAAATGCACAAGTCTTTGTTAGTAGGTATTCCGAAGCAATTTGGCTTTTGGGACAAGGAGAAGCGGGTCTACCGGAGTACCGGGGGTCGGGAGTTTGCCATCTTCCCTGGTTCTGGATTGTTTGGGAAAAAGAAACCGGAGTGGTTACTGGCATATGAGTTGGTGGAAACCGCCCGGGTCTGGGCGCGTAAGGTGGCCAAGCTGGATGCCCGCTGGCTGGAAGAGGTGGTTCCCCATTTGTGCAAAAGCCGATATCATTCACCGAAGTGGGATGAACGCCAGGGGGCGGTGTATGGGAAAGAGACGGTGATCTGTGGCGGCTTGAAACTGGTGGATGGGCGGTCTGTTTTTTATGGTCGGGTGCACCCGCAAGAAGCGCATGAAGTCTTTGTTCGTGAAGCTGTGTTAGGTGGAGGCTTGCGAACCAAGGGGCGGTTCCTGAAGCGCTTGCAGCAAGTGCGCCAAGAGGTGGAAGCTGCGGAGCATAAATTGCGCCGATCCGGAGGTCTGTGGTCGGAGGAGGCGGTGTATGATTTTTTCCTGGAGCGTATTCCTGAGCGGATTTGCACCGCCAAGGCGTTTCAGAAGTGGAGAACGACCGGGGCGAATGAAGAGGGTTTGATGGTATCGATCCAAGATTGCATTTGGGGGGATCTCGAGGATCTGGAAGATTTTCCCGATGTGGTGTGGCATGCTGAACACAGCTATGATGTTAGCTACATGCAAGCTCCAGGTGAGCGTGCGGATGGGGTTGTGTTTGAGTTGGGGATGGATGAGATTGTTCACTTCCCGGATTTTCTTCCGAGCTGGGGGGTTCCCGGACTGTTGGAAGAGCGGGTCTATCTGTTGATTCGGTCTTTACCCAAAAGCCAGAGGCAGGCGTGTTCGCCAGGTAGGGAGGCGGCGCGTCAATTTGTGGATGATTGGCGGGGGTGGGAGCCATCGAGGGGGCTTCTGGAAGAGTTGGCTGCATTTTTGGCAGAACGAACCGGGCATCGAATCGATTCCGGGATGTTTGATCCTGGGAGGTTGCCTGGCGAGTTACGACCGAAGCTCCGGGTCTGGAGTGAAGATGAAAAAGAACTCGCACTGGGGGAAGATGTGGAGGAACTGCGGCAGAGCCTCACGGGTTTGATGCGGGAGCGGCGGGAGTTGCAGGTCAATCAGGAATGGGAAATGACCGGAGGTTATGCCTGGGATTTTGAAACCATCCCGGTAGAGGCTGAAGCAGGTGTGTATCCCGCTCTTGTGGATGAAGGGGAGTCGGTGGGGATGCGGGCGTTTTTGAACCGGGAGGAGGCGGCCGAAAGCCACCGAGCCGGCTGCGTGCGCTTGTTCCAAATTGTGGAAGCGGGACAGGTGGATTATGTGCGGCGCAAGTTTCCCTTCGGAATGATGGGGAAAATGATGCTGCCGGTGATGGATTCAGGGAGGGGCGAATTGTTAGTCGATATGTTGCGGCTGGCATGCGAAGGAGCGATGGGCAGTGATCTCCCTCGTGACGCGGAGAGCTTTTCTCTGGCGGCATCCCGGGGCAAGGGAGAGTTATTTGCCTGCGCTGACCGGCTGGCGGTTGAATTCGAAGCCATGCTTGAGAGTTACCGCTGGGTGAGTGATTGGATCGAAGACCATCGCGGAGACCGGCATTTGCATGTGGTTGCCGAGGATTTGGCTGAAGAATTGGATTGGTTGTTAGGGGGTGGTTTTGCCTGGCGTGCCGGCTATGTCCGCATGGCGAACTATGCACGCTATTTCCTAGCTATGGAGGAGCGTATTAAACGTTTGAAGAGTTTGCCTTTGTTTAAGGATGATGAAAAGAGGGAGAGGGTTCAGCGCCTTTGGGATATGTGGTTCCCGAGATGGAAGGATGATCCGGAGGATCGGTCTTTATGGGCCTGTGGTTGGTTGATGATGGAGTGGCGTGTGGCGGAGTTTGCCCCCAGTCAACCTCGGCGGGTCAAGGTTTCGGAAAAACGGGTAGAGGAGCAGCTGGAGCAACTGTCGTTTTACTGAAGGGCGAATTCATGCTAAGAATCTGGAAAGGTGAATGGGAAGATCATAAAAGGCAACATCCAGCAGGTTGCCAAGCAGCTTGGATTTGACGATTGTCGGGTGTCACGTGCCCGTGTGGCGGGGCATGCAGATCAATACCTTCAGTGGGTTCAGGACGGTTGTGCCGGGGATATGAAGTGGCTGGAGCGCAATGTCGAGCGCCGTTGTGACCCTCGCTTGGTGGTTGATGGTGCCTGTTCGGTGGTGAGTCTGGCATTGAATTATTATCCAGGAGAGCAGGATCCGGACGTTGGCTATAGGATTGCTAAATATGCCTGGAATGAAGATTACCACGATATCATGGAGGGGAAGCTTCGGGATTTGAACGAAGCCATGGTGGAGATGGGTGGGGTGCAGCGGTTTTACTCGGATACCGGTCCTGTCTTGGAGAGGGATTTTGCCACGGCCTCCGGGCTCGGTTGGAATGGTAAATCCTGTGTGCAGATTCACCGAGGCATCGGAACCTGGTTTTTTCTGGCTGAGATGATTACGACCTTGGATTTGCCCGCGGATGATCCATTCGGGGACCATTGCGGGAAGTGCACCCGGTGTATGGTGGCGTGTCCAACCGAGGCTATTACCGAGGCCCACCGAGTGGATGCACGGAGATGTATTTCCTATCTCACGATTGAGCACATGGGGTCGATTCCGGTGGAGTTTAGAAAGCTGATAGGGGATCGGATTTACGGCTGTGATACTTGCCTGGATGTCTGTCCCTGGAATCGCTTTGCGAGTATGAGTCGGGAGAGTAAGTTTCATGCTCGTCAGGCGGTGTTTCAACATCGCTTGCGTGATTTTTTAGATCTGGATGACGAGGGGTTCAGGGGATTGTTTGCCAAGTCTCCGATCAAGCGGATCAAGCGAAACCGTTTTCTTCGGAACGTGTGTGTTGCCCTCGGGAATGTGGGAACGAAAGAGGATTTGGCAGCTTTACGAAAGGCAGCTGAAGATGAGGATTCCTTGATCTCGGAGCATGCCCAGTGGGCAGTGAAAGAGCTTGAGGCAAAGTAGGACCGATTGTTATGCAGGGTGCATGCCAAGATTCTTTGCTCGATAGGCAGATGACCGATTAAAAATCGGTCCTACTTTAGAGATGCCGTTTAAAAATACATCCGGAAGGCGGAGGTGAGGCCCCACCCCGAATACTCGCCACCATCGTCGGCCCGATCATTGGTGTGGATGTATTCGATCCCGTTTTGCCATTTGAGTTTGTGTCCGTAGAAATAGGTGTTGATCCCGAGAAACCATTCATGGGCGGCGTTACAGCGACCGGTAACCACTTGGCTTTCGTAGCGGTTGAGGCGCACGCCGTTGTCATCCGGGCTGTAAACATAAGTGTAGCGGAAGACCAACTGCCATGTGTCATTGATGGTATAGTAGGGCATGATTTCCAAGCCATACAGGTCGCTTTGTCCTTCGATACCATCACCGAAGGATAAACCTGTGGCGATGCCAGCGCGTTGGTTTTCCCACCACGCGCTCAGGCTGACGACCTGTCTGAGGTCCCGGGTTCCCACATTGCCATCGTAGTCGGGGTCGTTGTAAACATAATCGATCCTGGCTTCGCTTCGGTCACAGCCGGTGAGGTGCTTGAAATCGTATCCGAGCGAAATGAGTCCGAAATAGCCGCTGTCAAAGGTGCCGAATTCCTCGTCGTCGCTGGATGAAAAGGCGCCGGTTTGATAGCTCCAGTGGTCGATTCTTCCCTTGGTGGAGATGCCGGTGAAATACTCGGTGGGAAACCAGAGGTTGGTCGCCACAGTGCTACGTTCCGGGGTGAGCAGTTTTTTGGATGAGGTGGCACCATCCAGGGTGAAGCCGGCGGATTGTTTGCCGAGTTTGATTGCCAACGCTTTGCTGCGTGACCAGCCGATGTATGCATCGGTGAGCCGGTTGTAGCTGTCGTCGAGCTCGTCGGAATCCATGTCGTTGAGATCGATATCCGCCTCAAGTTGTAGGGTGAAGTGATCGAACCAGGAGGATTTGAATCCGAACCGGAATCGTCGCCAGAGCATGTCTTCGAAATTTCCCGGGTCTTCATCGAACCGGATGGCATCCGCATGCAATCTTCCACTCAGGACGAATTTTTGGATCACCGGATTGTTCTCGTTTTGATAGAGCGTGGCATAGCCCCAGAGGCGATCCAAAGACGATGGGGTGTCTGCCGGAGGCTTAGACAAAATCACCTGCTCTCCGGCACTGAGCGGAAAGCAGGTGATGAAGGTAAAAAAAAGGGAGTAGAGGGTTGGGTATTTCATCGTTACGGGTGATGTGAGAATCACCTATGAAATACTAAAAATACATACGGTAGGCAAGGAAGTAGGTGAATCCATGGTAGATATCGTCGCCGTCGGATTCCAGATCGTCGTATTCTACGCCAGCCATCACTTTCGAATGGTTACCGCAGAAGTAGTAGTTGAGTCCGAGATAGGCACTGTGGTGTTGGTCTCCCCGGCCACCTCTCAAGAGGGAGATGTCCTCTTGCTCAACGGCCCCTGCTGTACGGGCATAGCGGCTGTTGATGCGAATGCCTTTGTCTTCGCTTGCAGCTTGGTATTGGTAGCGGAAGACCGCCTCAAGGTCGTTGTCGATGAGCCAGTAGCTGGGCATGAAAACAACCCCCCAAAAGCTTCCGCCGCGATCATCGAGGGCATCGTCACGGTTCTCTCCGAAGATCAGGTTGGCCATGTAGTTGGCCCGGCCTTGTTCGGCTGTAAATGCAAGCGCTCCCGCCCATTCGTAATTCAAGCTGATGCCGTCGAAATCATCGTTGTCAGCATAGGCAAAAGCGGCGCTGAGTTCGGATTGTTCCAGTGAAAGGCAATCGCTGGTGTCGTAGGCGAGTCGGGCGTGATAGAGTTCGCCAGCATTCCAAGATGCGATTTCTTCGTCCCAGGCCGTGCTAAAAACGCCACCGTAGTAGGACCAGTTGCCAGCACAAGCATCAAGCCACGCTCCGGTTAGGGTCGTTTGGAATATCTTGTTGGAGATGGCGGAACGCTCAACCGTTTTGATTTTCTTGGATGAGGTTTGGGATTCGTAGGCGGTTTTGACCTCGGACTTTCCGTAGCCAAGGGTGAAGCGGCTGTGGTTGTCGATGTCGAAGGCTTTTTGGGCATCGAAGAGGAACTTGGCTTCGTAGAGGTTGTGGTAATCCCAATCGGCGTCGCCCCCGGCTGGGCGGGTATCGCGGACCATGTCGGCATTGGCCCAGATGTGGAAGTAGTTCAGGAATTTGGCACGGGCTCCGAGGCGGGCTCGACGGAAGTCACCTTCGTTGTCATACCAGAAGTCTTTGCCGTCGGAGGATCCGTCTATCCACGCATGTTGGTAGTGGAAGCGGCCAAAAATACCGAGTTCCTGGATGTAGGGGTTCTCTTTGTTTTTGTAGAGGGTTCCGGGTTTATTGCTGAGCCAGTCACAGAACCCCTTTTCAGGTTCCGGTGATTCGACGATGGTCGATTTTGCAGAGGTTCCTGCAAGAGCAGAAGCGGATGTGATCGCAAGGGCCAGAGCGACACCACGGAGTGGGCGGATACTGGCAACGTTGGTTTCGTTGTTCATAATCATAGGTTACTTGTTGGAGCGGGGAAAAAATGCCCGCGTGGAGGCTGAAGTAGCAGAATTGAGTGCGATGAAAAGAAGAAACCCCGAACCTGCGTTGGCAGATTCAGGGTTCGGGTGGTTTGAAACGGGTCGGATGGACGTTAGAAATACATGCGGAAGGCCGTCCAGATGGTGGTGCCCTCGTAGACGTCCTGGGAGCCAGAGTCCAAATCATCGTATTCGACCCCAGCCATGATCTTTGCGTTGTCGCCGCAGAGGTAGTAGTTTAATCCGAGATAAGCGCTGTGGTGGCTGTCACCGCGACCGTTGGACATGTCGTTGGGTCCGGTGAAGTCGTAAGCATTGCCAGCGGTGCGTGAGTAGCGGCTGGAAATACGGAAGCCTTCTTCTTCACTGGCAGAGGCATACTGGTAACGGAAGACGGCTTCCAGTTGGTCGTCGAGGATCCAGTAAGTCGGTAGAAGGACAAAGCCCCAGAAGGTGCCTTCCCGTTCCGGGTTGTTTTCAGGGCGGCCTTTGTTGTCGATATCGTAGTTGGTTCCGTTGTCACCGTAAACCAGGTCGGTGAGCAGACGCAATTTGCCCCATTTGGATTTGGAACTCAGGGAGGCGACCCATTTTTGGTTGAACGAGCCGATGCTCTCCAGGTTTTTGACGGCATTTTCCTCTTCGTCACCATTGAGGATGAAGCGGAAATCAATTCGGGATTTATCCGCGAAACGAGGGTCCTCAAATTTGTAGCCGGTGTGCAGGGTGTAAAAGTAGTCGTTATCGAATTTGGAGAACTCCTGTTCCAGATCACCGGAATACATACCCAGGCTGATGTTCCAGGCGTCGAAGGCTGTGGAAAGTGAGACGCCTGTGGATGTCGGGACGGTGACGTAGTTACTCAGGGATGATCGTTCGACGGTTTTGATGTAGCGTGATGAAATATACTTTTCGGCGCTGTTGGAAACCTTCTGTTTGCCGATTGAGATTTCCAATTCTTCGAGAGTGTCTAAATCGAAGGCTTTCTGGAGGTCAATATCGAGGGTCGAAGTGTAGAGGTTGAAGTATTCGATGTCTCGTGAGCCGCCGATGGGAGAAAGGTCGTTTTCAAAGTTGGCCCGGGCGTGGACACTGAAGTAATCGAGAAATTTCATTTTTGCCCCGACACGGAAACGGCGGATTTCTTCGGTGTCGTAGTTAAAATCGCGGGTTCCACCCTCGAAGGAACCTTCACCGTCGACGTAAGCATATTGCCATTGGAATCGGCCGTAGATTTTAAGTTCCTGGACGTAGGGGTTGCTCTTATTTTTGTAGAGTGTGCCAGGGTCGTCTTGGAGCCAGGTGCACCAGTTCCAGGGAGCGGGTTCTTCGAGAACGGACTTGGCTTCGGTTCCTGCAAAACTGGACGAAGGAGATAGTCCGAGGGTTGCTAGGGTTGTTAGGGTGATGAGGGTGGGGGCTGAATGTTTACGGATCGGTCTAGGTATCATGGATTCATGTATGGGTTCGGATTTGAGCGGGGTTAAAAATAGAGCCGGACGGCGAACCAGGTGCTCAGGCCTTCGAATACCTGTTTGTTTCTGGACGTTAGGTCGTCCCATTGCACGCCGGCCATGATTTTTGTGTTATCACCACAGATGTAGTAATTGAGTCCTGCGTAGAGGCTTTGGTGCTTGTCGCCATAGCCATCGTTGATGAACGCTCCCTCCTGATCCGCGATGCGCCGGATCGAGTGAGAGGAAACTCGAAAGCCGTTCCGTCGATCGGCCTCGACGTATTGGTAGCGGAAGATGGCCTCAAGCCGGTCCTCGAGCAGCCAGACACTGGGCATGATATTGATTCCCCAGTAGGTGCCATTTTGCGAGGGGGTGTTGTGGTCCCCGTTCTCGCCGATAATGAAGTCGCTCATCATCCGCCAGTGCTGGCGACGCATGACGGTGCTCCATGAGACAACCCAGTCTTGCTGGAAGGTTTCTCCTTTTTCGGGGGCGTTACTCACCAGCACCCGGAGGTCGGTTCGCAGACTGTCGAGGCGTTCCCGTTTTCCAAACATATAGCCGATGTGGCCGAGCCAGAAGCTACCTCGTTCAGAATCGAATCCATTATCAATTTCATCTCCTGAAAAGATTCCGAGATCGAAGTCCCAGCGTCCTCGTCGTGCCGAAATCATCGCTCCCAGAGAGTCGGACGGGCTTGAGTAGTTGGATAGGGACGCTCGTTCGATGGCTCGCATGGAGTTGGACGATGTGGCCCACCCTGCATTGGAGGGGACTTTAAAATAGCCGAGTCGAAGTTGGAATTGATCGTAACATTCCCAGTTGAAGGCATCTTGGGCATCAAAGATGATATCGGATGAGTAAAGAGCGTAGTCAAGGGAGTCGTAGCTGTTGTCGTCCTTAGCTTTGCCGTCGTCTTCCACATCTGTTGAGATCGATGCGGTGAAATAGTTTAAGAAGTGGAGGCGAACACCGAGCTCGAAGCGGCGCAGGATGGATTCATGACCGTTGAAGTCGTTTCCCAGTGCGTCGGTTCCGCTGACATGGGCGTATTGCCAGTGTGGGTTACCATAGATGACAGCACCTTGGAAGATGGGGTTTTCTGAGCTGTCGAAGAGGGTTCCAGGGTCGTTGGAAATCCATGCGCACCCTCTGCCTTCTCCAAAGCGTGGCAGCACCTCAATGGGGGAAAAGTCCTTGAGGTTTTTTTGATGTTTTGCCTCGATTTCCGTGATTTGTCCCTGCAGCGTCGAGGATGTGATCAGGAGGACTCCAATCAGGGCAAGCCATTGCCACAAAAAACGTTGGCAGTGGGGCGTTTTTGGAAGGGTATGTCCATCCTTGGTTTGCATATGGCTCGAGGCACACTAGCAGAGAGGGTAGGATGGATACAGGACAAAAATGCCAAGCTAGGAATTCCTTCTCGTGCTAGGATGGCGAGCCGTTTCGATGGGGTGGATTATTCTGCCGGCAGTTGCCCTTGGCCGTCGAGTGTGCTCTCGAGCCCCGGTTGCAGTGGCGGAAGCAATCCGGCATCGATGGGCATGGTCGGGTCATCAGGCAGGGTGGGCGGTTTGTAATCGACCGGGACATAGACCCATTGGTTTAGGCTTCGGTCCCATGCAAGTGCCAAGTCTTTGCCGCTGGGCATTTTTTTTAATTCCTTGTGGCGGACGTCGACGACGTCGACGCGTCTGGGCCAGAGGCCCGTGACTTTGTCGATGGACTTACTGGCCAGGTTGGAGCTGGATGAGTTTCCACAAGCTGAGATTAAGGCGCAGGCAAGAACCAGTGGTATGCTACGACCCAAAGCCAGAGATGCGGTCAGGGGGATGGGGGAGGTTCTCATGGTGATGGTCTATATAACGCGAATGAAGAGAGGATGCACGCCAGAAGTGTTGTTTGGATTGCAAAAGCGTTTGAAGCATTGGCTTTGCAGGGATCTTGTTCACAGATTGAAATTGTCACGAAACCTTCACAAAGGTGTTGGAGATCTTGTGTTTTACAGCGAATACAGACCTCGCTTGGAGAGTTAACTTCCGTAAGTTACCATCCCAGACAAAGGATGGTGTCTTCTCCGGAGGGCCAGCTATGGGCGGATTGGATGAGTGTTTGGACTTGGTCAATTCCGCCACGAACGGCCTCTTCTATGCTCAGATTCAATGCGAGTCCTGCAGTGATGGCCGCGGAAAGGGTGCAGCCTGTCCCGTGGATGCCTCCTTCCGGCAGGTCGGCTGCGGGATGGCTGTAGTGGTGGGCTTGCCCCTGATGCCAAAGGACGTCGAGTCGGTCACCGGTGCCGGGAAGGTGTCCACCTTTTACCAGACAGGATGTTTGGTGCTTTTCTGCGATGTCCTTGGCTGCAGGTTCCAAATCGTTTTCATGTTCAACCGGGCGACCGAGAATGGCTGAAGCTTCGGCCATATTCGGGGTCACCAATGTGGTGATGGGGAGGATCCGACTGGTGAGGACCGCTAGGGTGGTGCTGTCGACGAGCTGAGCTCCGGTGGATGCGACCATGACCGGATCAACGACGAGAGGGATTTGGGTCTCTTTGAGAATTTCGTAGACTCCGATGGTGGTTGCTCTGGTAGGGAGTAGGCCGGTTTTGATGGCCGATATGGGGTAGGAATCGAGCAGCAGATTGATTTGGTCTTGGAGCAAGGGCATGGAAACAGGTTCGACGTGCCTTACTGTCAGAGGGGTTTCGGAAACAATACTGGTAATCGCAGTGAGTCCGTGGACGCCCCGCTGTTGGAACGTTTTTAAATCAGCTTGAATGCCTGCGCCTCCGGAGCAATCGGAGCCGGCAATGGAAAGTGCGATAGGGTGCATGGGTGATGAGAGGATGATGAATGTTTAAACTAACACTAATTGGCGGGAATGCATGGATAAAATCGAGAGCTGTGTCATTTCCGTTGTTTGGCACGGGTGAAGCGAGAGCTTCGCGAGCTTTCTGAAGGCGAAACCGGGGGTGGGCTTGACGGAGGGGAGCTTGACGGAGGGGAGGGTGCCTGATTTGTCGGCTGCTTTTGAACGGTTTGGGGTGTTGGCGTACGTTTGGTCACTGGAATTTGGCGAGGTTGGCGCGAGGGCAGGGGGAGTTGCCAACCGGTCCGGGTGACCAAGGCGTCGAGTATGAGCAGGATCAGAGCGGTGATGCCCAGGGGGAGTCGGAAGTCGGCGCTGTGGGTGGAGGGTGGACGTTGCCACGCTTCAGAAAGGTCAAGTAATTCGCGGCCGCCGCTTTGTGCTGAGAGTGAGCGAAGTTCGGCGAGCCGGTTAGGGTCGAACGCCCATTCCGTGCTGGAGCCAACCACCATCGGGCCGAAAGGGATCGCGTGTTTGCCAACCTGAATGGCACCGCGGATCATGCTGCCCTCTTCCAGCTCACGGCTGAGCGAGAAACGTCCGGGGGAAATCCGCTTCCAAGCCACTTCGTAGGGGGTGTCCGGTTGGCTGCTTTCGAGCAGGCGGATGCGGGGGGCTTGTAGTGAGAAGGATTTGGCCCACGCTTCGGTATCGTAGAGGAGGTCGATGGTGAGTCGGTTTCCTTCGAGCCTGTGGCGGATGCCTATGCCTGGCGGGAGTTGGTCGCCCATCAGCCATTGGCTCAGCGTTTGGATGAAGTCTCCGTATTGGGGCCATGCCCGGACGAGCTCCGACGATGAACCTCCCAGGGGGAACGATACGGCGGCCGTGCGGCCGATTCCACGGTGTGCGTGGGCGACGAGGGGTGCCAGATATTCGTCGGTGGTGGCCAGCGAGGTGGTGGCATCAGGACGGGCGTAGGATAGGTTGTAGCCGTCTGCCTGAGGCAGCCATTGGAATGGTTTGGCTGAAATTTCAGACCACTTGCCGGTGGCCCGGGTGCCCACGGGGTCGGTAACGAAGGAGGACCGGGCGACGGTAACGGTTTCCTGGGCGAAGAGTCGGGGGATATCTGCAGGCCGGTTGGTAAAAAAACAACGGCCTTTCCCTCGTTTGGCAATATCCTCGAGAAAGGCCGCGTCGCTATCTTTGCGAGAGCCCAAGCCAATGACCGAAACGCTGGCGCCCTCGCGGACCATTTCGTCCAGCAACGATTGGTAATTGCCCGGTTCTTCAGAGTCCGCGGCGTCTGAGAACAGAATGATGTGGCGCGTGCCGGCCGATGATTTTTTGAGTTCCTGCCATGCGGCTTTCAGCCCGGTGTAGACGTAGATGCCACCACCTTGGGATCGAATTTTTCGAACCTGGCCGATGACTTTTTGTTTTTGTTGGTGGAGATCAACGAGTGGGACGATCCGGTGAGCTGAGCTGTCGACGGCAAAAACGCAAACTTGGTCGAGTTCGCCGAGAAGTTCAACCGCGCGGGCGGCCCCGGTGTTGGCGAGACTCATCTTTGTTTTTCCTCCACCTGCGGTGACGGCCATGGAGCCTGATCGATCCATGACGATGGCCATGGCGCAGGAGAGTTTGCGGTGCTCATTTTTGAGCTCCATGGAGACCGGCAGCAACGGATCAATGGCGGATTGGAAATAGCCGCCCGAGCCGAAAGATTGTTTGCCTCCGACCATCAGAAATCCGCCTCCTTGTTCTCTGACAAAGAAATTCAGGGCGTCTTGAAATGCGGGGGGAACTTCAAATGCGGGGATGTTGTTGAAAATAACCGAACGGGCTCCTGCGAGTTGTCCCACTCGCAGAGATTCCGGGTGGTTGACGATTTGGACGTCGTAATCCTGGCTCCGCAGGGCGGCCGCCAGAGGATCGTTGGTGTATTTGCTGATCAATAGCACCCGGGGGCCGCCAATAACCTCGATCCATCGCTCTTGTCGGTTGTTTCCGGGGTGCGCATCATGTTCCGGTAAGATTTCGGCGGAGTAGGCATAGGATCCTGACTGCGGGATTCGGTCGGTGAACTCGACCCGACCGCTTCCTTGAATTAATTCGACGGAGGTTTCGCTCAGTAGCTGTCCATTGCGTTTGATGTGAAGCGGAATCTTGCCGTCGGTGTGACCGCGGACAGTGACCTCGATCGCGAATGGTTCTCCGATTTGAGTCCGGACCGGCATATGGAGGCGGGAGACCCGAAAATCGTTGCTGGATTCTTCACGGACCAGTCGGAAGTCGACCGGGATGCCGAGGTTGGCAAGTTTGCTTACGGAGTCGGTGAGTGGCTCGGTGGAGTAGCCGTCGGTGAAGATCAGGATGCGAGAAGGTCTGTCTTCCGGGGAGAGAGCCAGAGCATTTTGGATGGCGAGGTTGGTTCGCGTGAGTTTACGGTTGCCTGTAAAAACGGAGGTTTCCGTGCCTGGTTTTTGCTCGGAAACTTCGGCTGCGTAATCGAGTATGTGGAGCTGGTCCCGGCTGGTGGTTTTGGATGAGAGGAGGAGTTTTTTCCACTCCGGCAATCCTTTATCAACGAGATCTTCGGTGGATTCTGAGCGGTCGAGCAGCACCCAGAGGTCTAGGGCGTCCTGCTGCCTGTCGATCCGCGGATCGGTGAGTAGAACGGAGAGGGTGGCGAGCAGTAAAAGTCGCAGTGGCCGCTTGATGTTGAGTGCAGGAAAGAGAAGCCCGAGGACAAGGCACGCCGGGATGAGAAAGAACCATTCTGGCTGGGTGAAGGTCATATGTAATGGAGGGCGGGACGTCGGTAGAAGAGCTTGGCCGTTAGATCTACCATGGCGATTTTGCAGAAAAATGCAATCGCTGGCTTGAGAAAGTTTGCCGGTGTGGGGGCTTTGCTTCAACGGTCGGCATTGGGATTGGTTCGACGTGCTTGGTCGTGTTACGCGCTTTATTTTATGGAAAAATGACATCGCATTATGAAAATCATTAATTCGGGCGTGCTATTTCCTTTGCAGTTTGTTAATCGGGAGGTGCCTGCAGGGAGTGATCACTGCAGATTCCCACCTAGATCATGTCCAATCGTTACGAAATCACCAGTCTTCTCGAGAAAGATCGTCTCGGAGATGTTTATATGGCCCTTGATGTGACCTTGCAGCGCAAGGTGGTTTTTAGGAAATTTGAGAGCCAGTCCGCTGAGAGCTTGCCTGAACATTTTGCTTCTTTTACCGGCAAGTTGTGTGCCCTGCAGCACCCGAATCTATTGACGATTTATGATATCGATCACAATGATGAAGGGTATTACATGGTGACTCAATATGTGGATTCTGAGGCTTTGGTGGATCGCCTGAAGCGGGGGAGTTTGAGTGTGACGGGCGTTTTTAATATGGCATCGGATTTATTGGATGCCTTGCATGCGATTCATTCTGTAGGTCTCATTCACGGAGCCTTGCGTTCGGACTCTGTGAGCAGAATTGACCGGGTTCGTGGTGGGCATCGCTATTTGGTTGGGGACTTGGGGTTGGATACCCTATCGGCGATGTTGGGTGGCCGGGATGATGTATCGTCCGATTTGGAATTGAGCGCGCCGGAACTTTTGGAAGGCGCCAAGCCGAACGAGCAAGGTGATTTATTTGCTCTTGGGCAGTTGTGTTATATCGCGGTTGCCGGGGGGCACCCCATGTCTGGGAATACAGTGGATGAATACATCCAGGCGTATCAGCAAGGAGGTATGCCCGACGTGAAACAGTATGCTCCCGAACTCCAACAGGATTTTGCCGATTGGATTATGCGGATGGTAGCCGCAGATCCTGCCGACCGACCAGAATCGGCAGAGGCCGCCATGATCGGCTTGCATGAGATCACCGTCAACGCTCCTGCATCGACGATTCCGGGAATGACTCAGGCGGTTGCCGAGGTTGCGCCTCCCGCAGTCGTTCCCCAGTCCGGAATTCAGGCTCAAGCGGTGGCTGCAAACCAGACTCAGGCCATGGCTTCAGAAGTTCCACCTGAGCCATCACCCGGGCAGGCCATTTCACCCAAGAGTGGAGGGATAAAAGAGAAATTGATGGCGATGCCTAAGCAGACCCGTGTGATGATGGGAGCAGGGGCGGCATTGCTTTGTCTGATTCTCGTGATTGGGGTGAGTATGCTGACCCGGGGAAATGGGGATGCGTCGGACGGAGGCGACGGTCGTGAGCGGGTGATGGGTGATGGCCCGGTCTTTTTGTTGGACGCGTCTCGTTTATGTGGTTTGAAGCCGGATGATACTTTACCGAAAGTGGTGCTGGATGGTGGCGAGGTATTGGATTGGACGCTGGTGACCGGCGCGCCTGTTTCGTCTGAGCGTCTGGATCATCAGGATGGAACGTTCCTGGCTAGTTTGTTTACCAGTGGAGATTATGATCAATTTCAGATGCCGTCGGCGTTGGTTCGGTATGAAGGGAATGGCATGGAGCATCAGCCGCAGGGCGCGATGACGGACTCGGTGCGGGGCTTGGCTAACTACGGGCATGGGTGGCAGACGATGTTGAGGGTGCCCAAAAAGCATCAGGGGCCAGTGCTCGTCACTTTTTATTTAATCCAAGACCGTTGTGATTATGAGTTTGAGGTAAAATTACCGGGGCAGGATGCACCTGAAAAACTGAGAATGACCGCTGGGACGCCCGGGGTGTTTAAGGTTCCGATGGTGATTCGTTCGCCTCAGGCCGGAGGTTTTTATGCCATTAAGGTGTCGGCCAAATCCGAGGATTCCAGTCGGGACTTCAGTATGGGCTTACAGGCGATTCAAATACAGAAGTACTAGTCGTTTTTTGCGACTTGGGGGGGAGGCAGTGTGCATACACCACGGGCTAACAGCCTGCGGCGCTGACAGGATTCACATGATTGAAGAGGATTTACAGAATTTTTTAGAAGGTAGCGATAGATTTTGAGCAAACTTTGATCATTTGAAAATGAAAATCCTGGCAATCCTGTCAGCGCCGCAGGCGTCACCGAGATAATCTCTCTAATGTAGGAACCCTGGGGAGGGAGGACATTTTCTTTCTCGCTGGTCTGGAAATTGCTTGGTTTGCTTGGTGGTGAGGGATTGCGAGATGCCTGGTCGTCAAGGCTGGATGGATGTGAGAATTCTTTATTTTCGAGCGTGCTATCCTATAGGATGTTTGCTAGCGTTCGCAGGTATTCGCTGAAAAAATCATCCTCACGGGTACACACCATTGAATTATGACTGAGCGCTATCAGACCATCGATTTACTTGAAAAAGACCAACTTGGCTCAGTGTATTTGGCGCAGGATACGACCTTGCAGCGTAGGGTTGTGTATCGTGATTTTGAGCAGGTTGAAGGGAAAGAGCGCCCGGAGGAGTTTTCGCAATACACGGGAAAACTATGTGCCTTGCAGCATCCGAATCTACTGACGATTTACGATATCGCCAAAAATGAGGATGGATACTACATGGTGACCCAGTTTATTGAGGGGGAGTCATTGGCTGACCGCCTTGCGCAGGGGGCGCTGAATCAGGTCGGGGTGCATAACATGGCGGTTGATTTGCTGGATGCCTTGCATGCGGCGCATTCATCCGGGCTGTTTCACGGGGCGTTACGCACGGATTCGGTAAAGCGTCTGGCCCGGGTTCGCGGCGGGCACCGGTACTTGATTGTCGATTTTGGTTTGGATCGCATATCGGCGATGATTTGTGGAACGCATGTCATCATGGCTGATCCGGTATTGATGGCTCCCGAATTGGGGGATGGAAAAAGTCAGCCGGACGGGCAGTCGGATCTCTTCACCCTTGGGCAGCTTTGTTACATTGCACTCGTGGGTGGCCACCCATACGCGGGTAAGACCCACGAGGAGTGTGCCCAGGCATACCAAGATGGTGGATTGCCGCATCTGAGCACTTATGTGCAAGGTGTTCAGCAGGATTTTGCCGATTGGGTGATGTGGCTGGTAGCAGGCCCCAAGGATCAGCGGCCGGCATCCAGTAAGGAGGCGATGGAGGCCTTGCATGCGATTACTCTGAAGGCCCCGGCACCGAATGTGCCTGGTGTCACTCAGGCGGTCGATGTGCCCGAGCAGCCGGATCCGATGCAGCCAAAGATATCCGAGCCGGTGACCGTGTCGGCTGAGTCATCAAAAAAATCGAAAAAGAAAGCCAAGAAACCAAAGAAGGCTCTGGGCGCTTCAAAGCCGATGAACAAAGAGGGCAAGATGTTGCTGGCTGCGGTGGGAGTGGTGATTGTTCTTTTATTGGTCTTGATCTTGATTTTGATTTTCCGCCCGGATGAACCTGAAGAGGCAGATTTAGGTCGTGGAAAAGCGGACCCCACATTAGTGCAACTTCAACCAACGCATTTGATTGGCGAACTACTGACAAAGAGCAAGCCGGTAAAGATTCAGTTTGATGGTTCGAATACCCTGGACTGGACAGTTGTCACAGGAATACCGGCGTCGTCTGCCCGTATGTTGAAAGATGGAGGATCCTATATTCGAAACATTCTCGCCATAGGCGAATTCTCTGAGTTCATCCGTTCGGAAACATCGGTGATTTATCAGGCCGGTGGAACCACCATTACTCCTCAGCGGGCGGTTATGGGTTCGAAGGTGGGTGGAGCTAAAGAGGGTGAGGGATGGAGAGTGGATTTGCGCATCCCTGAAGGCCACAGCGGGAGCTTGTTGGTGACCTTGTACATGATCCAAAACCATTGTGACCTGGCCCTTGAAATTCGTGCGACGCACAAGGATCTGGAGGATCAGGTTGATCGTTATCAAGTGGATAAACGGTCATTGGGGGTGGTGAAAATTCCGTTGAAAATTGATGAGCCCAAACCCGGCTATTATTCGATCCAAATTTTGGCCAAAGGCGTGGAGGTGAGCCAGGATTTTGAAATGGGATTGAGCGCTGTTCTCTTGGAGCGGGTTTGATCATGGGCGTGTCAGTATCGAGGATGATTGAAAGATTGAGGGAGGTGGCGATGTAGAATCGAAATCATTTGGCGCAATGTATTGTATTGTGCCTCAACCCTCAGTGTTTTATGTCTTCTTTGCGTTTTTCCCTTCTATGTTCAGTCGTTTTTGGATCGGTTCTTCCCGGAATACTTTCGGCCATGCCGGAAGGGTTTCAATCGACTCGTTTTGCTGACCACCGTTTGACTCCCAGCCCGTCCTGTTTAAGTGCGGCCCCGAATGGAGACGTTTACGTTGGGGTGGATATGAATGGGTCATTGGGGAAAGGTGCAGGCAAAGGCAGGGTGGTGAAGCTGGTGGATACCAATGGTGATGGTCAGGCAGACACATCGTCGGTTTTTGTTGAGCTTGGGAATCCAAGGGGTTTGATGGCCGTTGGGCGCCGGCTTTTTGTGCTGCACACCGAGATTCCTGAGTCGACCGGGGTGGTCAGTGGAATGCATTTAAGTGTGTTTGAGGACCTTGATCAGGATGGTGTCGCTGATGGCCCGGGTAAGCGATTGATTAAAAATGTATCTACTTTGAAGCATAACCAATCACGCGGTGCGGACCATACCACCAATGGGATTCGGATGGGGATCGATGGTTGGATTTACATTGCGGTGGGCGATTATGGTTTTGTTGATGCTGAGGGGGCGGATGGTAAAAAGCTGACCCAACTGGGAGGCGGAGTGTTACGTGTCCGGCCCGATGGTACGGAGATGGAGATGTATACGCATGGCCTGCGGAATATTTATGATGTGGCGATTGATCCGTTTATGAATATCTACACCCGTGGTAATACCAATGATGGTGGTGGCTGGAATGTCCGCTTTATTCATCATATCCAGTCGGGGCAGTATGGTTATCCGGTCCTATACAAGCATTTCACCGACGAAATCATCCCGGCTCTCGCCGACCTCGGAGGTGGATCGGGAACCGGGAGTTTGTTTTTGCAGGAGCCGGGGTGGCCAAAGGCATACAATAATGTGCCGATGATGGGGGACTGGGGCCGCAACCAACTGTTTATCCACCGTCTCCAAAAAGATGGAGCTTCCTTTACCCAGCAGCAGGAAAAGTTCATTTCCTGTTCCCAGCTGACCGATGTGGATGTGGATGGTTCCGGTCGGCTATACCTCGCGGCCTGGGAAGGTGCGGGATACAAGGGTAATGCCCGTAAGGGATACATCCAACGTGTGGTGCCGAAAGCTTGGAAGTATGTTGCTTTTCCCCACTTGGAAAAATTGTCCGACACGGCCTTGATGAAAGGTCTGAAGTCTGAAAGTGCGACGGTCAGATTGCATGTTCAACAGGAGTTGTTAGCACGCTCAAAAAGTCTGGCTCCCCAGATTTTGAAAATAGCGGGCGACGCATCCTGCTCATTGGAATCCCGCGTGGCGGCACTCTTTACTTACGCGCAAATGTTAGGAGATGATGCGCAAGCTGGTCTGCTTGGTTTGGCCGAGACGCCTGAGCTTCGTGAGTGGGCTCTGAGAGCCGCTGCAGATCGATTGCCTTATGTGTCCGGCTTGCCTCTTGATCCCTTTTTCGCGGGGCTGAAGGATCAGAACCCACGGGTTCAGCTGGCGTCTGCAGTTGCCTTGGGTCGCATCGGTCAACCGTCGGTAGCGCATCAGCTTTTGGCAGTGGCCGTCCCTCCAGCACCTGCTCCACCATCGAAACAAAAAGGTCACCAAGGAGGCCCTCACGCAACGCCTCATGCGGCAGTTCTTGTTCCCCACGTTGCTGTGCAGGCTTTGATTCGACTTCAAGCCGTGGATGCTTGTTTGCAAGCCTTGGATGGAACAAGCCGAGGTGGTGCTTTGTGGGCATTGCGCTGGATGCACGAACCCGAGGTCGTCAGCGGGCTTTTGAAAAAATTAGATCAAACAAAAGACGCTGGTCTGCGGCGTGATTTATTGACGTCTCTCGGGCGCCTTTATCACAAGGAGGCGGATTACGACGGCTCCTGGTGGTGGGGAACCCGACCCGATACACGAGGGCCGTATTATGTGCCGGTTCAATGGAGTGAATCGGAAAAAATCGAGCAGGTGTTCCGTAAGGAATGGGCTGCCGCGGATGCTGGTCAGAATTCGTTTTTAACTGCTGTGGCGAACCGACACCGTATGAATTTGGAAGGAATTGGAAAAGTAGAGGTGGCCAAGAAGTCCGGAAAAGGATCGAAAGGGGAGGTCGGAAGAACATCGATCGAGGACGTGATGCTCGCTCTGGGTAAGCACAAGGGAAACAAGAAGCGGGGGCAGAAAGTATTGTCGTCTCTGAGTTGTGTGGCTTGCCATAACATCAAAGCGGGAGATGTAATCAAGGGGCCTGATTTGTTGAGCCTTGGAAAGGTCATGAACCGGGAGCAGATAGCCGAGTCGATTCTCAAACCCGATGCTACGATTGCGGAATCCTGGGTGAGCGTGACGATGAACAATGGAGCGCAACATCTGGGGACGCTCGTTGAGAAAACCTCGGAGAAGGTGGTGGTTCACAACATCGCTGGGATTGCCACGACCCTCAAGGCCTCGGAGGTGAAAAGCATTCAAAAGCAAACCTCTACGTTGATGGGGCCAGGCTTGGTCAATGATCTGACGCTTAAACAATTCAGTGATTTGGTCGAATACCTTGCTTCGATGAAATAGTAAACGCCCGGCTCAGGCTTGATGTGTTTGTTTAGGTTAGGGATGGGCTGAAAAGTTTTTAACTGGAATTTCTTCCTTGCAGGATAATACCAAGTAGTAAAACAGACGGGACGATAGCCGAGATGAATGAGTTCTTTGGTAAGGCACGACGAAGGAATGGTGCGGGCACCATGACTAAGGAGAAACAAAGCCAAAGGAGTCATTCATCCGGAACTCTCATGGATCACGCAGTGCTTTTCCAAATACCTCAACAACGATCAATCGTCTCGTCTGTTTTGCGGAGTGGTATAAGATGCTCTTCTTTCTTGACTCTCTTTATCTGATGGATATTTTGTAGGTAGTCTTATCGGTTTATCTTTTTTAGATGCCTGATAAGTTCACACCTAACCACGATCCAAAAAATGAAAAAGAGAACCACAAGTATAGTTGTGGCATTGACGCTTGGCGTCTGTGCCTCGGTTGTTTCCACTTCACATGCTGCTGATGAGCGGGCCGACAAGGCCAGGGCATATTACCAGCAAGGAGTGGTCGCTATGAATGAAGGGAAATACAATTTGGCAAAAACGAGTTTTCGCGAAGTGCTCAAGCTGTACCCCAGTCACCCACAAGCCAGAAGGCAGTTGGTGTATATTCAATCCAACATGAGCACTCTGGAGACCAATCAACGCAAGAAGCTGTTGAAGCAGGTGATTATTCCTGAAGTGAATTTGGAAAAAGCCACCGTGCAGGAGTCCGTGGAGGTTTTGTCTTCCCATATTAAGACGAACTCCAAGGATAAAAAGAGCCCCAATATTATCGTTCAGGACAGTAAAAGTCTCTTCAAAGGCAAGACGGTGACCCTGCGATTGAGTAAAGTTCCAGCTGAAACATTACTGAAATACATTACCGATCAAGTGGATGGGCAAACGCGATACGATACCCACGCCATCGTGATTCGTCCCCGGCCAAGGGATGTCCAACCCGAGCAATAACCCATCACGCGAAGGCGTTCAAAATCCATGCTACCACCACCACTTGTGGCAGGGTGAGGATGGGTAAAATGAATGTGGCCTTCCAGGAGCGCGTGGTTTCACGCAGCGCCATGATCTCAGTGTAGTCAGTAGCGGCACCGGCCATCAGAAAAGCGAAACCGTTACCCGGTGCATTAGCCCGGGTGACGAGGTCGGCTGCGATCGGGCTGGACCCTTCCGAGCAGACTTCGATGATGGTCGCTGCTAGCAGCGTGAGTAGCACACCGACCCAGGTCGGGCCAAACCAGTCTGCGAAGAGGTCATGGGGGACAAAGGCACGGATCGCTGCGGCGAGGACCGTTCCGAAGAAAATCCAGCGTAGGATCATGGTGGAACCACTGAGCCCGGCTGATAGCATTTTGGCGGCCAGAGTGTGGTTCATTTTTGAAATACGGACCGTTTTTCGGATTTCCTTCCATAGCTGGAAGTTATCCGGCAGATCGACATGATTCGGGTTTTTGGGGAGTTTTCCAAGCCTGACCAGCGCCTCGACAATGAGTCCGGTGATGACCGCGATGATGCCGGAGAGCAGAATGAAAAGGAGCGTCCACTTGAGCCCGATGAGGGCGACGAGGATCAATGTCAGAGACAGGGAGTTCCATGGGCTGGCAATCAGGAAGGCGAGTGTCTGCCCGAGTGAGGCGCCTCGTTCGTAGAGTTTCATCGCCACGAGTAGGATGCCGTGGTTGCAGAGGTCCAGGAGCAAACCGGCAGCCATGGCTCGGATAATGCCTTGTGGAGTTCCAGGTTTGCCGAGCACGGCGGCAACCCATTCACGAGGCACCCAGCCCAGAACACCGACGGCGACAATGCCGAGTGCCAGTCCCCACCACATGCTATTCATCAGTTCGAAAACTCCGGCAGAAAAATGAGCGGCTTGGTGGGGGAGGCTATCCGAAAAGAAGAGGTGACAAAGGTAGGCGAAAAAGACCACGGTCAAGGATCCCCAGAGCAGCCAATCAAAGGTTTGCTTACCACTTGCACCACAGCAGGAAGCACTTGCTGGCTTGGACTTGGCCTCACTTGTTGGAGCACAGCAGCAGCTTTTGCCCTTAGCGGGCAGATCTTGTTTCTCACTGCCGCTCGAGGTGTTTAATCCCGCATTGAGGTCAAACGAAGGCTTGCCGGCTGGCTTGGCTCCGAGCTCAATACCGGGAATGCGCCTGCTTGTTTTTGGCGTGTCGGTTGCTGCAGCGCTTGGTTTTTCGGGATCGTTGGGACCGGATGAGCAGCAAGATGACATGATGAGGGGGTAGAGAGAGTAAGGGGGATGAGGGGGGATGAGGGGGGATGAGGGGGGAATGGTTGGAGGACTAAGCCATCCTCCCTACTGGTTTGCAGGGGATAGATCGGCTGGCGGCTGATCAAAGTTTGGCATGTGCCAACCATTGGATGACCTGTTCCAAGGCCCTGGCGCGGTGGCTCATGCCATTTTTCACCTCGTTCCCCAGTTCTGCAAATGATTTTTTATGGCCGTCGGGCACAAAGAGAGGATCGTAACCAAAGCCCCCATCACCTTGACGCTCCCGCAGGATGCTTCCTTCCACCTTGCCATCAAAATGGGCGAGGGTGCGGCCGGCTTCGGCCAGGACCATCACACAGCGGAAGCGGGCAGTGCGTTGGTCGCTCGTCGATAGTTCGCGCAGCAACTTTTCATTGTTGGCTGTATCGTTTCCGTCTTCGCCGGCGTAGCGGGCGGAATAGACGCCAGGTGCTCCATTGAGTGCATCCACTTCAAGACCGGAATCGTCCGAAAGCACCAAACCGGGGACGGCTTCGCTGATTTCTTCGGCTTTGAGGGTCGCATTTTCGAGAAAGGTGCTGCCGGTTTCCTCTACGGTCGGGAGCTCTGGATGACTGGACAGGTCGCGAACCTCCCATTCTTCGCCCAGCATCGATCTGATTTCCTCGGTTTTATGGCTGTTGCCCGTAGCAATAAGCAGTTGTCTCATGCGCTTGAATTAGCAGACCCCGAATCTTTTTTCGAGAAATTTGGAATAATTCTCCCGGTTTCATCGCTTATGATCACGATGAAAGAATTCAAACAATGGATGACAGCAGCCGTGGCGATGATCGCAATTTCAGCTTCCGCCGTTGCGGGAGGAAAAGATTGGATGACCAACGTCGATGACGCCCTGGCCAAGGCCAAGACGGATAAAAAGCCAGTGATGGTGGAATTCACCGGATCCGATTGGTGCCCACCTTGCATCATGATGGATAAAAAGGTGTTTTCGAAGAAATCCTTCGTGTCAAAGGCCTCGGAAAAGTTCATCTTGGTCAAAATCGACATTCCTCGCGCTGACAAGGAGCTGAGTAAGAAAAATCAGAAGGTCTTGAAGAAATACAAGGTCCAGGGTGTGCCCACCGTTGTGTTGTTTGATGAAGAAGGGAAGGAGTTCAATCGCTTTACCGCTTCGCAGTATCCGGACGTTTCCAAGTTCCTGGCTCATTTGGACCAGGCGCTGGAGAAAAAGGATATGGATTAATGATTTATTTGGGTTGTATTGTTCAATACAGAATGCGGGTCGCATGGGAAACCATGCGGCCCGTTTTTCCTTATTGTGGGGGAATTCATGGGAGTGCGTAAAAAACGGGATTCCCATTTGTATCGATTGTTGGCAGAGTGTGGCGGAGCATGAGCTGCAAGGGAATGAGGATTCAACAACGAGGAGCCGCCGCTCTGGGGGTCGTCGTTGTGATGGTGATTGCCGGAGCGGTGTTGGGTGACGGTTGGGTGATGCTGTTGGGCGCCTGTGGCCTATTGTTTTTTTTGTTAGCCGGGGTGATGGCCTGGTTCAATCTGAGCAAGCTGGATTGCCGGATTCGCACTCCGAAACGCGTGTCGGCCGGCGAGAGCTTTGATATGGAATTGTGGTTACAGAACGGACGGAGGGTGATGGATGCTTTTCAAGTCGAGGTCCGATTGCGATTGCCCGGGGAAACGAAACTAGCAGTGGTGGCCCCGTGGACGGCCGCTGGATCATGCTCCTACCGTCAGCAGGGGCATGTGCTGCCACGTCGTGCATTTGCGGAGCAGCATTCGGTTGATTTCCTATCCTCGTTTCCTTTGGGCTTATTCCGTGTCCGGCGTGAGACGGTGGTGCGATTCGAGGTGACGGTCACGCCGAGAGCGATTACACCGGTGGAGCTCAACCGCGATGGGTCGATGTTTGATGCCCAACCCCGTGGAGGGGTGACCGCTGGGCAGACATTTGGCGAACCCCGTGGGATACGACCATGGCAGCCGGGCGATTCGGCCAGGCGCATCCACTGGCCGGCCTCCGCCCGGGCGATGGCCCGTGGGCATGACCTTCGCGTGCGCGAGTTTGACCCGCCCGGTTTTCACCCTGACCACTGCCACCTGGTCTACCATTCCTATGCCAGTGGTGGTGAAATGTTGAGGGAGGATCGTTTTGAGCGCTCGATCTCTCTCTTATGTGGAGCCCTGCAGTTGATGCAAGCGAATGGGATTCCGGTGGTGTTAACCGCGGACTTCAACGATTGGCAACCTGTGATGGTAGATTCCAGAGCGAAGATGGTCGAGGAATTGATGTCATTGGCGAAAGTCGAACGAAGTCGGGGGACCGAAGCGCATGATTTGGAGCGGGCACTCCAGGCGGTTGCCCAAGACCATGGACTGGTTATGATTTCAGATATGGCTCCCGATTCATGGGCTCATTTGTTAGTTCCTCATCCCCACTCCTTGGTGATTGATATTCGTCAAATCCGCTACCGTCATAAGACGCTGCATGCGGAGGCCGCAAGCGCGTGAGACCAAAGACCATGGCTATTTCTTTTTTTATACGCAATGTGCCAATGATGCTGGCTGTGATCGGGGCCTATCTCTTGCTCAGAGGTTGGCCCGGTGGGCCCGGCTTGCTGATGCGCTCGTGCCTGGCTGTGGCGACCTTGGTAGCGGGGCTGGCTTGGTGGGGAGCCCGACGGGAAGCGAAGGTGCCCATCATGCAAAGCCTGAAGCGGGCAACATGGTATGATTACCTTTCGTTAGGTGTTGCCGTTGTGTTAGCTGAGGCCTTGTTTGTTTTGTTTACCATTACCGTTGCCGGTCCCAGCTTGAGGTTTGCGGGTGAAATGGAAGAGGTGGTTGAGGGGATCGCCAGTGTCGATGAGGAGACGGCTGGATCAGGCGCGGATGAGGGTGAATTATCTGACGCCATCTCGGGTAGGACCTTGTTTAGAAATAAGCTTCAGCGGCAACTGCCGAAGCGAAGTAATCTCAAACCAAGTAATAAACCCGAAGTGTTTTTGCAGTTGGAGAACGAAGAGGATGCTCTCGAGTTGCTCAATTCACGGATTTACCTGCATTCATTTTCGTTTTCTCGTTTCAACGGTGTCTCCTGGTCGGCTGCGAGGTCGGCTCCCCGGGAGCTTCGGTCTCCGATCCGGTTTCCTCTTGTCCGGGGTCTACCTGGAACCAAGGATCTGCCCTCATTTCGTTACCGGGTGTTTCATGCGGCAAACCCATCGAGTCAGAATGTATTTATATCCTTACATGGAGCCCAAGGAACGGATTTATCACGCCTGACCCGCTTGGCGGATTCCATTTACCGTTTGCCTGAACTCGAGAGCGCACTGGATGGATACAACTATGAAGTGCGCTCGACTCCGATCGATTTTACCGATTTGATTGGTCTGCCACTGCAAGCAGCGAAGGCTGCGCCAGGTGAGTTGGATTTGCCTACTGAATTGTCGACCCAGCTCAACAACACAGCGGATATTTTCAATGATCACGACCAGCTGTTTGATAAGCTGATTGAAATGCGGCGCTTTCTCCAGGATCGATATGATTATTCGTTAGAAGTTTCCAATATGCAGGAGTTAAACCCCCTGGAAAATTTTCTTTATGAAGAGCGGCGGGGTTATTGTGAACACTTTGCCACGGCGGCAGCCATGTTGTGTCGTGCTCTCGGAGTTCCGAGCCGGGTGGCCTATGGTTGGTCGGGAGGGCGCTTGTATCGCTCTCAAAATATGTTTGTTTTCCGCGCCAAGGACGCACACGCATGGACCGAGATCAAACTTGATGGTTACGGCTGGGTGATCTTCGACACCACGCCACCTGATGATGAAGCCACCCCGGAAAGTCATGCGGCACCGGAAAGCGAACCGGCCCCCGACCCCGAAAAAGTGATTGCCGAGCAATCGAATCAAACGAAAGCGGTGGACGATCCGTCGGTTCAATTGGCTCTCGGCGCTGATCTCTGGAAGCTATTGGTTGTGGTTTTCCTGGTTGTGGCTTCCTGGGTTGTCGTGTTGTTTGTCCGCAGATGGAGACTTCCATTAACGGATGTGGACGGTCGACCTCTGCATCGCCCTCCGTCAGCTTATTTACAGGCCTTTAAGTTGGCCTGTGGGATGGCCGGGTGCCCGATGCCATCCGGCAGGACATTGCGGCAGCAAGTGTCATGGATGGAGTCGCAGGGGATTGCTCCTGACTTTTTAAACGAGCTGCTGGCTTACCATTATGGGCGACTGTATGCGGACCGCTCAGAGGATAAGGAGCTCGAGAAACAACTCATTCATTCGATTCGCCTGTGGCGTCAGGAACTGGTTGATTGACGACTTGGCCAAAGATCTGAAAATGGTCCTGACTGAGTTGGCGAAGGTTGTGCCGGTACTGGCGGATGGCTTCAGAGCGGCGGGTGTCAGCGATGGCAGAGTTGATTTCACTCTTCACGGTGTCGAAGGGCACAGTGGCGGGAGCTTTGATGTCGGTGACCTCGACGATGTGCCAGCCGAGCTTGGTTCGGATAAGCGTGGGCTGGTTTTTAGCGAGGGTGAAGGTCGCGCTGGCAAAATCCCCGGGTAGCCTGTTTTTGCTCATCCAGCCCAACTGGCCGCCCTTGTTTTTGCTGCGTTCATCTTCGCTGATCTCAGCGGCAGCGCTGGCGAAGTCGGCTTCTTTGGCCTGGATCTTTGCGAGCTGGGTTTTGAGGGTGGCCTCGGCGTCTTCGGACGGCCGATCGAGTGTTGCAAGAAAGATGTGCCGGAGCTGACGCCGTTCGGGCATCTCGAAGGTTTGTTTATGCTGATCGTACCATTGTTTGCTTTCTTCGTCGCTGATGGTGAGCGATTTTTTGATTCGGTTGTGGAGGTAGGCTTCTTGTTCGAGTCGAGCGGCAAGCCGGAACCGGAGCTCCTTTTCGCTTTCGATCCCCTGAGCAGCCATGGCTTCATGCATGGCCTTTTTATCAGGGAAGAGTTTTTCAAAGCGTTGGACCTCGGCATCGATAGCCTGCTCGCTGATGGATACCTGTTCGTTGTTTACCTTCGTTTTAGTGCGCAGCAATTGTTCATCGATCAGGTCATTGAGTGCGGCCCAGCGAAGCAGCGTCCACTCCTTGGCCCTGACCTTTTCAGGTGAGCGCCCGGTGCGAAACAGGTTTTCCTGAACTCGGCGGTCGACTTGGCTGAGATAAATGTAGTGTTCGTAGACCTTGGCGCAGATGCCTTTGTCGATGGCCATTTGAATGCGTTCCTCATCGGTGACATTCAGTTCATCGATTTTTTTCCGAACCGGCCCGTTAAAGAGAAACATATCGCATAGCAGATAGAGAATGAGCAGCGACCAAACGCTCATTCTAACTGCAAACGATTTGTTCATTTTTAACATAGGCTAATTGGCGACGATGTTGACCAGGCGCCCTGGGACGACGATGATTTTCCGAATGGTTTTACCCTCGGTGTGTGCCTGGACGTTTTCGTCCTCTTGGGCGAGGGTTTCGATGTCCTCTTTGGCTGCATCTTTGGCCACGGTGATACGACCCCGCAGCTTGCCGTTGACCTGGACCACGATTTCGACCTCATCTTCGACGAGATACTTTTCGTTATAGCTTGGCCAGGCGCGGTCGGCGAGGATACGTGCACGTGAGCACTTCGCACTTGGGAAGGCCTCACCGACTTGGGCATGGATTTCCTCGGTGAGGTGCGGGGCAAAGGGGTTGAGGCACTTCAGAAGATCGCGTAGCAGAACAGCAGGCAATTGTTTGGCCTTACCAAAGGCATTGGTGCAGATCATCATTTGGGAGATGGCCGTGTTGAAGGACATTTTTTCGATGTCCTCGCTGACCTTCTTGATGGTTTCGTGCAGCACCTTGAGCAGTGCTTTGTCGGTGTCGGCCGATGGTTTGTCGTCGCTGAGTTTTTGGCTCAGCACCCAGTTGCCTTCCTGGTTTTGTTCGAAGGCGAGGCGCCAGACTTTGCCGAGGAAGCGGTAGACGCCTTCGACGCCGCTCATCTGCCAAGGTTTGACTTGTTCGAGTGGCCCCATAAACATCTCGTAGAGGCGCAGGGCGTCGGCACCATACTCGTGGACGACATCGTCCGGGTTGACGACGTTGCCGAGAGATTTTGACATCTTTTGTCCGTCTTCACCGAGGATCAACCCTTGGTTGACCAGCTTCTGGAACGGCTCGATGGTGGAGACGTGGCCGAGGTCGTGCAGCACCTTGTGCCAGAATCGGGCGTAGAGCAGGTGGAGCACGGCGTGTTCGGTGCCGCCGACATACAAATCCACCATTCCATGGGGATTTGATTCGTGATTGGTAATTGGTGATTCGTGATCAGTTCCACTCCAGTAGGCTTCGGCTTCTTTGGAAATGAAGCGCTCGTTGTTGTTTGGATCGCAGTAGCGCATGTAGTACCAGCATGACCCGGCCCACTGCGGCATGGTGTTGGTTTCGCGTTTGGCGCTTTCCGAGTAGTTGATCCAGTCGGTCGCTTTTGCCAGTGGTCCTTCAGGGGAGCCGGTCGGTTTGAAGTCGTCCATTTCCGGCTGCAGCACGGGGAGTTCAGACTCAGGCACAGGCATGTGCTGACCGCTTTCTTTGTCCCAGAGAATGGGGAAGGGTTCACCCCAGTAGCGTTGGCGGGAGAAGAGCCAGTCGCGCAACTTGAAGTTTACCTTGAAGGTTCCCTTGTTGTTGTCGCGCAGCCATTGGATGATCGCTTTTTTGGCATCCTTGGTTTTCATGCCGTCGAGGAAGCCGGAGTTGATGGACTTGCCGTTGCCAGTGAACCCTTGCCAGTCTGAATGATCGTTAGGCTCAACGACCTGAAGGATGGGCAGTTCAAACTTGGTGGCAAACTCGAAGTCGCGGGTGTCGTGGGCGGGCACGGCCATGATGGCGCCGGTGCCGTATCCCATCATCACGTAGTCGGCGATCCAGACCGGGATTTGTTCATTGTTCACCGGGTTGATGGCGTAGGCCCCGGTGAAGATTCCGGATTTATCTTTATTTAAATCTCCGCGTTCGAGGTCTGACTTCGAGGCGCATGCTGAGATGTAGGCATCTACAGCTTCCTGTTGGTCGGCGGTGGTGATTTTCTGGACCAGCGGGTGCTCGGGAGCGAGCACCATATAGGTCGCTCCAAACAAGGTGTCGGGGCGGGTGGTGAACACCTCAACCTCGTTACCTTCGATCTCAAAAGTGACTTCCGCACCGGTGGATTTGCCGATCCAGTTTTTCTGGAGGAGTTTGATGGATTCCGGCCAGTCGAGCGGTTCGAGTTCGTCGATCAGCCGCTGGGAGTACTTGGTAATCCGCAGCATCCACTGTCGCAGTGGGCGTCGTTCGACGGTGTGGCCTTTGGATTTCCATTCCTCGACTTCTTCGTTGGCGAGCACGGTGCCGAGGTCTGGGGACCAGTTGACAGGTGCTTCGTGGATGAAGGCGAGTCGGACGTCATCGATTTGTTCACGGGTCCATCCTTTGGCTTCCAGTTCGGTGATGGGTGCTGCCTTCTGGGTTTCTTCGTTGAAATAGGAATTGTAGAGCTGGAGGAAAATCCACTGGGTCCAGCGCACGTAGTTTGGGTCGGTGGTGTTGACTTCGCGTGACCAATCGTAGCCGAACCCGAGTGACTGAAGCTGCCGGCGGAAGTTGTCGACATTTTGTTCGGTGGTGATCCGTGGGTGTTGACCGGTTTTGATCGCATACTGCTCGGCGGGCAGGCCGAAGGCGTCCCAGCCCATCGGGTGCAGCACGTTGTGGTCGTTCATTTTTTTATACCGACCGAGAATGTCGGTGGCGGTGTAGCCCTCCGGGTGGCCGACGTGCAGACCGGCGCCGGACGGGTAGGGGAACATATCGAGGATGAAGTATTTTGGCTTGGAGCCATCGAAGTCTTCATCACCCGGGTTCGGGGTACGGAATGTCTTTTGTTCGGCCCAGTGTTGTTGCCACTTGGGTTCGAAGGTGTCGAATGGAAATGCTTTGCGTTGATCGGACATGGTGGTGGTGAGTCGGGAAGTCGGGAAGTCGGGGAAGTCGGGGAAGTCGGGGAAGTCGGGGAAGTCGGGAAGTCGGGAAGTCGGGGAAGTCGGGAAGTCGGGAAGTCGGGAAGTCGGGGAAGTCGGGGAGTCGGGGAGTCGGGAAAATGCCTTTGTGATATGGTGTTTGCTCAGTTGGCAGGAGTCGGTGGGCCCGCAATGGCCCCCATGGCGAGAGCTACGACAAAGAGGAGAATGGGTGCGAGGACAAAGAGGCAAAATAGGATGATGCCGGCGGTATCCAGTTTTTTGGTGTCGGAATACCCGGGAGGGGCACAAATGCAGCGGATGCTAACCCAGATATTGGCGAGAGGGATGAAGCTCAGGAGGGCGAGCCATGCACTGCAGCCGGTATTTTTAAGCCGCTTTCCAGCCAGAATGAGGGTGATGAGGATATAGGCTCCATAGAGTCCGAAGATTCCGAGGTAGGACATGGCCGCGGCTCCTTCGGTTCCGGCAACGGCACCGAACAGACCGAGAGACATAAACGCAAATACAAAGCCTGCACCAAAGAGGAAGTTGAGTAGAAAATAGGCAAGCCTTCCAATGCCACCGTAATCCGGGGTGTAGCCATGGATTTCGTCGTAGCTGAGTGGTCGGTCAGGGACGTCGTGAAAGGGGTTGTGTGGGGTGTTGGGCGTTTCGTAGGGGTCGACGGCCGCCGGCTCGGGGGACGTTTGGGGAGACGCCTGTGTTGGTGAGACGCTTGAGGCGGTTGTGCCCAGTGTGCTTGCAGCCTGTGGGGCCTGGGGAGTCGGGGCCGCGGCTCCGCTTGTCGGAGGCTGTGGGGTGTTCGCTACCTGGGGGGCGACCTGAGTGTGTAGCTCCTCGATCTGACTGACGGGTTTCCACTGGGGCATGCCATCTTTCCAGGCCATCGCGCTCATGGGCACCTCCTTGGCTGCAATCAGCGCAAGCAGTTCACGGGTAGGGATGGGACCGGATTGTTTGCCGGTCTTATCGGTGTAGTGCCATTGGTCGGAATCGGACATGAAAGGTGGGGAATGTGGTGCGCTGTATGTAGACCACTCAGCGGGAATGAAAAGAAAAACCCCAGTGGAAATCCATCCACTGGGGGCTAGTGGAGAAGTGGGGATTAGTAAAAGCTGAGGCCTCCACCTCCGGCGGCAGGCTGGGTGTTCTGCACGGGCATCATGCGAGCGTTCACCATAAAGTTGATGGCTTTGGATATTTCCGCGACCCAAAGGATGGATCCGATGACGGGGATGAAAATCAGGCAAAAGACGGTGCCGATCCCGAGTTTGGGGGCGGATTGCGTGTTGCTGTAACGGGAAGTGATTTCGTTCCATTCACCTGGCAGCTTGAAGAGGACGATAAAGGCCCAGATAGCACCAAAGATGGGAATGAAGAGAAAGCCTACGGCTTTACCCGGTGAGATGCTGGCCCCTCCGGGTTGGATCAAGGCCCAGATGCGGTAGAGGAAAACATAGTTCAAAATGGCTGGCCAGATCATCATCAGGCCGCCGATGAAAAACAGGGCAACCCCGAGACCTGCTGTGGACTCTGAGCCTGCGAGAGCAGCCCCGCCAATAAAGAGAGCGATGCCTCCAAGCAGGAGACTCACGTAGAGTTTGAAGTTGGCTTTTCCGACAACGGGGATGGGGTAGTCACCTCCAGCCTGGGGAGCTGCTTGCGCTCCGTAGCCTGGGCTGGCATAGGGGTTGCTTGCAAGCGCTTGAGCCGGGGCTGCTGCTTGCATGGGAGCTTGGGCCGGTACGGCTGCTGCCATTGGGGCAGCGGGGATCAAGCCTTCGACCTGGGTGGCTGGGAGCCACTCGGCGAGGCCTTCGGTCCAGACGTTGGTTTCGGCGGTGATCTGGCCGCTGGCGGCCAGTTGTTGCAGTTGTTCCGGGGTGATTGGCCCGGTTTGTTGACCGGCAGCATCGGTAAAATACCATTCTTGAGGATTGCTCATAAATAAGGGTGGGTTGACTTGGCCTTATTGAAGGAAAGTGAGGGCTTCAGGAAAAGCAAAAAACGATGGTTTTGGTGAATCGTTTCAGGGAGAGCCGGTCTATTGTTTTTCAATAAAAAATGGAGGAAGCTTTAGCTCGGCATCCTTGCCTTTCCAGGTTTTGGCAAGGCCCTCACGGGGTTGTTTTTCCGGCGCTTGGGTCATGGCCGGGACTCCGCTCATCAGGCAGTCGTAGCTGGTCAGGCCACGCAGCGCAACCAGCAGTTTGGTTTGATCGTTGCCATAGGGGGTATTGGCGAGGGAAAGCCTGGCGCTTGCCCAGAGCCTGTCCAGCAGGGCCTGCTTTGCTGCCGGGTCGAGATTGTGGAGGTTTGGAATCTTGATGAGTAGGGCGACCGCCTTCTCACCGTCGACTTCGGATGTCTGGCAATGGAGCGCCAATTCGATTTTCTCTGGTGCAGATGGTTTTTTCTCGGCGTCGTCGGAAGCATTGGCTTCTGAGCTCTTTTTGTCGTTGTTGCTGGCTTCCTTCATGGTGGCCGCGGCGGCGTCGCTTTCAGCTTTTGCTTTGGGTGGGTTGATGGTCGCGAGGAATTGTTTGCCGATGGTTCCGGCATGACTGCTGTTGCCGAAGGCGGATCCGGTTTTACAAGCGCTGAGACGTTCGTTGGCTTTGGTGTAGGTTTCGAGACCGAGGGTGGTTTTGGGTTCGTCATCACCTCCGGAATTGGCGAGGTAGATGCCACCTGCGATGGCGAGAGCAAGGATGACGGCTGAGACAATCCATTTGGCCGGGCTTTTTTTCGGTTGGCTGTATTGGGTGGTGAGTGATTGTCCCATGGGTTTTGCCTGAATACTCGGCCCGAGATTGATGCCTGATGCTTGGGGGCTGAGGTTGATTTGGGGTTCGTGGGCGTGGGTGTCGGGAGCGGGGGCTTGCTCGGAAATCAGGCCTTCGACTTGGCTGGCTGGTGCCCATTCATCCATGCCTTCGGTCCAGACCTGGGTTTCGGTGGTGATGCTGCCGTTGATCGCCAGCTGTTGGAGCGCGTCTGCGCTGATTGGACCTTGTTGTTGTCCGGACGAATCGGTGTAATGCCATTCTTGGGTGTTACTCATGGGTAGGATCGGTTAAGTGTGTAGGCTAACATCCAACAAATCGGGGTCTCTGTGAAGCAAAAAAGCGGAACCCCAGCCCGGGGTCCCGCTTGAAAATGTTGGACGATGAGTCCGTGAGCTTAACGCATTGAGAGCTTGTCCGATTAGAAGTGAATCGCGTGTCCGTCAGCGTCGAGCGTGGCCTCATGGATGGCTTCGGCCAGCGTTGGGTGCGCGTGGATGGTGGAGTGGATTTCCTCGGAGGTGAGTTCCATCTCCAGGGCCAGTCCCATTTCAGCGATCAGTTCGGTGGCATTTTCTCCGATGATGTGAGCACCGAGCAGTTCGCCGTGTTCCTTACCGAAGAGTAGTTTGACAAAGCCTTCTGCATTGGCAGATGCCTGCGCTTTACCGATGGCGGCGTAGGGGAACTTGCCGACTTTGTAGTCAATGCCTTCTTCCTTGAGTGCGCGCTCGGTTTTACCCACGGAGGCAACCTGAGGGTTGCAGTAGGTGCAGCCTGGGAAGTTGCCCACATGACGGGGTGTGTGCCCCTCGACAAACATACCTTCAACCGCCTGAATGGCTTCGAAGCTGGCGGTGTGAGCAAGCCATGGTGGGCCGGAGATGTCGCCGCAGGCGTAAACGTTTGGCAGTGAGGTTTCGTAACGGTCGCCCACTTTGATGAAGCCTCGCTCGCAGAGCTCTGGCTGCTGTCCTCCGGGAAGAACCGGCTGGACGCCGATCGCGACGAGGCAGGTATCGGCGGTGATGGTTTCGTTGCCCTTGGGGCCTTCGACATCGATAGAGACGGAGGTTCCGTTGTCCTTGAAGTTGACACACTTGGTGTCGGTCAGGCAGCGGACGCCTTGTTTGGTAAAGGATTTCTGCAGCTCTTTGCCTACTTCGTCGTCTTCAACCGGGAGCAGGGTTGGCAGCATTTCGATGATGGTGACCTTGGTGCCAAAAGCATTGTAAATATAGGCGAACTCAACTCCGATGGCGCCGGCTCCGATGATGATCATTTCCTTCGGCTGCTCAGCAAGCACCATGGCTTCTTTGGAGCTGATGACCGATTTTCCATTGTGTGGAAGTGGTGGCAGCTCACGGCTTTTACAGCCTGTGGCAACCAGAATGTTCTTCCCTTCGATGACTTGTTTGCTGCCATCGGCTGCAGTGACTTCAACTTTGTTACTGCCGAGAAGTGATCCGTAACCGGGAACGTAGTCGACCTTGTTCTTTTTGAACAGGAAGCCAATACCACCCGCAAGCCGTTCGGAGACTTTGCGTGAACGACCGACCACTTTCGACCAGTCGTAGCTCAGGTTATCAAACGAGAGACCGAAAGCTGATGCTTTTTTGGTCATCGTCTGGTAAACCTCGGCATTTTTGAGGAGTGCTTTGGTGGGAATACAGCCCCAGTTCAGGCAGGTTCCACCTGGTTTGTCGGCTTCGACGACGGCTACTTTTTTTCCGAGTTGGGCTCCGCGAATGGCTCCGACGTATCCGGCAGGGCCGCCTCCGATGACAATAAGATCATACATGGTGAGTTGACTGGTGGGTTGGTGGTTTGAGAATTTGAAGAAATGGTAGCTGACTGCTGATGGTGCCAGCCGCGGGGAAGTTGTCAGAGCTGGGCGAAATGTCAATCGTCAGCGACGAAAAAGCCCGTCTTACACCAGCGGTGGTATGGGCTGGGTCTGCTCGTCGGCAGGTTTGCTGCTAAAGTAGAGAATCGCTCCGATGATTCCCAGAACCAGACCGAGAAAGGCAATGGCTCCTCCGCCGAAGACCGCCCCCAAAATTCTGCCCACCAGGCCCAGGACCCCGTTGGGGTCGACGTTTGCAAGGATCAAGGTGTGGCCATCGGGAAGCTTGTTTTCTGCTACCTGATAGAAGTGGCCTTTTTCGACCGGGAAGGTGGCGATCAGATGGTGGTTGAATGCTGTGGTTGACCCTTTGGACGGGTGTACTTCGACGCTTTGACCACTGGCGGTGTCCCTGACCAGGAGCTGCGTCGGCAGGGGGGACTCACTGTTTCCGCCTTCGATCCATACGCTGATGCTGGTATGTTCCTCCGCCTTGTATTGCAGGTGCTCGGGGGTAGTGAACCGGGTGCCTTCCGAGAGTTGGGCGTTGAACTTTTTCCCCGAGTTATAGGCACCGTAACCGAGGTAGGCGGCGAGCCCTCCGGAGAGGAGGAAGAGAACGAGTGCGCTGATGAGCAATCCGCACCCTTTGCGTTGTTTGGCCATGGGGTGGTCTGGTGGTTGTGAGGAGTGGGATTAGAGCGTGGGGATGGTGAAATCTTGCCCGATGAGGAGGATGTGATGCTCTGAGTAGGCTTGAATCCGCTTGATGAATTGCTCAAGCGACTGCCGTTGGTCCACCGTCAGCATTTGCAGGCTGGGAGAGTTCATGATTTGTTGCTGGAGAAGGTTGGCCGGACGCTGTGCATGGCCTGCCTGAATGAACTCTCCATCTTTGTCCGGTTTTTCCGGTCCGGCAAACATGCCCTCAATCCCGCTTTTCGGAGCCGGGGTGAGGTGGACGTCGTAGCTGTCTGGTTCGAGTTCAGCCAAGGTTGCCACATGGGCGATGGCTTCATTGAGCCCTCCGATCTTATCGATCAGACCGATTTTCAGTGCGTCCTGGCCTGAATAAACTCTCCCGCCGGCGAGTTGTTCCAGGTCTCCGACGATGCGGTCACCCCGGCCGTCGGTGATCCGTTTTTTAAAGGTGGCGTAGACGTCGAGCATGGATTTGCGGATGATGGTGGTTTCTTCGGGTGTGTAGGGGCGGTGCATGTTCATCAGCCCCGCATTCTTTCCGCGTTGGCTGGTATGCACGGTGATACCCAGTTTTTCCATCGCGCCTCCGAGCACGAATTTCATGCCGACCACGCCGATGGATCCGGTGATGGTTCCCGTTTCGGCGAATATGTGGTCGGCTCCGGCACTGACGTAGTAGCCTCCGGATGCGGCCACGGCTCCCATGGAAACGACGAAGGGTTTGTTGCTGGCTTTAAACTCATCGGTGGCCTCCCAGAGCACGTCGCTGGCGAGGGCGGACCCTCCGGGGGAATTGACCCGGAGAACCAGTCCGAGGCATTTGTCATCTTTGGCGAGTTTGAGAACCTCCTTGCGGACGGGAGCGACCGAAGCGTCGGTGATGTTGCCTTCCAGGGCAACGACGGCGAGGTAGTCTTTGCGGCGCTTTTTGGACTTGCCGGATTGGAAGGCGAGTTTCATGACATCCATAAAGCTGTTGATGTCCGGTCCATCGAGATCGGGGAGGGCGTATGTGCGGTCGAAGCTGGTGCCTTCACCATAGTGGGCACGGATGCCACTAACAAAATCGGTCCGGTACTTCAACGCATCGACGAGGCCCACTTCTTTCGCTTGTTGCGGGCTAATGAGCCCTTGGTCGATGAGTTGTTGAAGCTCCTTCGCTTTGATTTTTCGGCCTTGGCTCAGGGTGCCGAGGATTTGACCGTAGATGGAATCGAAGAGAAGGTCGGATTGTTTTTGGGCATACTCGCTGGGGCCGGTCCGGTAGAAAGTTTCGCCAGCACTTTTAAAGTCACCGATGTGGATGACCTCGGCTTTGACTCCCACTTTGTCGAGTAGGCCTTTGAAATACATCGATTCGGAATACATACCGGTGAGCATGACGTTGCCTTCCGGTAGCAGGGTGAAGTGGTTGGCTGCCGCGCCGATGAGGGCGGTGCCGTTGTTTAAGCTTTCGGTGTAGAACCAGACGTCTTTACCAGCTTTTCGGATGCTCTGCAGGCAGCGGTGTATTTCCTGAAGCTGTGCCAGGCTGAGTCCGGCACCTCCGAGGTCGAGCACAACGCCTTTGACGCGTTCGTCTTCTGCGGCTTGTTTCATGCTGCGGACAAGGTCGAAATGGGTCAGTGGTCGGCGGCCGTCGCCTCCCAGCCCGAACAGTCCGCCACTTCCCTGGCCGCTTTCGGTGATGTTTCCTTCCAGATCATAGACGGCGACGATTGCTTTTTTCTCATCCGCATGGGCAAGCAGCAAGCTGAGAGAAAAAATAAAAGTAATGAACGACTTCATGCAGGCAAGATGCGTTATATTCGGGTGGGAGTCGAAGAGAAAAAATGATTTTCCATGTGGGGCACTCGGCCGTCCAGGGGTTAAATCTTGTGGAATTAATTAAACAAATGCCAGGACGGGTGTCGGTCATTCCGGTAAATCCGGATGAAGGGTCGTCTCCGAGTTTCGAGGAGAGCTTTCTAAATGGTCAGTAGCTTATCCTCTTGTCCGGTTGTTTACCAATGTTATGAAAAATTCACGTTCGATTCTGATGGGGGTGCTCACGTTTGCAGGGTTACTTGTTCTTCGCCAACAATGTTATGCCGGAAATGATGATCTTGCCTCTGATCAGATGCAGGCATCCATCGACTGGATGGCTGAGTTACAAAAGGGTGGCGGGACCGGGATTGCTTTGCTGGTGTTGGCTCTGGCTGCAGTGCTTTTTGTCATTGAGCGTTTGATCAATATGCGTTCATCCAATGTGCTTGCTTCTCCCGAGGTGGTCAATGTGGCGATGGCGGTTGACCCCATCGAGGGGGAGGATGCCGCTAAAACACTCTATCAGGAAAAACCATCATCTTTCACCAAGGTGGTGAATCACATGGCGGAACATAACGAATATGAGTCATCGGAAATAGTGGAGATGGCCGGCGATCTTGCCGGTCGCGATATCGAAAGCCACCGCCGAAGAGTTTACAGCCTCGGGGTGGTTGCAACCTTGGCTCCATTGTTAGGTCTACTCGGGACCATGATCGGAATGATTGAAGCTTTTGCCAAGTTTTCCAAACTCACCGACAGCAGTGAGGCTGCCCTGGTATTGGGTGACTCGATTGGCAAGGCCCTGATCACCACGGCAGTGGGTTTGATTATCGCGATTCCTTCCTTGGCGGCGTTTCATTATTTCAAAGTGCGTTTGGGGAGTCTGTCTGACAAGTTGGAGGCTGATTTGGATCGGGTCCAGCGTGCATGGTTTGGGAAGAAAGTGCGTTAGCTTGCACTTGGGAAGATGATGAGCTGAACCAGGATTGCGTTGTGCAGATTAAACGGTCCAAAGAACTCGATGACGATGTGGACGTCTCAATGTCCCCATTGATCGACTGTGTATTTTTGCTGCTGATCTTTTTTCTGGTGACCACGATGTTGAAGAAGACCGAGCGGCGTATCCCGATCCGCCAGCCGGATGCTGTGCTGAGCGTGGCGGATACGGTGAAGTCCGATACCATGTACATCGGCCTGACCAAGCAGGGGACCATCAAACGTCCTTTGAAACAACGTGATGCCTTTGGCAGGATCACTTATGTGGATGTTCCGGATTTACCAGCTTATCTGAAAATCTTGGTGGCGGAAGGAAAAAAGAATCGTCCCTTGGTAATCCAGGTGCAGAAAGATGTGGAGTTTCAGGATGTCTTGCGGGTCTTTGACGTTTGTACGATCCAAGGGTTTTCCAACGTGAAGACCTATTCGGACTCCGATAATTTTCAATCGATTTACCGAAAGGAGAAAGATGAAAATTAAGAACAAGCATCGGGATGAAGATAACGTCGAGGTGTCGATGTCGCCATTGATCGACTGTGTGTTTTTGCTGCTGATCTTTTTTTTGGTGACCACGATGCTGAAAAAAAAGAATGCAGACATCGATATCTCATTGCCGGTATCCAATGCGGCGATCGAGATCGAACCCAACGATGACACCGTCATCGGCATCGACCGCAAAGGCCGGTTTTATTTTGACGGTGTGATGAGTTCACGGATGCAACTGCGAAAGAGCCTGGAGCAGATCGCGATGGTGAATAAGGATCAGGGGATCCGTCTCGATTGCGACAAACGGACAAAGTTCATTCACGTAGCCGAAGTGCTCGATCTTTGTAATTTCTATCAAATCAATAACGTGGGTGTGCGCACATACGATGAAGCTTACAACCAGTAAAGAACTCGACCCGATCGAACGGCGGATGCAGCGCGGGCGCCGGGTCGCCCGGGTGGTGACCTGCATCGTTTTACTTGCTGTTGGCGTGACCGCATTGCTGAAGCCGGATTTGTTCAGTGCTCAGTTGTCGATGCCGAGCGAGCAGGAACGAGCAGAGGCAAAAAAGCAGAGGCAAAAAAAACAGAGCCAGAAACCGAGGCGTCGATTGTCTAAGTTAGATGTTGAGCGGCTAGCCAAGTTGCGAGAAGAACGCGCACGGAAGCAAATGATGGAGATGCTTCGACGTTTGGAGCAACGGATTGTTCTTGCGGAAAAAGAAGAGGCTGCGGTTACCGCGAGGTTTAGAAAAGATCCGGCATTGTTTGACTCCCTGCTTCCTTTACTGGTCGAGCACTCGGATAAGGTGTATGGCGCGATCCGTAAATCAAGGATGCAGGCGTATGGGGAAAAGACATCGGTTCTTCATCAGAAATTAAAGCAATTGGAGCCTGTTGCGCGGGAAGTCCAGATCGTTTGGCAATTCGCTCGCCGGTATCAGAGCCATGCGACGGAAGATGCGTTCAAGCCGCTTGCTGCGGCGGTGGATCGGCTGACCAGAGTGTTGGCTGAGTCAGATTATACTGAGCTGTTGGGGCAGCAGGCGCTTCGTTATGGCTTGAGTATCCAATCCAATGTGGATGCGATCCGGAATCAGGATCGGGATATGGCCGTGCGTGGCTTTGCCCAACCGGAGGACCATCCGTTGTCGGCCTCGCAGCGCGCTCAGTTTGACCGGACGATTCGTCCGATGACCATGGCAGAGCTTCATCAGTTATCGCAGCTGATGGCAGAGCACTACAAGAACCTGATGGGGGATGTGGCCGCTGGTGAGCTGGCTGACGCAGCCGAGATTCCCTTTCCTGTGGCTTTGGATAAATTGGCTCACGAACCCTACGCCAAGGATGATATGCAGGAGGAGCTGCAGCAAGAAATGCCCGAGAATGTGGATCAGCTGGATCAATTTACCGAGGCATTGACGGAGGCTCAGATGAGTGCGGCCCGAGCTTTGATGGAGTCTGGGGGTGAAATGCCTGGGCAAGGTGAGGGTGAGCAAGCCGATGGTGGTGAAGGGCAGGGCGGTGATAAAAGTGGGGACGCCAAATTTGGGGATGGCCCGTTCGGCAGCGGCGGAGGTAATGGGACGGAAAATTCCAACCAGCAAGGAGACCCCTCGGGGCCGGGACAGCGCAGCCGTGAGGCCGTTTGGCGCTCGTTGGCCCTGCGATCGGATCTTGCGGCAAGTCAGGATAGAAGCCGGCAGATCACGGTGAACAAAAAGAAAGTGCTGGCTAATGTGCTTCCGGGACGTCGTTTTAGTTCGCAAAGCGAACGGAAAGGGTACCTGTTTATTGATACATGGCATATCATCGGCCCCTGGGACGCGCAGGCTACGCGTGGGCGACAGATCGATTTTTCCAAAATCTACCCACTGGAAAAAAAGGTTGATTTGGACGCCATCTACACCACGGGAAAAAGACATTTCCTCTATGATGATGAACGTGGCTATGCCGGAAAAGATGAACGATCGGGGCGTTTAAGGTGGCAGTTCTATCAGAGTCCGACGGTGGAAGTGCGGATTCCCCGCGAACAGCTGTCCAATGACGCCCTGTATTTTGCCTACACCGAAGTGTATTTCGAACAGGAGACCACGATGAACCTTGCGATTGCTTCCGATGACGCTGCTCGCATTCGGGTGAACGGGAAGATCGTTTTCGAAGATGCCGGATTGTCACCCTACGAAATCAGTGAGCAAGTCAGGGTGGTGAAGTTTAAACGAGGGGTGAACAAAATCCTTGTGAGGCTTGTCAACGGTCCGGGGCCGTGCCGATTCTCGCTATTGTTGATCCCGAAGACATAAACTGTTTTTACAGTTTCCAGTTTACGCTAAAGCTAAGGAAATGAAGTGCATGGTCTTCGAAGGTGCCTGAAACATTTCCTGCCAGACCTCGGTTCGCACTGATGTCGATATCGCCATACCAAACGATTTCATAGCCCGCACTGAATTCCAAATTTTCTGAGCAGGTGTAAGTAGCTCCGATACCGTATCGCCACGATTCAGCTGTCGGCAGGTCGAAGGTGACATTCTTTTCGTCAACCATCTCGGAGTCGTAAGCGATGCCGGTGTTGATCCGCCATTGGTCGTTGACTTGATATTGCGCGCCAAGCGAAACATTCCATGTATCTTTGTAGCGGCGATTGGCAGTGATCGATCTGCTTGTGTTGGCGGCTGATGCGTCGATGTCAACCTTGCCAAATTTGGACCATTCTTGCCAGCCAACGTTGCCCATGACGGCCCAGCAGTCGTTGATTTGATGGTAAGCACTGAAGATCACGGACTGCGGCATGGTCATGCCGAGATCCAATTTGTCGATTCGGCGAAGAGCATCGGAAACCAGACCGTTGCCTTTGACATCTGGCCGAGTCTTCAGGTCGATATTGGATTCTGACAAATATTGGAGGCCGAAGCGGGTGTGGTCGTTTGGCTCATAAAGAAATCCAACGTTGGCTTGTAGTGAGGTAACTTCGTCGTCTAGATCCAATCTGCCATCGCTCGCTGGTCCCGGGTTGTTAACTGACATCTTCTGTTCAAAGACAGTGTAGATGAGGGTGATGCCGGCTCCGACCGAGAATTGGTCGTTTACTTTGTAGGACACGGTGGGCTGGAATCCGATACTCTGTAAGGTGATTTCGTCGAGGTAGTAGCGTCCCTCCCATCCTGAATCATAATCGAGCCCGAGTCCAAAAAATCCGGCCATTGAAAAACCAATGGTCCATTCCTGGTTGAGCTGGTGGGTTGCAAAAAAACTTCCCCCGGGGAGCACTGAGTCGAGGCTGGATCCTCCACCGAGGTCCGAGCTGAAGTCGGAGTCAATCGCAAGTGGTTGAAGGGTAAATTGGAGTTGCGTACCCTCGAGGCGGGACATGCCAGCCGGGTTCGTGACGACAGTGGTGGGGTCCTGTGCGCGGGCAGCCCATCCGGCGCCGGCTAGAGATGTCTCCGTAGTACTAAGCTCGTAGAGGTAGAGTCCTCCTGCGTGCAACGAAGGGGTGAATAAGGTGGCGGCGCATAGAAGGGGCAGGGTGGTTCGTTTTTTGCCAGTCATGTTTTTTCAAGGGCGAGGTTGCTTGATCCTATCACGGTATGATGGATAGAGAGTGATAATACACAAATTGAGATCAATGCAAACTCAAGAATGAGGGGGAGTTTCGAACAGGTCAGAGGGTCCGCAGCCCTGAAACATCTGAGACGTATGGCGATCATCAACGATTCGTGCTTGTGCCGGTGGTGGGACTCAGTTGATTGGCAGAAGAGCCAATCAGACATAGGGTTGCCCTAGCTGTATGAAAGCGGATGGGTGAAAGGCGTGGGATGATCGACAAATCAGAGCAGGGTGAAAGATGGGGGCTTGCTGGGCTGTATATCGTGTGTTACTGATTTCACCTGATTTATTATGATATTACGTCGAATTTCACTCATGTCCGCCCTCTTTTTCACCGCATGTTCCGGTTTTGCCGCAGCTGAAGTGAAGGCTCCCGAGGGTTTCACCGCTTTGTTTAATGGCAAGGACCTCACCGGATGGTGGGGGCTGAAGACCGAAAACCCTGCCAAATGGATGGCCCTGTCCAAGGAGGACTTTGCCAAAAAGAAAAAGAATAGCATCGCCAATATCAACAAACATTGGTCGGTCGAAGGTGACGAGTTGGTCAACGACGGCCACGGGATGTATCTGACAACCGACAAGAATTACGCTGATTTCGAACTTTTGCTCGAATATAAAACCGTGGCCAAGGCCGACAGCGGCGTTTATTTACGTGGTCTGCCTCAGGTTCAGATCTGGGACTACACCAAAGAAGGTGGGAAGTGGAAAATCGGAGCCGACAAGGGGTCCGGTGGCCTGTGGAACAACAGCAAGGGCGCTCCCGGTAAGGATCCTCTGGTTCTCGCTGACAAACCCTTTGGCGAGTGGAACAGCATGCGCATCATCATGGTGGGCGACAAGGTGACCGTCTACCTCAACGATAAGCTGGTGGTGGATCATGCAACGATGGAGAACTATTTCGACCGTAAGGGAGGAGCTCCAGAAAAAGGCCCTATCCAGCTGCAGACCCACGGTGGAGAGATCCGCTGGCGCAACGTCTTCGTTCGTGAAATCGGAGCCGAGGAGGCGAAAAAGATCAAGGCCAAGAAACAAGGGTAGTTTTCTAGCGAGGTTGAGGACTTCAATCTGCAAACTTGAAACTTTTTTCCCTTCTCCCCTTTCCGGGAGAGGGGATTTTTATGTTAGCCGTTCATGCGTCTGCCCCGATCTCGAGATACAGCGGGGTGTGTGGTGGCAGCGGTGGTAGTTGCAGGCCGTTGTTCGGGAGCTCGGATCGATTGGCTGTGACGTGGATGCCGGAGCCGAGCCGGTCGTTAAAGGTGATCGTTTCCGGAAGGTCCCCCAGCCAATTCAAGGCGTCGTCCGGGATATGGACCGCGACGTTATTTAACGTTTGGCTCGTGTGGTTGTTGACGACGACGAGGAAGGCCTGATTGCTGTCTGCGTCGTAGCGCAGGAAGGCGTAAAGCCAGTGACCGGAGACGGGATCGTTGTCGAGACGGCCGAACAGAGGGTTGGATTTGTTGGCGTGGTTGAGTCCGTAAAATTCACCGTTGGTGAAAGCGGGCTCGGCACAGAGTTTGAGTAGCCGGCCGTAGAAGGAGCGTAAATCTTTTTGTTTGTCGGTGAGCTTGCCGCCGTCGTATTGGTGGTCATTACACCAAGCAACGAGGGTAGGCATCGACCAGTAATCAAAAATGGAAGTGCGGGCGTCATCACCGCCGAATCCTTCGGTCCCCTCCGCGGCCTCTCCGACGGTTTGACCGTTGTAGATCATGTTCGGGCCGCGACCGAGTCCGAAGAGGATGGCCGAGGCCGAGCGACCGACGTTCATGTCGGCACCTCCCCAGGTTTTGGGAGAGGCGATGCGGACCTCGTCGTGGTTAGCGGCATAGCGGACAACGCGGTGAAAGTGTGGGCTGAACGGGTTGGCGGCCTCATCGATATCATTCGACCATTTCCCCTGGTCGTGGATGTGCATGATGGTCTCGTAGGTCGGGCCGTCGTAGACGGCGTCGAAGCCGGAGTTGAGTAAGGCGTCGAGCACATTGCCTTCGCTCATCTTGGCGGGATCGCCGTCGTAGGCTTCGGCCATGAAGTAGGTTTCCGGGTCGCGTTGGTGGCAGCGGCGGAGTTGCCATCTCCAGTATTCCATTGGGATGAGATGGGCCATATCGACCCGGAATCCGTCGACCCCCAGGTGTTGCCAGTAGCCGAGGATGGCATCCATTTTTTGCCAGGTATCCGGGGTGTTCTCGAGAATGGTATCGGCGCCTGGAAGTTTCGATGTTTGTTCATTAGGGGGACCGACCGTGAAATCGTGACCGTAGTTGAGTTTGATGGTTTCATACCAATCGTGGATCGAGGGTGCCCAAGTGATGGCATTGTTGCCGGTCACCCGGCCGAAGTCGCTTTCCGCTTGGTAGGGGGTGTGTCCGCCGTCTGGTGTGGGAAGTTTGAGTGGCGGGCCTCCCCCGGGGTGTAGGTGTCCGAGGTAGTAGAAATTGTTATTCGGGTTGAAAAAATGGGAGGTGTCATCGTTGTTGCCGAAGCTGAGCTCGGGGCGGACGTCACTTGCGTAGGAGCGGGCGACGTGGTTGGGGACAAAGTCGATGATGATTTTTAGTCCGTAGGAATGGGTGCGTTTGAGTAGGGCCTGAAATTCTTCGAGTCGATTGTCCGGGTTCTCGGCGTAATCCGGGCTGACGTCGAAGTAGTCCCGGATGGCGTAGGGACTGCCGGCCAGGCCTTTGAGGATCGCCGGGTCGTCCGCCGGTCGGTTTGGGTAGGCGGTTCCCGATGCTTGTTCGAGCACACCGGTAAACCAGATGTGGGTGATGCCGAGGTCTTTGATGGAGCGCAGGGCGGCATCATTGATGTCGTTGAACTTACCGCAACCATTTTCCTCGATGGTGCCATGAGTCTTGCGGGTTTCATTGGTGTTACCAAAGTGGCGCACCATGAGCTGGTAGATGAGTGGGCGTTGTTGACTGGCCATGCGTCGGTTGAATGGATCTGGGGGGGCTGAGACGCTTTATAAACCGATCGGGCAGGGAACGCACTCCCTTTCTTGTCATCACCTGCCGAGATTTCCTTGACGTGGGGTTGACCACGGAAAACACGGAAGGCACGGAAAGGATGCTGGGCCGGCAAGCTTCGGTGGCTAAGGGTCAGAGGACTTGCTCGGTGGCAGGGTCGAAGAGTTTGGCTTTGTCGAGGTTGAGGTGGATGTTGAGCTGCTGAGTGGTTTCGCGGTAACTTTCGGTGTTGACCCGGGCGATGAGCAGGTGCTTGGAGAGCTGCAGGTGGACGTAGGTTTCCTCACCCATGATCTCGGCGATTTCGACCGGGGCTGAGATTTGAGTGCTGTGTGTTGCGGAGGGGTGCTCACTGCAGTGTTCCGGTCGGATGCCGAAGACCGTGGCTTGACCGATGCGCTGTTCGGCTTTTTGGGCAACGTCTCCATGGAGTGTGATCCGGGCCGCCTCACCCTCTCCGCTTTCTTCGACAAAGGTGATGCCAGATTCGGATGACTCGATGGTTCCGTGAAGCAGGTTCATGGGCGGGCTGCCGATGAAGCCGGCGACAAACATATTGGCTGGGTTTTGGTAGAGGTTGAGTGGGTCATCCACCTGCATGATGTCGCCGTCTTTCATCACGGTGATCCGGTCGCCCATCGTCATGGCTTCGACCTGATCGTGGGTGACGTAGACCATGGTGCTGCCGAGTTTTTTGTGCAGCTTGGAGATCTCGGCTCGGGTGGAGACCCGCATTTTGGCATCCAGGTTCGACAAGGGTTCGTCGAAGAGGAAGACCTTGGGATGGCGGACGATGGCCCGGCCAACCGCGACCCGTTGGCGCTGTCCTCCGGAGAGGGCTTTGGGTTTTCTTTGCAGCATGGGAGTGAGACCAAGAATCTCAGAGGCTTCCTGGATGCGTTCATCGATCTCAGCTTTACTGAATTTTTTGAGTTTCAGTCCAAAGGCCATGTTGTCGTAGAGCGTCATGTGCGGGTAGAGCGCGTAGTTCTGAAAAACCATGGCGATGTCGCGGTCTTTCGGGCTGAGGTCGTTGACCACGGCATTGCCAATCGAGATGGTTCCGCCGGAGATGGACTCCAACCCGGCAATCATGCGCAGAGTGGTGCTTTTCCCACATCCGGACGGCCCGACCAGGACCATGAACTCGCCGTCATGGATTTCAAGATCGATGGCTTTGACGGCATGGAACGAGGGTTTTCCTTTGTCGTCGAGATAGACTTTGTCTAGGGATTTGATAGATACGCTGGCGTCTTCCATGGCTTTCGAAGTTTGATGGGTTGTTTCGGTGGTGAGTTGTTAGTCTTTGACTCCTCCGGAGGTCATGCCGCTGATCAGGAAGCGTTGGCAGACCATGAAGATGAGGGTGATGGGGATGCCGCTGAGCACGGCAAGTGCGGAGAAGCGGCCCCAGAGTTTTTCTTGTTCATAGAGAAAGGAATTGGCCCCGACGGCGAGTGTCCACTGATCGCTTGTCTGCAGGATCACGGATGCGACCGGATACTCCGACATGAAGGCGATGAAGGAGAGGATAAAGACGACGGCGAAGATCGGAGCACTCATGGGCAGTAGGATGTGGATGAATGTCTGAAAGGGGGAAGCTCCGTCAATCTTTCCCGATTCCTCCATGCTGGCAGGTACGGTGTCAAAGTAGCCTTTGATCATCCAGATATACATTGAGATGCCGCCGAGGTAGATCAGGATGAGCCCGGCGTGGGTGTTGAGTCCTGAGGCGGGGACGTAGTCGCCGAGGAACTCGAGGATGACCCGGTAGGCGATCAGGGCGAGCACCATGGGGAACATCTGGAGGATGAGGAGGTTGTTGAGCAGTTGGTGTTTGAAGCGGAAATGCATCCGGGCAAAAGCGTAGGCGCATGAGGCTGAGAGCAAGAGGATGCCTGCGGAGGCCAGGAGGGATACTTTGAGGGAGTTCCAGAACCAGACCAAGGGAGGAGTGGCAGCCTTGATGGTTCGGGTTTCCCCGGTTTCGGCATTGATGACTTCTTCATATTCGATACCGAGAACAAACTTCCAGTGTTCCATGGACACCTCTTCCGGCCACAGTTGGTTCGGGGCCAGATTGCCTTTGGTAAAAGATGCGGAGATGACCATGAGGAAGGGGATGATCACGATCAGGATGAAGCCGATCAGAAAGGCGTGAGCCATTCCGTGTTGCCATTTTCTGCGGGTGTGAACATTCATGATATTTGGATGTGAGGTTGGGTTGCGGTGCCTGAATTAACGTAGGGCGGCATTTTTGTTGGTCATTTTCAGGTTGATCCATGCCAAGGTTCCCACGATGGCGAAAAGGATCGTGGCAATCGCGCAGGCGAGGCCGTAGTTGTTTCCGCTGTCCATGAAGGCGAGATTGAACGTGTAGGTGACGAGGATGTCGGTTTCTCCTGCGACTCCTGTGCTGTTGACCATTTTGGGGCCTCCCTGGGTGAGCAGGAAGATGAGGTTGAAATTGTTAAAATTGAAGGCAAAGCTGGCGATTAAAAGTGGAGCTAAGGGGGTGATGATGAGGGGGAGCGTGAGTTTGAAGAAGTCGTGGATGGTGTTGGATCCGTCGATCGAGCTGGCTTCGTAGATTTGTTTGGGGATCGACTGAAGGACTCCTGTACTGATCAGCATCATGTAGGGGTAGCCGAGCCAGACGTTGACGATCAGGACCATGGCCTTGGCAAATTTGGGGTCGGTGACCCATTCAGGTTTGATGTTGAAGAGTGAGGAAAGCACCTCGTTGATGGCGCCGGCTTCCTGATTGAACATGCCTTTGAAGACGAGGATGGAGAGGAAGGCGGGAACCGCGTAGGGGAGAATGAGCAGGGTGCGGTAGATCTTTCTTCCCTTCAGGGATTCCCATTCAAGGAGCACCGCGAGAACCATACCCAGGGCAAAGGTCAGGAGGACGGAGGCCGCCGAAAAAACAATGGTCCAGATGAAGATTTTGATGAACGGGCCTTTGACCCGCTCGTCTTTGACAATCCGTTTGTAGTTGTCCATGCCGGTCCAGGTGCGGAACCCGAACCCGACTTGCTCCCCGTCCTCGTTCTCGTATCGGCCGGCTTCGTTGTTCGCAGTGATGATTTCACCCGACTGCAGGTTTTTGAGTTGTTCGTTTTGGCCTTCATCGAGTTCTGTCCAGAGTGGAAGCAGAGTGGTGAAACTACGAAGGCTTTCGAGTTTGAGTCCGGGGCCATCCGGGGTGGTGAAGGTGTGGGTTTTAAGTGGAATGTAGAGCTTGGGTCTGGTGATGTCAGCGAGCTGGAGTGGGGTTCCCGTCGGGTGCTCAGGTGCTGCTACCAGTGGGATGGGATCGCTTGAATCATTCGATCCAAGTTTGATTTCGCCGGGTGGGTAAAGCGGGAAGGGCTCGGAGATGAAGCGGGTTTTGGTGGTGCCTTCGGGTAGATCCTCGGATTCCAACCACAGCCGGTAGCTGTCCGGTTTGCCATCCTGGCGGTAGAGAACATAGCGGTAACTGACGGCGTCTTCCGGGATGTAGTTTTGGGTGAGGAAATCGGATTTGACCCGCTGGTGAGAGAGCAGGTGATTGGCGTCATACTTGGTGAAGCCGATGACAAAGGTGTAGATCAGGGGGAAGATGACAAAAAGACCGAAGCCAATCAATCCGGGGAAGAGGTAGCGGTAAGTGTAGGCTTTCGAATTGAGGTAAACGTAATTGAACAGGAGTGTCAGGCAGAGAAGGATGAGAGCAATGGTGAACTGTCCGCTCTGGTAGATGAGGAACGACAGATAGAGTGCCGGCAGGGTGATAGCGGCGGTAAGCACATACTGAAGTTTGGTGCGGTGATGGTCAGCCATGGATGAGAGATGGTTCGGGTTGTTGGGGCCGGGGTGTTATTTCATGTTTTCCGCTGCGTCCTTGAGCGCCTTGTCGGGTGTCGCCTGGCCATTGGTGGCAATTTGCAAGGCTGTGGTTGATGCCGACCAGAATTTACCCATCTCGGGAACATTGGGCATGAGCACGCCATTGGTCACGTTTTGCATGGTAGCGGCAATGAGTGGATTTTCGGCTGCAAGGTCCTGGTAGGTTGTGGTTCTGGCCGGAACACCCAAGGGCACATCGCGGTCGATGGTTTTCAGCCCTTCGTCGGTGAGTACGTAGTGTTCGATAAATTCCCGGGCTAGTTCCTTGTTGGGGGATGAGCGGTTGATCATCGCTCCGAGCACTCCGACAAAGGGTCTGCCGGGTTTACCGTTGATGCCTGGCACAGGCGCGACCCCGAAGTTGATACCGCTTTTGCGTAGGTTGGCCCAGGCCCAGGGACCGCTGATCATCATCGCGACCTCACTGGAGTTCATTCTGGCTTCCATCACAGAGTAGGATGCGCCCTTGGGCATCACGCCGTCATCGATGAGTTGGACGATGGCATTCAAGCCGTCGATCGATCCGCGGTTGGCGATACCAATATCGGCCACGTCATACTCACCGTTTTTTGAGTTGCCGAAGACATAGCCGCCGTCGCTGGCCATGATACCCCAACTGAAAAAGGTGTTTTGGTAGTCCCATAGAATGGCAGACGCCTGGTGCTCGCGTTGCAGTCGGGCGTTGAGCGCTTTTATTTCCGAAAGTTGAGCCGGGGGGGACTTTACGAGATCTTTGTTATAGATCAAGCCGACCGCTTCGAGTGCGACCGGGTATCCCCAGATTTTGCCTCCGTGTTTGAATCCATCCCAGCCTTTGGCTTCAAACTTGGCTTTGAATGTCTCCTTGGGACGGACCGGACTGAGTAGGCCGGCGCTGGCCCATTCGCCTGCCCGGTCATGAGCCCAGAAAATGATGTCGGGACCTTTGCCTGACTGGGCCGCCTGTTGGAATTTGTCGGTGACGCCTTCGGGTGCTTCGACTTTCACCGGGCGACCGAGTTCACGTTCGAAGCGTTTGCCAATTTCCGCCAGGCCGCGGTATCCTTTGTCTCCGCCAATCCAGACGAGCAGTTCACCTTCTTTGCCTGCAAAACTGTAGCCAGTGGTGGCGATTAGCGCCAAGCATGCCAATGTGCAGATGGGCTTGGTGCAGGGGGATGATGTTAGAGATGGAGATTTGGAGTTTGAGAACATGGCATGCAGAGTGGAACCGTCGCAAATACGATGGTAGCCAATCTAGCATGATCGGGGGAGGCTGTCTAATCAGATCTGAAATACTATGTTTTTTGATTTCAGTGGGCTGAAATCAAATGAGGCAAGGGGGGGATGGGCTTGTCCGCTTATGCTTGTTCCATCCAGTTGTTGAGTATTTCAACGGCGGCAGCTTGGTCGATGATGGCCCGCTGCTGTTTGGCTTTGCGTTTTTTACTGAAGCCAGCTTCGTGCAGTTTGTCGTAAGCGGTCACGGTGGTGAAGGTCTCATCCATGTAATGCAGCGGCAGGTCCGGAAGCCGTTCGCGGATTTGCTTGCCAAATTTGCGAACTTTGATTGCCGCCGGGCCTTCATGGCCGTCGAGTTTGATCGGCAGGCCAAGAACGAGTTGTTGGATTTGCCGTTCGGCGACAATTTCAACAATTCGGCCGATGGGGTCCGGAGAGTCCATTTGGATGGTTTCCACGGGGTGCGCGAGGATGCCTGCCGGGTCGGTGGCGGCGATGCCGATGCGGGCGTCTCCGTGATCAATACCTAAAATGGGGTGCTCCATGGGAAATAACGAAGTAAGAATGGTTAGTGGAGTTCTTCGGGCAACTGAGGTGTCAGGTTTTTGATGGCATCCGCTTGATGGCGGTTGGCGATAAGCAGGGCGTCGTCAGTTTGGACGACAATCAGGTCATCGACTCCCAATAGCGCCACTTTGGAGTCTTTGCGGGCGTTGAAAACGATGTTGTTTTCGCTGTCGATTTCAGCAAGTTCACAGTTGGTTTGGTTGTTGTCCCCCTGGGTTCCGAGGTACTTTGCGATGGAGATCCAGGACCCGACATCATCCCAGTCGAAGGACGCTTCGATGTTGAGGACACGGGTGGCTTTTTCCATCAGGGCGTAGTCGATGGAGATGGGTGTAAGTTTGGGGAAGCGTTGTTTGACGGTTTCCGCGAGGTCGGTTGACTGGCTGATTTCTTGAATGAAGTCGGCGAGCTCCGGTGTGTGTTGGGCAAGTTCGTTGGTCACCGTGGGCACGGACCAGATGAACATACCGGCATTCCAAGCGAAATTCCCCTGACGGAGGAAGGTTTCGGCAAGTTCCGGGTTGGGTTTTTCGCGGAAGCGGCTGACTTCGTTTGGGGTGTGTGTGAGAGGTGGGCCATCGAGTTGTGCGGGTTCTCCCCGTTCGATGTAGCCGAATGACGGGCACGGCCAGGTGGGCTTGATGCCGATGGTGACGAGGGCTGTGTTGTTTTCGGCGGTGCTGAGGGCGTCAGCCATGACCGATTGATAGGCCTCGACGTCGGTGATTAATTGGTCGGATGGCAGGACCATCATGGTGGCCCCAGGGTTTCTGGCGGCGATCAGGGCGGTGCCGAGGGCGACTGCGGGCGCGGTGTCCCGTTTGGCGGGTTCGGCAAAGATGTTCTCGGGTGGGAGTTCGGATGCGACTTCTCTGACGGCTTGTTCTTGCAGGGTGTTGGTCAGGATCAGGATGTTTTCGCGAGGGATCAATCCTTCGAGGCGTGCGATGGTTTGGTTGAGCAGCGTGGTGTCATCGAACAGATTGAGGAGCTGTTTTGGACGGGCGTTACGGGAGAGGGGCCAGAAGCGGGTGCCGCTGCCACCGGCGAGAATGAGGGCAAAATGGTTGGTGTTCATTGTGTGTGGATGAAAGGTGGGTGTGATGAGTGTTCGGGCTCAGCATGCGAAAGGAAGGTGTGCAGGTCAATGGTGAATGACGAATTCGCGAACTGCTGACTTGCACTTTTTGTGCCGCTGGAACATCGTCATTTCGTGACGCATTCTACTCAACAAAAACGGACATGGGCTGGGTATGCTTGTCCGGTCTGTCGTTTTGTATTCCGGGTCCCGAAGGGGCATGCCGGGAAGGGAGTGATTTGCCCGGCTTGCCGTCATTTGCTGAATTTGCCCCGTGGGGGTGAGCTGAGTCAGCCTGCGGATCCGATATCGCCGGAAATGGCAGCGCCAGTGGCGGCGGAGCCGAGAAACAAAAAGGAGAATTTGCCGATTGCCGCCCGATCCTTTGCGGATGTGGATGCGGCTCCGGCGGTAAAACCGGAGAAGAGACGGCACAGCTCTTCGGCACACCGGAAAGTCCGGAGGAAAAAGGCAACATCAGAGCGGGAGCCCTCCTGGGATCAGGCGCGTTCATCCTCTTCTTCAGCAGGAGCGAGTTCGCTGCTCTGGGTGGTCGGGGGCTCGGTGCTTGGTCTGGGGGTTGTCGCAATCGGAGCTTGGTTGGTGATGGCTAATCTGTCTGTCAGAAAGGAAAAGAGTGGGGGGGGCATTACGCAAGTGGATCAGGGGAACATGGAGACTCCGGATAATGAGATCAATGTGACCATGACCCCGGATGAGTTGAAGGCTCAAAGAGAAATCGAAGAGTCCGTCAATACCGGGATGGATGTGATGGAGGCTGCCGAGAAGGTCGTACGGGATTTTCTGACCGCTGAGTCATCTGCCGAACTGGAAAAACTGGTAAGAACTCCCGGTGTGACCGTACCAAGAATGCGCGCATGGTATGCCCAGCATGCTTGGCAAAGTCCGGGAGTGAAGGATGTTGGTTATGGTGGTGGCGTTACCGTCAAGGGGGTGATGGCCTCAATGTCCGTTCGACTTGGCGATTATTCGATCCGGCACATCGCGGTAGAGCGGACCCCGGATGGCTATTTGGTCGACTGGGAAAGTTGGGTAGCCTGGACGGAAGTCCGCTGGCCGGACGTCTTCAAGCAAAAACCGGTCAGCCCGATTGAGTTACGGGTCACTTGTTACCCTGATAGTTATTACAACCGGATGTTTCGCGATGACCAAAAATGGTTGGTTGTTCGGATGGAATACCCGGACGCAGACCGGGCATTGTATGGCTACATTGATCGGCAGACATCGACGCTTACGAGTTTACTCGGGGACCTGAAGAGTGGTCGGGCGCTTCCGGCCACCCTCAAGGTGAAGTTCCCCGAAGGCAGCGTCGCTGATAATCAGGTGGAAATTGTGGATTACATACAAAATGGGTGGGTTCGTCCACCTAAGGAGCTGACCATTCCAAGCGAAGAGACAAACCCCCATGAGTAAACAAACCAAGTTGTCGACTTACGACAAAGCACTTCAGTTCAACCTCGACCGCTCCACTTACGGAACCTTTGCTGAAATTGGAGCCGGCCAGGAGGTGGCAAATTGGTTTTTCCGTGTGTCTGCTACCGCCGGGACGGTGGCCAAGGCGATTTCGGCCTACGACATGACGGTGAGTGACGCCATTTACGGGAAGTCACAACGCTACGTGTCACGGCAGCGCTTGAGTGCCATGCTTGCTTACGAGTATGACTTGTTGGAACAGCGCCTGGCGGGAGGTCGTGGTGACGATACCACCTTCTTTAGTTTTTGTAATACGGTTCGGGCCAGGGGGTATCAGGATACAGCCGAGTGCCATGGGTGGTTAGGGATTCGATTGCAGCTCAGGCCCAGGGAAGAACCTTGCGAAATATTAATCCATGTCCGCTTGTTGGATCAGGAAAATGTGGATCAGATGGAAGCTCTGGGAATCATCGGGGTGAACCTTATTTTTGCCGCTTTTTATCATCGCGATGATTTACCTGTATTTGTGGAATCCTTGATGGACGGCCTGACCAATGACCAGGTTGAGGTCGATATGCTGAAGTTCAGCGGCAAGGGGTTTGAGATGGTGGATAACCGGCTGTGCCATTTGCAGTTGGTGAAAAGCGGCTTGACGGATGCTGCTATGTTTTTACCGAACGGTGAAGTTGTGCAGCCGGCGGAAGTTCTTTATAAAAAGCCGATCATTCTGTTGCGGGGAAGTTTTGATCCGGTGATGAACTTGCATTTGGATATGTTGCGTCAGACCCGTGAGGTGTTTCAGCAGTTGGAACCGGGCGAGCAGGCGATTGAACTATGCGAAATTTCGATGAATAACCTGCTGCGCGGCGGGGAGGTGGATCATTTGGCCTTTTTGGAGCGGGCGGATGCGCTACAGGCACTGGGTAAGACGGTGCTGGTGTCACGTTGTCCCGAGTTTCACCGGATTGCGAGCTATCTGAGTTTGTATACGACACGTCCGATCGGGATCGTATTGAGTATTGGGCTTCTCAATGAGTTGTTTAAAGAGAAATGGTCGGAGAATCTGGCTGGAGGCATTTTGGAGTCGTTCGGGCGTTTGTTCAAAAATGAATTGTCGCTTTATGTCTATCCGTGGGAGAACCGCAAATCGAATGAATTGGTGACGGCGGAAAATTTCAAGGTGGCGAGTCATCTGGAGCACTTGTACCGCTATTTTTGTGACAACGACAGAATTCATGCCATTCCCTGCGGTGATTCCACATTACTGAAATTTACCGGTCGGGATGTTCAGGGGATGATTTCCCGGAGGGATGACGCTTGGCGGCAGTTGGTTCCCGAGCAGGCGCATCAGGCGGCCGTTTCCAGAGGGATGGAGGTGCCCGAATCTGAATAAGCAACCACCGATACGATTGATATGTCCCAGATAGATGTCAGAGGCCTGCTGCAATATGTCCCTCAATTTAAGGGGAAGACCTTTGTGATTGTGATCGATGTTCCGCATGCCAATTTGGCGGAAACGATGCTGGACTTGTTAGCACTACAAAATATCGGGGTGAAACTGGTCCTGGGGAGTTCCCTGCACGGGATTGATGAAATTTTCGACCGGGCAGCCGAAGTGGAACTGAAGTATGCTCAAGAACCGTTTGTCCTTAAGCCTGACGCCAGCATGAGTGATGATCTGGCCTTAGTTCTCGGGCGGGGCCAAGCAGCGCTTGTTGACTTTTCCGGTCAAGAGCCGTTGTCCACATCTCAGGCAGCGTTGGCTGTTGAATTGGGGGCGTCCAAGTTCATTCTGTTGCAAGCGGGGAGCGGGGCGGCAGAACAAGGAGCAATCCGTGCGGCGGATTTAGGGAAACGGGAGTCATTGGACCCTTTATTGTCCAGAGCCGAAGCCGCCTGTCAGTTAGGTGTGGATCGTGTTCATTTGTTGAACGGTTCGTTCCCCGCGGTGCTCTTGAATGAGCTGTTTTCAAACGAAGGTGTGGGAACCATGGTGTACGCTGATAGCTACCGTGGTATTCGTCCGATCCGTGAGGAGGATATTGTCGAATTGTTAGGGATGATCGGTCGGTCGGTCCGCAACTCTCGATTGGTTCCAAGAACCTATGCTGATATTGAGCAGCATCTGGAGGATTACTCGGTCATGGATATCGACGGCAATGTTGTTGGGTGTGTGGCCTTGTTGCGTTATGCAGGAGCGGATACGGCGGAAGTTGCCTGTCTGTATGTGAAGCAAGCGCACGAGGGGTTGGGATACGGTGCGGAACTGGTGACCTATGCTGAGCAGCAGGCCCGGGAGCTTGGTTTGGCTTCTGTCTTTTCGCTGACCAACCGAGCAGCTCATTTCTTCCAGGACAGGATGGGTTACGAGGAATGGGATGCTGCTGCGATCCCGCAAGTGAGGAGTCAGCAGTTGTTAGCGAGTGGGCGTGATTCTCGCGTGTTTGGGAAGTTGCTTTGAGATGTGAGGTGGAAGGCTGTTGGCGCGAACAAGCTCAACGGTCATCTATCGAAGGTAGGACAGGATTCCATCCTGTCGGCATGCTTGGGAACGCGGAGCTTTTGCTTTGGGCTGACTGGCCTCAATCAACCGCTGTGAATTCGTTTGAGCGGGTGCCATTCTCCTTGGGCTGATCATACCTCGGGTTGTCGACAGGATGGAATCCTGTCCTCATCATCCGTGAACGCTGGAAAGTGTTTCCTGCCTTATCCCAGTGGGTGCTTGGGGGTAGGGTTTTCTCGTGTATCCACGCGTTATACCATTTGATCAGTTAAATTGGCTGAATGGCACTGAAGGTTTTCGATTTTAACTAGGCGCAAGGAAGGCGCATAGCGGGCTATGCAACCGACGCGCAACAACGGTAAAATCTAAAAGATTCAGTGTCCTCTTACCATTCAGCTTGCTGACTGACTCATCATCTTAAACTCAAACCATTCTGCCAATTTAACTGGGAGAATGGTATTAGTGCCTCACGGTGCTTTAACCAAAGGGCCAGAGGGATTTAAAGAACTTGCCAATTTTTCCGCGCCCTGTGGCGGCGTCCCGTTCGGCGTCGAGTATTTGGGCGTAGCGAATGAGTCCGACGGCGGTGGTGTATTGCGGGTCGCGGAAGTTGGCGTGTACGCCGCTGATGTTGGATTGCTCAGCCTGATAGATAGGTAATCCAGGGAAGACTTTTTCAGCAAGGTCGGTGAAGCCTCGCATGCGGCTGGTGCCTCCGGTGATGTAAACACCAGCTCCTATATTGCGTAGAGCGTTGTTTGGAAGTCGTTCAAGGATCAGGTGCAGGGTTTCCTCGAGGCGTCCGTGGATGATGTCATTGAGCAGAGAACGTTTGATCTCTCCTTCTTCGTATCCTTGGTCATCGAGCACCTTGACGTTCCCGACTCCCCGGGCCGGATCGCCGGAGGCATCCCCTTCGTTTTTCTTGAGCTCTTCGGCACGCGAAAATGGGATGTGGGTCACGAGGTGGATGTCGTTGGTGATGTGGTCTCCGCCCACGGGGATGCAGCCGGATGCCGCAATGGCTCCATTTAGGTAGAGCACGTAGTCGGTCGTGCCTCCTCCGATATCAATAACGAGGGCTCCACTGTCTTTATCCTCCCGATCCAAGGCAACCTGAGCTGTGGCGATGGGGGCGAATACGACGTCATCGACTTCGAGTGGGATTTCACGAACGCACTTGATGCAGTTTTGAATCCGGGTACGGATGCCGTGAACGATATGAAAATCGACATCCAGGGTTCGTCCTAACAGTCCAATCGGGCTGACGCTATGTTCCTGTCCATCGAGTCGGTAGTGGCTGATAAAGTTATGCAGGTAGACGTGATCGCCTGGAATGGCGAGGTCGCGCCCGAGTTCGGTGGCTTCTTCTATGTGGCCGAGGTGGATTTCTTCTTCATCGTCTCGGAGTCGGAAGGTTCCTCGGTTATTGGCACCTTTGATATGGGATCCGGTGACGGCGAGCAGGACGCTGCTGATATCGACATCGCAGATATCTTCGGCTTTGAGTAAGGCGTCCTTGAGGCCGGTTTTGGCCTGTGCCATATCGGTGATTTCTCCTTTGCGCACACCGGCGCTGCGTGTTTCTCCGACGCCGAGGATTTTGACGGATCCGTCTGTCTTGACTTCGCCGACCACCATGCAGGTCTTTGAGGTGCCTACTTCAAGTCCGACGTAAATTTTAGATTTGGCCATGGTTTGGGGAGAGAGGAAAGGGTGTGAGCTGGTGGTATGGTGGAGCAGGTCAGGGTGTGTTGGGCTGAACGAGCTGGGGGGTGGCGGCAAAGCGCACGGGGATGTTTTTCTTGGGAATCAGGTTGATGTGTTGAATGTTACGCTGGGTTTTGCGTGTATGTTCACTGATTTTAATAAAGTCCCGCATTTGGCGTTCGTGCTCATACATACCGAAGGTTGCTCTGGTTCCATCGTTGCACACGGCATCCATCGAGTAGTTGTTGACGAGGATCACGCGCTCGGGAAGCCAATCGTTTCTGATCCCGGTATTGCTGAAGCGTTGGATCAGCCGCAGGGCTCTCATGGCATCGCGGTGTTGCATGGGTTTTCCCAGTTCAAAATCGTCGACCGTGGACTCTTTGAGCACGATCACTGGAAGGTCGCGTGCGGTTTGCCAGAGAGCACCTTCGCAGGGGAAGGTGATGCCATCCTTGTCGGCCAGGATGCCTCCATCCTTGCGCCCGGGGTAACCGAGCTGGTCGCACTCGAGCCAAACGACGGGGACACGTTCGGTGATTTTAATTTTGAGCGTGCCGGGTAAGCGTCGGTTGACGGAACTATCAATCACTTCGGGGAGGGCGTTGAGACGTTTGCGGGCATCTTCTGCGTTGACCGCAAAGATGCTGTCATTGAGGTTGATCCCGGCAACTTCCACGACCCGTTGATGGTCGAGGTGGCCATTGGTTTGAAGTTTGATCTCTTGAAGTTTGTATTTTTCGTTATCGATGAAGGCGTGTCGCATTCCTTTGTAGCCACCCCATGCGGCGAGCCCAATCAGGGCGAACACGATGGAGAGCTTCAGCCCCTTGCCAATCCCATTCATGATCTGGATCATGACGATCCTCGGGGAGCTGACCTTGATGTGCAGCTTTTGAATATCACCACCGCGTCTGACGGTCCGGTGGGAGCGCAGGCTGCGGGATGTTTTTTTTCGGAATTTGATCAGGGGCATGGCGGGGTGGGGCTGTTAGTGAGACGGTGCACGTAAGGCTAACGAGAGATCGGCAATTTTTTCGCACAGAGGGCCGAAGCCATAACCAACAGCTTGGGCTGCTTTGGGCAGCAGGCTGCTGGCGGTCATGCCAGGGATGGTGTTGGCCTCGAGAACGTAGGGGCGATTATCGGCATCCAGCAGGACATCGACTCGTGAGTAGATTTCAATACCCAGTGATTGGTGGGCTGCGGCTGCGGCTTCTTGCACGCGGCGGGTGGTTGTTTCATCAAGATCGGCGGGGCAGTAGTAGTCGGTTCCGCCCTCCTCACTCATCCACGGATACTTGTTTTTCATGTCGTAGAAGCCGCTTCGTGGTGCGATGTGCACGACTGGTAAGGCTTCTCCGTCGAGGATGCCAACGGTGAGTTCCTTGCCCTCGATAAAGGCTTCGACCAGAACTTCGTTCCCGTAGCTGGCTGCGTCTTCGATGGCGGCCAGCGCCTCGGATTCACTGCGGACGATGTGCACCCCGACGCTGGATCCTTCGCGGGGAGGTTTGACCACGTATGGCAGTGGCATCTCGGGGAGTTTGACGCCCGCTGAACAATCAACAATTTCCGAGCCTGGGGTGGGCACGTCGTGGGCGATGAATGCTTCTTTACTTGCCACCTTGTCAAAGGCGAGTTGGCTGCTTTGTTGGCCCGCGCCGGTGTAGGGGATGTTGAGTTCCTCGAGTTGGCTCTGCATGGTGCCATCTTCTCCGAAGGTTCCATGGATGACGTTGAAGCAGAGTTTGGTTCCCTCGGGGAGCTCAAGGTTCGTGCTGGTGACATCCACGCCCACAGCGTTCAAGCCTTGTGCGAGCAGCGCTTCCAGCACTGCATTACCGGAGGCTAGTGATACCTGGCGTTCGGAGCCTGGGCCGCCCATGAGAACGGCGATGAGTGAGTCTTTGTCCATGAGTGGGTGTTAGATTAGTCTTAAGTTAGAATGTGATTTCATCTTCGCCAATGATTTGGACTTCGGTTTCGAGGTCGATGTTGTATTCTGATTTGGCTTTGTGGCGGATGGTATCGATCAGGGAGAGTACATCGCCGGCGCTGGCTTTGCCGTCGTTGACGATGAAGTTTCCGTGGATTGATGAGACCCGGGCTTTGCCGTGGCTCGCATTTTTCATGCCGAGTTGTTCCACCAATTGGCCGGCGGGTATTTCCTCCGGGTTTTTGAAGACGCATCCGGCGCTTGCGGCGATCGGTTGTGAATTTTTGCGTTTGGCTTTGGATGTTTCCATGCGCTCAGCGATTTTTACCGGGGAGGATGGCTTGGCCTGGAACTTGGCTGAGAGGGCGAAGTTTCTGCGGAGCTCGGGGACGTTGCGGTAGTAAGCGATGATTTCCTCACGTGTGCGTTCGCGGATTTCCCCGTCTTCATCGAGGAAGCGTACGCTGATGACTTGGTCGAAGGTTTCGATACCCATGGCACCCGCATTCATTCGCAGGCCTCCGCCGACGTTGCCAGGGATGCCTTCCATCCATTCCATCCCTGTCAGGTTCTGGCTGGCCGCCACGCTGGCTACTTTTTTGAAACGGGCACCGGCTCCGGCTGTGATGATATCGCCATCGATATGCACATCTGAAAATTCTCCGCCGGTGGGGTGGATCACCGCACCGCGGATGCCGCCGTCCCGGACCAGGAGGTTGGATCCTCTGCCGATGACTCGCTGGGGGATTCCCCGTTCGCGGCAATAGGCAACGATGAAGGCGAAGGCTTCGGAGGTGTTGGGTTCGATCCAGAATTGTGCCGGGCCGCCGCAGAGGATGGTGGTGTGGCGGTTCATCGGTTCGTAGAGTTTCGCCTGAACCTGGCGGGCGCTGTCGTTACGGCAGTAGCGGAGCATTTCTTCGAGCACGGCCATGTCACGTGCGATACGGGTGCCGATGGTGTGGACGTTGCCTGCTCCCAGAGTGATCAGCATGTCGCCTTCTTTTAAAGCGTTCCCCACTTGGTAGTGGGCGGTTGGGATGTCTCCCACGACGGACGCCTTGGTGTCGCCATGGGCTTGGATGGCGTCGACGATGGTTTGGGCGGTGACACCTTCGATCGGTAGTTCGCTGGCCGGATAGATGTCAGTGACAAAGACTTGGTCGGCAGCTTGCAGGGCTTGGCCGAATTCGGCGGCCAGTTTTTGGGTTCGGCTGTAGCGGTGTGGCTGGAAGACCACGACCAGACGGTTGGGGTTGAGCGAACGGGCGGTTTGCAGGGTGGCGGCCACTTCGGTCGGGTGGTGGCCGTAGTCGTCAATGATCCTGAGCTTTGGAGAAAAATACTTGTTTTCGAATCGGCGTTTTGCCCCGGCAAAGGTGGAGAGCGCTCGGGAAACCAGTTGGAAATCGACACCGGCGGCATCGGCAACAGCGATGGCGGCAAGGGCGTTGAGCACGTTGTGTCTGCCGGGGATACCGAGTTCGACACGCCCGAGCAGATCGCCATGTTTGTTGACATCGAAGGTGACGGTTCCCCCGGACTCTCCAATATCGGTTGCGATGTAGTCGGCGTTTTCCCAGCCGTAGGAAATGGCGCCTGGGCGGTTTTTGCAGAGTTCACTGGCTACCGGGCAGCCTGAGAAGTAAATCTTATGCTCTTTAGTTTGGTCGAGCACCTGGGTGAAAACTTCTTTGATGTGGTTGATATCCCGATAGAAGTCGAGGTGCTCTTCCTCGATGTTGAGGACGACCGTGTGTCTCGGTTGGTAGAGTGCGAGGGTGCCATCACTTTCATCACCTTCGGCGATCATAAGTTCGGCCTCTTCTTGCCAGTGGGCGTTGGTTCCAAGCACCGGGATTTCGGCTCCGACATAGTGGCAGGGGACGATACCACCGCGACGGAGGACGTGAGCGCACATCGCGGAGGTGGTGGTTTTCCCATGGGTGCCGGCAATGATCACGCCTTCGCGGGTGTGCAGGATGGCGGCAAGGCACTCGGCGCGTCGGATGCAGGGGATGCCGAGCTTGCGGGCTTCGGCCCGGGCGACATTGTCTTCACGGATTGCTGATGAGTAAACGACGACGTCCGCATCGTGGACTTCGTCGGCGTGGTGCGGGCTTGAAAAGCGCAGCCCGAGCCCTTGCATGCGATCGGTCTCGGAGGTGGTTACCCGGTCTGAACCGCTGACACGGTGCCCCATGCCGAGCAGAAGCAAGGCCAAACCACTCATTCCTGAACCCGCAACACCAATCAGGTGGACGGAAATGGGGTTTTCGTTGTTGGTGAGGCGTCGGCTGAGTTCGTTGATGCTCATGGGGATGGAAGATGAGGGGATGGGAGGATGGACGTTTAGTTTGTTGAAGTAACGACCTTGCAAATTTGCTCGGCGGCATCGCTGACGTCGAGGCTTTTGGATTGTTCGGACATGTGTGCAAGCGCGTTGTCATCGCTGATCAGCTTGGTGATGTCCCGGATCAGTGTCTGGCTATCGAGATCGGCTTCCTGGCGTAAAATACAAGCTCCGGCATCCTCGACGACTTTGGCATTGAATGTCTGGTGGTCGTCGGCCGCGTAGGGATAGGGGACAAGGATGGAGGGTAAGCCAACGTGGCAGAGCTCAGTAATGCTGGATGCTCCGGCGCGGCAGAGCGCGAAGTCGCATGCGGCGTAGGCGGCAGCCATGTTGTCGCAGAAGGATAAGACGTGGTATCCTTCTATATCCTTGGACAGTTCCTTGACCCGTTGGTAGTCGGCTTCGCCAGTGATGTGTAAAAAGCGGACTTTGGGCGGGCCGGATTTTTTTTTCGCGGTGGTGGCCCGTTGTTGGGCGCTGGTGCTTGAAGCCTCGGTTGGCGCCGTCATGGATTGGGCGGCCTCCACGGCTTTGGTTTTGCGCTCGGCAACATCATCGGCCAGACTCTTGGGTTTCGTGGGTGGATCGATTTGACCCAAGGCTTTGGCGGCTTCGACGACGAGCGTGTTGAGTTTTTGGGCTCCCTGACTACCGCCCATGATCAAGACAGCCTTGCCGTCGGAGGGGAGTTTGAATAGAGCCCGTGACCGGTCTTGGCGGAGGGGGGCGCGTAGTTCCTGTCTGACCGGAGTGCCTGTGATGACGACTTTTTTAGCCTTGAAGTAGGGGCTGGCGGCTTGCAGTCCGAGCAGGACGTTCCGGCACCAGCGTGAGGTGAGGCGGTTGGCTTTGCCTGGCAGGGCATTCGAGTCGTGGATGTAGGTGGCCAGTTTCATGCGTTTTCCGGCGTAGACCGGAGGCAGGGAGGTGAAGCCTCCCATGCCGAGCACCACATCGATTTGGTGTTCGGTGAGGATGGTTTTGCACTGGCGGATTGACTGGCGCAGCCGGAGAAGAAAGGGAATCATCTTCGGCGAGAGGGTGGCCGGTTTGGCAATGGCGGGGACAGTTTTAAATTTGAGGATTCCGTATTTTTGTGATGCCTGGGCATCGACTTTTTTCTCGGAAATGAGGAGTAAAACCTGATGGCCTTGTTTTTCCAAAACCTCGGCGACAGCAATCCCCGGGAACAGGTGTCCACCTGTGCCCCCACATGCAATTAACACATTCATTTTCTTTGACATACCCGGATACGGTTCATTTCAAAAATTGAGTCAGAAACGCGCCCGCTCATCTTAGGGAAAAGGCTCGCAGGCATCAATCATTAATCTTAGTTAAATAAGTGATCTACAAGCACCGTATTTCCTTTGAAATTGGCGCGTTTGATGACAATCAGTCATGCCAGTTGCTGGCAATGTTGGCTGGAGGGGATGTCCGGGGGGAGTTCGCCAGTGGTCATAGGTATTTTTCGAAGCTTAGGGAACTCTTTTTTTTGAGGGATTCGGGACAGGGGTCCTAGATCAAGGAGATTATCTCGGTGATGCCTGCGGCGCTGACAGGATTGTCAGGATTTTTCCAGGTTTTTACATGATTTGTAATTTTCAAAGATCGAGGTTTGCCCAAAACGCTTATCGTTTACTTCTAAAAAAATCCTGTAAATCCTCTTCAATTATGTGAATCCTGTCAGCGCCGCAGGCTATTGGCCCCTGGTGTATTCGCTCTGGGATGCGGGATTTGTTTTTTATTCGGTGAAGCGGGGAAGGTGGACCTGTCCGATAGCTGTGCATGGCATTGGGGTTGCATCGCATTGCGTATCGAGCTATGAGTGGGTTTGATTCTTGGATTCTGACCTATTTTTGACCAATGATTTGTAAGCAACGAGCGAATTTCTTCAGAGCGATTTTATGCGCTTGCTTGTGGGTGATGATTCAGAGTGCGGATGCCTCAACACGCCGGACCGCCTTTGATGACGGGTGGTCGTATGCACCAGCGCAGGCGAGTGCCAAGGCGATCGCTGATGGCGGCGTGGCATGGCATGGTCGGCTGACAAAGGAATTCCGGATGCCTGAATCTGCGAGTGAACGGAAAATTTACCTCGAGTTTGAGGATGTGCGGGATGCGGCCAGGGTGAGCTTGAATGGGCAAGTTGTCGGGGAATGGACACATGGGTACCGTGCATTCCGGATGGATGTGACGCCTTATTTGCGTTTTGGGGCTGCCAATGTGTTGCAGATGGACCTTGGTCAAGGAGCGGTATCCGATGAGGACCGATTGCAGGGGCGGGTGTGGTTGATCAATTCACCGATGATTCACATTGCGCATTGGGGGACGTATATTACCACTCCTGAGGTTGACGATCAGCAAGCGACTGTGGAAGTGGAAACGACGATTGATAATGGTTCGGGAAAAGAGTCGCAATTGGTGGTGAGGACTGAGATTTTGGATCAGGGACAGGTGGTGGCTTCTCGTGATTCCAGGGTGCGAGCCAAGCAAACAGGCATGGCGAGGGCACAGCTTACCGTGCTGAACCCCAAACGCTGGGATGGTGACAATCAACATCTTTACACCTTGAGAACGACCCTTTTCCTGGCCGGTAAGATGCTCGATCGTAAGGAAACGGCCTTTGGGATCCGGCGGACGGAATGGAACGTTCACCACCGGGTGGAGCCGAATGGCATGCGGGGGTTGATCTTAGCCGACGACTTACTTGGCGGGCAGAGCCAATGGTGAGGTCTCCAGTTTGGTGATCACTCTTCTGGGAAATTTGGCAGAGGTGCCATCCGAGTAGGTTCGGGAGATGTAGCGGTGCTCCCAGTTTAATGTCAGCGCGGTGCCAGGAGCCAGTTTGCCGATCCGTTCGATGGTTTTTTGATCCATGTCCGGCTTTTTGAGCATGGTGGTGAAAAGTTTGGTTTTTGGGTCTCCGTATTTCCCCGGTTTGTCGTAGCGCAGGTAGCGGGTGATGGTAAATTCCGCTACGGTGCCGCCATGGTTGCAGCGGTCCGGGCAGAGGGCGGTCATGTGACGGCACTTGCGTTCGCTCGTTCCTTTGAAAACGGCCTGGGTTTCGTGGGTGGACAGAACCTGGTAGCTTTCTTTGCTTTCCTTGTCCGAGTCGAAAGCCTCTGCAGGCTGCACGATGAACAGAAGGCAGGAGAGGATTGTGAATGTTTGCAGGATGTTGAGTGGACTGAAATGAGGCATGGTGGACAAGTTGCTCCGATCTGACGAATCTGCAAGTCGCAATCCATCATCCAGATTCCGATTCAAGGGGGGGACAGGGCTCTGACATTAGGGAGATTATCTTGGTGATGCCTGCGGCGCTGACAGGATGGTCAGGATTTCTAAATTTCAAAGATCAAGGTTTGTCCAAAATCTAGCGCTTACTTCTTAAAAAATCCTGTAAATCCTCTTCCATCATGTAAATCCTGTCTGCGCCGCAGGCTGTTAGCCCCTCGTGTATTCGCCCTGAGGGGGGGATATCTGTAAGGTGGCTTGAATTCCGGTTTTCCTCGCTTGCAGTCGGGGCCAACAGAGGCTAATGAATTCCCCGATGAAAAATTATGCGATTACATTGATGACGATGTTGGCGGCCAGTGTGCTGGCCACCGCGGACGAAGCCAAAAAAGAAGCGGCTCCGGTTGCCAAGCCAGCGGCTATTGAGGATGTTAAGATTGTCTTGAGCACCAGCAAGGGGGACATTTCGGCCACCTTGTATGCGTCCAAGGCTCCGATGACCGTGGCGAACTTCCTCAACCTGGCCAAGCGCGGGTATTATAACGGACTGACCTTTCACCGGGTGATTCCCAACTTTATGATTCAGGGTGGTGATCCACGCGGCACGGGAACCGGAGGTCCGGGGTACCGTTTTGCGGATGAGATTCACCCCCAGTTGGTTCACGATGGCCCAGGTGTCTTTTCCATGGCCAATGCTGGTCCTGGAACCAACGGCTCCCAGTTTTTTGTTACCCACAAGGATACTCCTTGGTTGAATGGCAAGCACACCGTGTTTGGCAAGGTGAGCAAAGGTCAGGATGTGGTGAATAAGATTGCCAAAGGTGACACGATCAAAGGGATCAAAATTCTGGGGTCGACGGATGCCTTGTTTGCTGCGCAGAAGCAGAACATTGACAAGTGGAATGCGGTGCTTGATGCCAAGAAGTAAGATTCCCGCCGATTGAATTGTTTTCCAAGCATCCTTTCCGTTCAGGGAAGGGTGCTTTTTTTCGCGCTTGCGGATCTTGCAGAGGCTTGGTTGTATGGCGCGGGTGAGTTTTTCCCTCGCTCAGAATAACCCATGGCCATTGCTCAAAATACCATTGCCCTTGTTTTTGATTACGATCAAACCTTGAGTCCCAGCTACATGCAGGATGATGTGGTGTTCCCTGAGTTTGGAATCAACCCGGAATCGTTTTGGAAAAAGTGCAATGCTCTCGTAACCGAGCAGGAGTGGGATGGTGAGTTGGCCTACATGCAGTGTTTGTTGGATTACCTGGAAATGGACCAGGTGAACAATGAACAACTTCAGAAGCTCGGGGCCAACCTGACGTTTTTTCCCGGTGTCGAAACCGTCTTTGACGAGTTGCGTGAGTCCTGCCTGACCTCGGCTCATTTGGCTCAGGATATCAGCATTGAGTATTACATCGTTTCGTCCGGGTTGAAGGCGTTGTTGGAAGGCAGCAGTATCCGGGATAAGTTTGAAGCTATTTATGGATGTGAGTTCGGTGAGGATACGCAAGGACGGATCCGGTATTCCAAAAGGACGATCTCCCATACGACCAAGACGCAGTTTTTGTTCCGGATCAACAAAGGCTTGTTGGATCTGTCCGAAGATGTGAATGATCATTTGTCGCCGGAGTTGAGGCCGGTGCCCTTCGAGAATATGATCTATGTCGGGGACGGACCTACGGATGTCCCTTGTTTTACCGTGATGCGCAAAGCCGGGGGGAATGCCATTGCGGTGTATAACCCGGACGACCCCAGCCGCCGCAGCTTTCGTAAGTGTTACCAACTTTGTGCCAAGGCCAATCGGGTGAAACACATCGCGCCAGCGGATTACCGTGCGGGGAGTCATCTCAGACTCTTGATGGAGGAGATGGTGAGTGAGGTGGCGGACCGCATTTTACGTCAGCGGACAGATGAAATCCAGGGAGGGACAGTGGCTGCACCGCAGTTCTAACCGGTTTTCATCCTCTATTTTTTGTTAATTGTTATGCAGCATATTCATTTTATTGGTATTTGTGGGACGGCCATGGGCTCGGTAGCGGCGGCGATGCACGCCAAAGGCTTTACGGTGACGGGTTCGGACCAGAACGTGTATCCTCCGATGTCGACTTTTCTCGAGCAACAGGGGATTCAAATTTTTTCAGGATACAAAGCGGAGAATATTCCCGAGGCCGCGGAAGTCATCGTGATTGGGAATGCCGTCAGCCGGGGCAACCCGGAGGCAGAAGCCGCACTTGATCGGAAGTTGCTTTATGTTTCTTTGCCCGAGGTCCTGAAAGAGCACTTTCTGCGTGGGCACCGGAATCTGGTGGTGAGTGGCACCCATGGGAAAACAACAACGAGCTCCATGCTTGCCTGGTTGTTGAAGTCGGCCGGCGAGGACCCTAGCCATATGATCGGAGGGATTCCACGGAACCTTGGCAAGGGAGCCTCTTTTACCGATTCCGATTTTGTTGTGTTAGAAGGGGACGAGTATGATACGGCCTTCTTTGACAAGCGGTCGAAATTTTTGCACTACCTCCCCGAGGTTGTGATCATCAATAACATCGAATTTGATCATGCGGATATTTACGATTCCTTGGACGAGATTAAGCTGACGTTCAAGCGCTTGCTCAATATTGTTCCTCGTAATGGGGTGGCTTTTGTCAATGGCGACTGCGCAAACAGCATGGAGGTGGCTGCAGGAGCTCCTGCACCCATCCAAACGGTTGGCATGGGTGAGCATTGTGATCTCAGGATCTCAGCGGTGGATTACCGATCTGATGGGACGGCTTTTTCTTTGGACGGTGAGGTGTATACCATTCCGATGGCGGGTGAGTTCAATGTTCGCAATGCGGCTATGGCGGTGTGTGCCGCGCGCTTTTCCGGCTTCACGCCTGATCAGATTCGGAGTGGCCTATTAAGTTTTGAAGGTATTGCCCGGCGGCAGGAAGTCCGTGGGGAGGTCGGAGGTGTCAAGGTGATCGATGATTTTGCCCACCACCCGACGGCGATCGGCCTGGCAGTTGACAGTTTGCGGCAGCAATACCCCGGTTCTCGCTTGTGGGTATTATTCGAGCCTCGATCGAATACGACCCGCCGCAATGTGTTTCAAACGGAGTTGGCGGAGGCCCTTGCCAAAGCTGATCTTGCGGTGGTGCCGATGGTGCCTGATGCGGACAAGGTGGCGGAGTCAGACCGTCTGGATCCGGAGCGCTTGATCTCGGATGTGACGAGTCGGGGAACCTCAGCCTGGCACTGTGAGGACGTGGAGCAGATCGTCGATCTTGTTGGGGAAAAATCCAAACCCGGCGATACCGTGGCGGTGCTTAGCAATGGTGGCTTTGGTGGGATTCACCAGAAGTTGCTCGATAGGCTTGCACTGAAATAGGCGGGGCTTGAGAGTTGTCTGGCTCGCGGCGATGTGTCATGCTTCCGCTTGTGCAGCAATTGGAGTTTGGTTTTACGGATGGCCAGAAACGGGAAGCCGATGAGGCCTCCGGTGAAGGGTTCACATCCGGGGCCGATGTGTGCGAGACCTTTTCTTCGATCGAGCCACAGGTTTTGAAGTCCGGATTTGACCGGGGCTTGACCGCGCAGTGTGCGGAATCACTGCTGTGTTTGGGCTTGGATGGCGTGGCTGCCGTGGTTGAAGTTCAATGGAACTCTCGTATGCGGACGACGGCGGGGCGTGCATTTTGGCCGGATGCCCGGATTGAACTCAACCCGAAGCTTGAGCAGCTTGCTCCGGATGAGGTGCAGCGAACCTTGTTGCATGAATTGGCACACCTCGTGGCTTATGCCCGTGCCGGTCGCAAGCGGATCAGCGCTCACGGAGTGGAGTGGCAGCTTGCTTGTGCGCAGTTAGGGATTCCGGGGGAGCGGGCGACGCACAGTCTGCCTTTGCCGGGAAGGACGATGGCACGAAAATGGCGCTACGAGTGCCCGGCCTGTGGTGAGGGTTTCGACCGGGTTCGGAGGTTGAAACGCTGGGCCGGTTGCTATGCTTGTTGCAAGCAGCACAATGGTGGCTATTACCACCGAAAGTTCCGGTTGCTTGAGAGCCAGCTTGATGTGGATTAGGCTGGAAGCCTCCTACTGAGGGTGGCGCTGGCTGATTGATGCGAATCAACCCTGCCAAGGATCAGCTTTCCTTTCCTTGTGTTTCTTGTGGTGGTTTGACCTTGTGCCACAGGGTTTCCAGCCATGATGGCTGTTCGGCTTGCTGGGTTTTCAGCCAGCGTTCAACCCATAATGGCGCGAAGGGGATCAAGGAGGCGAGAAAGATCAGAGCGGGAGGTTTGATGTTCCATTTCTGGGTGAGCATGGCATCGAGCAGGGCGACGCAAAAGACGCAGAAAAGAAAGCCGTGGAGCGAGCCGACGATGCGGACCGCCAGTGGTTCCTCCCACAAGTATTTCATGGGCATCGCAATAAAAAGAAGGATGAGGTAGGAGAGCGCCTCAACCAGGCTGATGATGCGGAGTCTTCCGGTGGCCGTGTTGAACATGACAGGGGAAATAGGAAGATTGGGTTCCCTTGCCTAGGGCAATCTTTGTCATGCATCGATCGGGGAGAGCAGGCTGGCCAGGATGTCGTCGTCGAGTTTGAGCTGATTGAGCGAGGATGTCAGGATGGAGTCGGCGACCGTATTTTTTTTGTCCTGCATTGTCTGGATCCGCTCCTCGACGGTGCCTTTGCAGATCAGTTTGTGCACAAAAACGGGCTTGTCTTGACCGATGCGGTAGGCTCGGTCGGTCGCCTGGTTTTCGGCAGCCGGGTTCCACCACGGGTCGTAGTGGATGACGGTGTCGGCAGCGGTGAGGGTCAGGCCGGTTCCTCCGGCTTTGAGTGAGATCAGGAAGACATCGGTATTTCCCTGCTGGAAGATATCGACCAGTTCGTGACGGTTTTTACTCGCACCGGTGAGCTTGAGATAGCTTGACCCTTGTTCGATCAAGTGGGCTTCGATGAGATCGAGCATGGAAGTAAACTGGGAGAAGAGCAGGACACTTCGCTTTTCCTGCTTCAAGGTGCTGAGAAGATCGATGAGGTACTGGAATTTTGAGGAAGTTGATGGCGTCTCGTTTTTTTGGGTGAGTGAGGAATCGACGAGGCCGGGGTGACAACAGATCTGGCGCAATTTGAGCAGGGCGTCGAGAAAGACCATCTGGGCCTCCTGGCCCCGCATGGCAAGGGCCTTGCGGACGTGTTTATCCATGGTGGAGCGGACGGTTTCGTAGAGGTCTTTTTCGTCGGTGCCGAGCTTGATGGTGTGGGGGATGATGGTCTTTGGTGGCAGTTCTTTGGCGACCTGGTTTTTGGTCCGGCGGAGAATGAGAGGGCCGACTTTTTGTGCCAGGGCATCTGCGCGGGCCTGGTTCTGATTTTTTTCGATCGGGGTGCGGAAGGTTTCGCGGAAGCTTTCTGCGGTTCCCAATAGCCCGGGCATGAGGAAGTCGAATTGGCTCCAGAGTTCGCCGAGGTGGTTTTCGATGGGGGTTCCTGAAAGGCAAATTCTGTGGTGCGACTGGATTTGGCGCACGGCTCGTGATACCTGGGCGTCCGGGTTTTTGATGTGTTGGGCTTCGTCTAGAATCAGAAGGTGGAAATCCTGATGGCTGAAGTGTTCCAGATCCCGGTGCAGCAGTGCGTAGGACGTCATGGCGATGTCGCAGTGTGGCAATGACTTAAACCGGCGGTGGCGGTTGTGCCCTTGGAGGATGAGCACCTTGAGATCCGGGGTGAATTTGGCGGCTTCACGTTGCCAGTTTTCTACCACACTGGTGGGTGCGATAATCAGATTGGGGAGTGGCTGTCCCTTTTCTTTTTCGGCGAGGATGTGGGTGAGTGATTGCATGGTTTTCCCCAGTCCCATGTCGTCGGCGAGGATGCCGTGTAGGTTGTTTTTAGCGAGGAACTGCATCCACTGGTACCCTTCGAGCTGGTAGGGGCGCAAGGTGGCTTTCAATCCTGACGGGACATCCACCGCTTCGTGAGGCACTCCCGACGATCTGGGCATGAGCTGCTCAATCGCCTGCGGAATCTGTAATGATGTGTCCTCTTGAGTCAACATCTCGCAGACAACGGCGGCTTCCACTTTGTGCAGTTGGATTTTTTTGCCCGTGAACTGAAAATGAACCAGCTCCCCGAGTTGGGTCAGGATGCGTCGAAAGCGGCCGACTGGCAGGCTCAGTCCGCGCCCGGCATGTTCGCCATCGGGAAGAAAGATCAGGAAATGTTCTTTTTCCGGGGTGTTTTTTGTGAGTTCAAGGAAGTCGTATTCCACCAAGGTCGCCAGAATAGGCTGGAGGTCGAAGTGTTGGCCGTCGATTTCAAAACCGGCGGAGAGGTTGAACCAGCCGCGGCCTTCTTCGACGATTTCGGTTTTCCAGGTGGAGGCGTTGAAAATCAACGGTTGGTGGCCGGCTCGTTCGGCGATGCTGATGGTCCAGCCACGTTTTTCCAATGCTGGGATCGCTTCGTGTCTGAACCGTTGCCAATAGATGCCCGGATTCCATTCGCTGGTGTTGGGAGCCCAGAGGATTTCCTTGATTTTGGGGAGTTTGCGCAGTGACGGCGGGGCTTGCTCGGCTCCGGGTAAGAGTCCGAGGGCGTACAGTGTGTTGAGAGCTTCCATTTCCGCTGCCCGGCTCCGTGACGGGTCGATGTTGCCGTTTGGTTGGAGGCTGAAACTTTGCTGGCCGTAGATGGCGTGGGCCGTGGCGTAGAGTTCCGGAAGCCAACTGACGCGTGGATCGTCCGGTCGCTTTCGGATGTCCAGATGGAAACGGACACGTGCTTTGGCGGGCTGGGTGTTCTCGGTCGGGCTAGGAAGAGGTGCGGAGTCGAGCGGGTTTTGAGCGTTTTTCCCTTGGCTTGCACCTGGCTGGTCACGGCCAAAGGCCTTATCCAATCGGCCGGGACGGGTGAGATGCTCAAAGAGGGCCGCAGCATGTTCGCAACAGTTGGCTACCGGGCAGGAGCAGGATGTTTCGAAGTGGAACTTTTGGCTCTCTTGCCAGATGATGATTTCCGGGGTCTGGATTTCCCCGTGGGCATCGACGACTTGGCTGGTGATTTCGATATCTCCGGTTTCAAGCGGTGTGCCATGAACGTGGATGACGCGTTTGGCTCGTGCCGTTTTGTGGCCTGATTTGAGAACGGCGTCAGAGAACAAGGGCTCCCAAGTTCTTTCGCTCAAAAACGGGCGCAGATCGTCCATGTCAGGGGGCTGGCTCATGGATGGGTGCTCTTCTACTTCAGGTTTTCAACTTGGATGCCATTGAGTCCGAGGCAGAGTCCTTCTTTCGGGTGCTTGGAGGCCGCGGTGATTTTGATGCTGTAAAACTCGTTGGCTTTGGCTCCGGTGATTTTGATGGGAATACGGAACACCCCCGGGGTGGTTGCCGGGACTTTCAGTGTGGTGGTTTGATCCGCATTTTTGATTTCGATGTTCAAGTCACAATGCCACTGGGTGATGAAGTAATGGACAAGCAAATTTCCTTCATGATTTGGTGGAGTACGCAACATGGTGACCCACCCTTGGCCGATATCGGCGTGGTGTTGCTTATCGGTGGCGGCACGGGGAATGATTTTTTTACCTCCAACGAGAAAGCGGATGGGATTGTAGGGAAAATCAAATTCCTGGATGCCACCTGTTTCCATGATGTTTTGCAGGTAGTGTCCTCCGGTTTTTTGGCGCCGTTTTTGAGAGGCCGGGGAGCCGGTGGTGATGACCCAGTCGACGGTTCGAGGGGTTTCGATCGGGACCGCCACGGGCTTTCTGCGCTTGGCAATGGAGTTGACCATGGAGCGCTTCATCAAGGTGATGCTTTTGGGCTCGGGATGGGTGTTGGCGTTTGCCTCCTTCTCGCTTTCTTGAGCCATCACAGGCTCTTCGGGGGCTTCTTTGTTGTTTTTCTCCGTTCCTGAACGCCATTGGAATGGGTCCTGCCAGAAGATCAGTCCCCCGGCAATGATCAGCATCGCGATGGTGGCAACAGACCAGCGGAGCCTGTTGTTGCGCACAGGTTTTGGGGTGCTGATTTTGATGGTGTGGGTAATGGCCGCTTCTGCCGTGTCCGGTGCGGCGACATGGGTGTTGGGCTCATGCGGAAGGATGAGAGGCGTGTCGTCCAAATCGATTTCCGGGGCGATTTCCGTATCCTTTTTAGGTTGGGCGATCTCAATGGCATTCAGTGCGTTGAGTGCTTCTTCGGCTGATTGGAATCGCTTTTCAACGTTGCCGTGGATCATTTGCATGAGCCAGGTGGTGAGATCGGCCGGAACTTTGGAATTAAATTTTTTCAGGGGCGGAATCTTATTTGACCGGTAGGCTTTGGCGCATTGCTCGGCAGAATATTCGGCAAAGGGGTGACCACCGGCAAGGACCGTATAGCACAGCTGGCCGATCATAAAGATATCGGATGGAGCGTCGGGCTCGAATCCACGTTTTGCTAATTCCGGAGCGACCAACAGCGGGTCCTCAAGGTGAGTTTCCTCGGCTTTGACAAGGGAGGACAAGTACTTGAGTCCGAAATCGGCGACCAGGTAGTGGTGGCCACCGTGGGAAATGGGGATGCGCTTGATGGACCCGGTGTGCATCGCTCCATGGTAGAGGCCAATCTCATGAGCGGCTTGCATGGCGCTGAGTAGGTCGATGGCCATGTTGACGGTTTCGACTACGCTGAACCTACCATGTTCAATGATGGCTTCGGCCAGCGTTTCAGTTTCGAGGACTCGGTTGATGATGATCGCATCACCATCGTCGACTGCGGCATCAAAGGTGGGGACCACATTCGGGTGTTGCAGGGCTTTCAGGCGTTCGGTGTAGAGGGTGAATGCCTGCTCCCAGTCCTTGATTTCAAACTCGCCACTTCCCGGGCTGAAGTTTCGGAATGCAACTTCCCGCTCCAGTTCTGTGTCTTTTGCCAGATACACTCCACCCAGTTGATCTTTGGTGATTAGGCGAATGATTTGATAGCGATTCGTCATGGGTGGCAGTGTGGAAGAAAATGCGTTGGTCCGGTGGAGGGGCGCAGAGGCAGGCTAACGAAGAACAGCTCATTTGGCACGCATGAAAGTGGAGAAATCTTGAACCCGATTTTTTGTGTGAGGAACCTGGGTCCAGTCGATGACAGAGTCAGTGGCGGTCGGAGCCGTGAGCTTCTACATGACCGATAGAAATGTTTTCGGGTGACGTATTCTGATTGTTCTGGAGTGTGATGGCGGGATTGCAGCTGTGGTCTCTGCCGTAATGGCGTAACTCGTGTGTAAAAAAAGGAAGATGAAAAAGTCTAAGTGTTTGATGTCCAGAGGTTTAAAGTGTTTGTTGGTTTTTGCTTATGTGTTTGCAGGCATGTCGGTCGTGTTTGCTAAGCAGCCAAATGTGATTTATATCAACACGGACGATTGGGGTATTGGTAAAGTGCCGTTCATGAAGATGGATCCAGCCAGTGAAAAGATCATCCGGACGCCGGAGCTTGACCGTTTACGGGCGGATGGCGTCTTGTTTACCGATGCCTATGCTGGGAATGCGGTTTGTGGGCCGTCCCGTTGTTCATTGATTTCGGGGCGTCATCCGGGGAATGCGGTATGGAGGGCCAATCGTAAATCCATGCCAGCGGATATTTGGCCACCTAAGCACCCCTTATTGGGGGATGTGGCCCGCTCCGCAGGCTACGCAACGGCGGCTTTTGGAAAAATCAGTGCCGGGGGCACGATGACTCCGGAGCAAATTACTGCCTGTGGTTGGGACTATTGGCTTGGCTTTCTAGGGCATATCGATTGCCGGGATTTTTATGCCGACTCCATATGGGAGAATGGGAAACAAATCCCTCTGGCTGCCAATACTCCCGAAGTGCTTCAGGGGACTTCGTTGTTAAAAAATAAAGGATCGGGAGTGGTCGGCGAAGGCAAAGGGGTGTTTATTGAAGACCTGTACACCGACAAGATTATCGAGTTCATCGGCAAAAATAAAGATCGCCCGTTTTTTATCTATTTTGCCAGCACGGTTCCTCATGGAGGTCCTCCTGGCGGGATGCGTGTTCCATCACTCGGACCTTACGCTGATATGGAGAAATTGAGTCAGCGCGAAAAGGTGTATTGCGCCCTCCTGACGGCTCATGACCGGAATGTCGGGCGAATACGCAGGGCGCTCGAAGAGCTGGGTCTGGCTGAGCATACGATCCTCATCTGGACATCCGATAATGGTGATGAAGACAGCTACTATCATCGGACCAAAACATTCGATGGCAACGGCCCGTTCAGAAAGAAAAAGCGTTCTCTCTACGAGGGGGGGATTCGGGTGCCGATGATTGCATATTGGCCCGGAACGATTGAAGCGGGTTCGGAGTCGAACCTGCCGACGACACAGTGGGACCTGATGCCTACACTTGCGGATGCCGGAGGGAAGCCTCTTGCTGAACATATGGATGGGATTTCGATTCTTCCCACCTTGAGTGGTCAGCCGGAGCAACAAACACAGCGGGAATACCTTTATTTTGAATTTTATGAAGGAGGTAAGCAGCAATCGGTTCGCAAGGGGCACTGGAAAGCATACCGCAAAGGCGGGTGGGAGGCTCCAATTGAGCTTTATGACCTGCGCAAGGATATTGGTGAGGAGGATAATCTCGCTGCCAAGCACCCCGAGATCGTAGAATCCATGCGCAAAATCATGCGCAAGGAGCATTCGCCGCACCCGATCTGGAACCTTGACAAAGGAAAAAAATAGGCCGCATGTGCCTGGTACTGTATTCGTATGACATAATAAAATTAGCTTAGGCTAATTTAGAGGGTTGACCACATCCTTTGGCTTGGTTATGCGAGTGGGCATGTTGAAAAAACTCTGCGTGATTGTGTTGGTGTTGGCCGGGATGCTGGCTGGCTTGTTTATTTTGTTGCCCGAAGGGGGGGCGGAAGAGGAGATGCCGGAGGGCGCGGTGCTCAGAGTCGTCTGCACCTCAACGATGGTAACCGATATGGTGAAGGTGATTGGTGCTGAACGGGTGTATGTGTATGGCATGATGGGACCGGGGGTGGATCCTCACAGTTATCAGGTGGTATCGCGTGATACCCTTGCTCTGAAAAAGGCGGATTTGGTGTTTTACAGTGGTCTTCATTTGGAGGGAAAAATGCAGAGTTCCCTGGAGCGGCGGGCTGAACGTGAGGGCGATACCTTTGCGGTGACGGATGCTATTGATAAGGGAAAATTATTGCAGCCGCAGGATGATTTTGCCGGTTATCATGATCCACATGTTTGGGGTGATCCTACGGTTTGGGCGGATACGGTGGATGTGGTTGTGCAAGCGCTGACTCGTGCTGACCCCGAGGGCAAGGATGGCTATCAGACGCGGGGTGAGGCCTACCGCAAGGAGTTGGAATCATTGGATCGTTGGGTCAAGCGTCGGGTTGCTGAGTTACCCTTATCCCAGCGGGTGGTGGTGACCAGTCACGATGCGTTCTATTATTTTGGGAAGGCTTACGGTTTGGAAGTGCGCGGATTGCAAGGGGTATCGACCAATGCCGAATCAGGTATTAAAGACCGTGAGGAGTTGGTCGCCTTTATCAAACAGCGTGGACTGAAGATGATTTTCCCGGAATCCAGTGTGAATGCCAAGGGCATCAAGGCGGTGGCCAGTGAGGCCAAGGTGAAGGTGAGTGAACATGAACTTTTTTCCGACGCCATGGGAACGCCCGGAGATGTGGTGGATTTACACGGTGAACGCTACGACAAAGGCACGTATCTCGGTATGATCAAACATAACGTGAATACGATTGTGGACGGTTTGAAGTAGTTTGCTCAAATTGAACCATCAATTGAATAGATGATGCTTCATGTATAATCGATTATGAGGATGTCTCGTGGCCGTTGTATCCTGCGGCCATGGATGACGAATCAACAGAGCAAGGTATTCGGCTGCTTTCCCAATCGGGGTACCAGTCCGGGGATGCCGCCGATTTCGCTTATCGTCGGATTGAAAGATGTTTGGACGCTGCCCGGCATTCCATAGAGATCCACATGTATGTGTGGCGGGCTGACGATGTCGGGCATCAGATTGGCAGAGCTGTGTTGAGGGCTGCTGACCGTGGTGTCCGGGTGAAGATCATGAAGGATCGCGGGGCTGTGCTTTACGAGAGTCAGGAGTCAAACCGGAAGCCTTTTTTTCCGACTCCGAGGTCGTGGGGCAAGCGCTTGTACCAGCGTGGTCTGGGGATGACGTTTCCCCGAACTTGGGTGCAGGATGATTGGGATCAGTCACTGGGCTTGCGCCTGATGCAGCACCCGAAGGTTGATTTTGTTTGGGTTTCTCCAACCCATACCAAGTATTATTGTATCGATGAGCGTTGTTTGATCACCGGTAGTTTGAATTTGGAGGACAGGCATCGCAACTATCATGATGTGATGATGGAGATCAGGGGCGAGAGACGGGTGGAGCAATTTCGCCATGCGCAACAATGTTCCGGTCAGGATCAGGCAAGTGTTGGATTCACTGTGTTGATGAATGATCCTGACCGGGGCAGGTTTGAAATCAAAGCCAAGCTTCTGGAATTGGTCAGGCTGGCTAAGCGTTCCTTGCATATTGAGATGGCCTATCTGGGAGACCCTGACGTGACCGAGGTTTTGGTGGCTGCTGCGCAACGCGGGGTTCACGTCACAATCTTATTTTCAGAAAAAGCCAATATTGGAAATGACGGCAACTACCATGTGTTGAACCAGTTGATGAAGTCTGCTCTTGTGGAGGTCAGGATGTCATCGAAGATGATTCATTCAAAGGTGATGGTCATTGACGGTAAGAGGGCCTTGTTTGGCTCTGCTAATTTCTCTGTGTTTTCGTTGCAGCGTGCCGGGGAGCTGTCCTTTTTGCTGGATGGGAGCGATGCGGTTGATTCGCTCAATGAAGTGTTGATGGAGCGGTGGAGTCTTGGGCGCCCAGTGGTTCGTCGGAGTGAGGTCTCAGGTTACTGGAAGGGAATGGCTTGTTTGCAGCACTGGTATCAGCAGTTAGGTCGGCACCGTTGATGAGAATTGAGGAAGCATTAAACAGAAGAAGACATGTTGAGATATTCCACAGAACCCTACGTGTTCAGGCCCTCTTTACCTAGAGTTTGGGTTCACCGTTTGGCCTCCTTGTTGAACCGGGTTTGGATCCTGCCGGGAAAAACACACCGCGTGCGGTCAGTTTCTGTCACCGGCGGTGAGCGCTTGCGGGCTTTGGCCCAGGACCCGAATGTAAGGCTGGTGATGGTTGCTAACCACTCAACCCATAGTGATGTGGAGGTTCTGGCCGAGTCTCAAAGGCTGTGTGGTGTCTGGGGAGCCTACATGGCAGCTCACGAGGTGTTTGCCCGTAGCCGTTTTCAGGCTTGGGTGATGCAGCGCACGGGTGCCTTTTCGGTGAACCGGGAGAATGTCGACCGGCAATCGATTCAAGAAGCTGTTCGTGTGATTGAGGGGGGGCGATGCTGCCTGACATTGTTTCCGGAGGGGAATGTGGCTTTTTCTAACGAGAAGGTAATGCCTTTTCTGGATGGGGCTTCCTTTATTGCGGTCAAGGCTCAGAAAAAGTTAGGTAGGTCAGTGCGTGTGTTAGTGGTGCCGACATCGATTCGTATGACCCACACCCGTGATGTTAGGATGTTGTTGCAGCAGCAAATCCAGGATTTGCTGGATGTTTTGGCTGGAGAAGGCGTGCAGGTTCATTGGCGTGAAGACGACCCTTTTTACGTTCAGATAGAGATGTTGGGCTATGCCATTCTTCGTCGTGGGCTACAACGCAGGGGGTATGATTTTTCATGTGGAGTGGATGCCTGGAGGACGGACCCGGCAGGGGCCATGGAGAAGGTAGTGGCGCACTTGCTCGATCAATTGGAGAGCTCTTTGGAAATTCAGGCTGCTGGAGGGGCGCTGGAGAGAGCCAGAATGGTCCGTTCGCAGTTGGCTAAAAAGAGGCTGGGGGGAGAAGGCTCGCAGGTCGAGCGTCTGGACGATCTGAGTATCCTTTTGATGCGGGTATTGAGCTATGACGCCTCCTACCTTAGGGAGTGTCCGAGCGTCGACCGCTGCAGCGAGACTTTGGAGAAACTGCGTGAGGATTATGCTGAGGTTCTCGTGCGCCCCGTGTCAGCCCGTCATGCCGAAGTCCGCTTCGGCGAGCCGGTTGAGGTGTCGGGAAAATCGATCAAGGCTTTGACTGATGAATTGGAAATGGCAGTGGGTGAGGGCTTGGGTTATTACCAGAGTTCGTATCCAGGCGGGGAGATGATGGCCTCGGATTGCTTTGAAGCATAGAGTATGGGTGGGCTTTGATCGCTGATTGCAGAGACAAAAAAATCCCCAACCTCTCATGAGAGGTTGGGGAGGTGTATTCTGTATGAGGGATTCGGCTTACTTCCGGCGACGGAATATCAAGGCGAAGGCTCCAAGTCCGAGCAGTGCCGAGGATGAGGGTTCAGGTACGGGATCTGTTATCGTTGTTAAGACGAATTCATTATCCCAGTCGGCGTTTGATCCATTAGCACGTAATGTTTGACCTCCTGAGTAGGGGTCGCCGGTGGTTAATCTAAACCCTTGGGTTGTTAGGTTTGACGAGTTTCCAACCGTAGCCGCATTTTGATCTGTGGCGAGCACGTAATAGTATTCGGTTCCTTTGAGGATCGCGTCAGCAGCGTCACCGGTAAAACTCCAGGTTAATAAGTCGCCTGCACCCGTCGTCGTAAAATTGACCGTTGTCGAGGAAACTGTGATTAAATTGCCAATGGCTGTCGGGGAGGATGTTCCATCGACTGTGAAAGCGTCATAGACGTGAATCCATGCTGTATCCGTGGTGTTGATGCCAGTGGTTGAATTGGTCTGCCTGAAACTCAATTCTTGTAAATAGACGGTTCCGGGAATCGAACCATCCGGGGTGTCAGCACCGATATTGACTGTGATGCTTTGCCCAAAATTAGGTCCAGCCTGGTTATTGGCGGGGCCTTCGGAGGTCACGATCGTTGCCGCATGGGCGGTCAGCGACGTAGTGGCGATCGCCATTAGTGTGAGTTTTACGTTCATCTGTGTTCTGGATTGAGGTTATATTCGCAATCTATAGGTATTGATTCGCGGTCAATTTCTATAGAGTAAAGTTCATTAAAGGGTAAAACTGCGGATGCCGTCAACCATAAATGATTAGATGATGGATTTTTGCCGTGGGATGAGCTGCGCCTTCAATGCAAGAATTCAGCAAACTGATGTGATCGTAGGAAAAATTAGTCTGTATTCTATCTTGCCATGACCTTGGGCAGTCTGCGAGAATGGTTCCATGCCAGTTCAAGGATCGATTGAAAAATACCGCGTGAATAAGAAGGGGAAAATTAACCTTTCTGATTACTCAACCAATGATAAGTCGCTGTTTGGTCATGGAGGTAAGGAGGACTCTTATCCTTTTCTCGACCAATTGCGGGATGAGTTACAAGCTTTGCAGACTTTGTTATATGCGGAGAGCAAGCGGCGGGTGCTGGTGGTGATTCAGGCGATGGACACCGGAGGAAAGGACGGGACGGTCAAGAGTGTGTTTTCCCGGGTCGACCCTCAGGGGATTCATGTGGAGTCATTTAAAAAGCCGTCCGAGGAGGAATTGGCGCATGATTTTTTATGGAGAATGCATCAAAAGGTTCCACGCAATGGTCAGATCGTGGTGTTCAACCGGAGTTACTATGAAGACATTGTGGCGGTCCGGGTAAAGAAGTTGTTTCCTGAATCGGTTTGGCGCCCTCGTTACCGGCACATTGTCGAGTTTGAGCGGATGTTGGTTGAAGAAGGGACGACGATTATCAAGTTGTTCCTGCATATTTCCAAGGATGAGCAGAAGATGCGTTTGCAGTCGCGGCTCGATAACCCGGCAAAGCATTGGAAATTCAACCCGGACGACCTCAAGGATCGGGCGAAGTGGGAGGAATTTGAAAAAGTCTACGAAGATGTGATTGAAAAAACCGGAAGCAAGTATGCGCCGTGGCATATCATTCCCGCTGACCGGAAGTGGTATCGCAATTTGGTGGTTGCCCGGATCATGGTCGACACCCTGAAGGGGCTGGATATGAAATTCCCGATTTCCGATTGGCTGGCCGAAGATATTGTCATCGACTAGCCTTGGACCCTCCCCGAACTTGGTGGACCACCCTCGATCTTGATATACAATGGCAGCCTATTCCGAATCATTTACCTTGGCAACCCGTGGCAAGGGAACCTATGAAATTACCGAACAGGTGGCGCGGGCCGTCGGAGAATCGGGTATTCAGACCGGGACCGTGACGGTCTTTGTCCGGCATACCAGTGCCAGTCTGGTGATGATGGAAAATGCGGATCCCAGCGCCCGCACCGACATGGAGGCGTATTTTGACCGATTGGTTCCGGAGGATGAGCCATACTTTACCCATACCTATGAAGGGGCGGATGACATGCCGTCCCACATCCGGATGGTCTTGACCCGGAGTAGTGAGGTGATTCCGGTGGTCGCTGGCAGCATGACCTTGGGAACCTGGCAGGGGATCTTTCTCTTCGAACACCGGAAGGCTCCGCACCAGAGGTCAATCAGTGTGGTGCTTGTTGGTGAGTAATGGAGCATGATGCTGGATTGACAGAAATGGCGTCGTGAGGTAATCCTTTGGCGCATTCCTTACCTCTGTCATGGTGTCCTCGATCCGAAAGTTTTTTGCGTATATACTGGGCTTATTCTGCTGTCTGGTTGTGGCGGGGTGTGTGAATTCATCCAAGCCGAATCCATGGATCCCGACATTGCGTCAAGAACTCGGGTATCTTGGAGCGAGAAACTGGGTGGTGATTGCCGAGGCTGCTTTCCCGGTTCAGAGCCGCCGAGGCTTGCGGGTGATCCAACTGGATGCAGATATCCCGGAGGTGCTTGAGGGGGTGGAGGACGTCATCGAGGAAAAACATCATGTCAAGCCGAGGGTGTTTGTGACCGCTGAGTTGGAAAATGTGCCCTATGACTATGCTCCCGGGGTCAATGCATACCGCAAGAATCTGGAGGCAGCGTTGCATGGTCGGGAAACTGTCCAGTTAGATAATGATATGCTGATGCGTTTGCTTGGTGATACGAGCAAGTCTTACCGGGTGCTGGTGATCAAAACCCGTACAGCCGTGCCTTACTCGTCTGTGTTTGTTGAACTGGGGAGTGGTTACTGGGATGCGGAGTCCGAGGCAGCGATGAGAACGAGTATGGAGAAAAAACGTTAGGTTTTCTCCTCTGAGGAAGTTTTAAATTTTTTGATAGAAAAGAGAGTATACAAATGGCGGCACCAAAAAAAGTCGATGAGGTAGTGATGCGCGAGCGGGAGGAGGCCTGGGTAGGAGATGCGGTGTTGGCACTTTACATGCGGGAGTTGATTCTCAAAGAACAGGGGTGCATGGACGGTGAAATGTTTGTTCGCTGTACCTCGAATGATTTTCTGCGCAATAAAGGGAACCCCACATCCGTCGAAGCGGAGATCGGTCGCATCTATCAAGATGAGGGCTTGCAGTCAGCCTTCGACTGGATGGAGCGGGAGCTTTTGCCTGTTTTGCGGATGCAGGAAAAAAACCATCAGAACCGGATGGCTCAGCGTCCGGGGAAGCGCCGGAAGAAAAAGTGAGTTCAGCCCGTCGATCGGAGGGGGCGTGTGATCTAACTAAATGTTAGCGAATGAACCGTTGCTGAAGGTTTTGCAGGATGCTTTGCAGATCCTTGATTTCGTTCATCAATGCGATCATGTCATCCGGTGGTAGATTCGGTTGTCGGAGCTGCGCGCGCAAGGCCGCTTCCTTTTGCTGGAAGTGGGTGTTGACCAGCATGGCGGTGGCTTCTTCCGCAGCTCGGACGGGGTCCCCGGGGGCGGAGTGGGTGAGAACCTTTCGAAGTGCCAGTTGATCCTGCTGGGCGAGGGAGGTGATGTAGGCCTGGATGGCAGCAGGTTTGGATGGGTCGGGTCGACGGCTGAGGATGTTGCGTAGGATGGAGCCTCCGGCTGTGGATGCGAGAGGTTCGATGAGGGACTCGAGCTGTTCCCCTAGCCAATTTTGGGCCTCTTGTGAGCAGAGGGCGTAGTGGCAGAGGTGGGCGACCGGGGTGCTGATTTCAGCAGCCAGATTGGGTGGGGGTGGCTCTTCATCTTTGGCTTCCCGGCGTTGCTGGAAGAAGGCTTCTTTCGATTGTTGGCGTTCGGCCTGGACGACGCCGCCGCGTAATTCTTCAGCACCAAGGCCGAGTTGGGTGGCGATTTGATTGATCAAGGCGTCCTTGGTGAGTTTGTCGCTGACGCAGGCAACGAGGTCGGCGAGATCGTTGGCGAGGCTGGCTCTTTCCCGGACGGACGTGAGATCGCGGGAGGCCATTTCATGTTTTAATTTAACTTCAAAATAGTCGCGTGCTCCTTGGACACGTTCTCGGAAGGCGTCGGCTCCAAACTGCTTGATTAAGGAGTCGGGGTCCTCGCCTTCAGGCATGCTGACCATACGGACGTTGAGGTCTTCGGCGGCTAAAATGCGGAAGGCCTTGTCGGCAGCTTTGATGCCAGCGGCATCGGCATCGAAACAGAGCACGGCATCTTTGGTGTAGCGTTTGAGGATGCGGGCGTGTTCGGGGGTGAATGCGGTGCCGAGGCCTGCGATGGTATTGGTGATACCGCTTTCGTGGCAGGCAATGACATCGATTTGTCCTTCGCAGATCAGGGCGAATTTCTCTTTGGGCATGCTGCGGCGTGCTTTATCGAGGGCGAAGAAGGTTTTGGATTTTTTAAACAGCTGGGTTTCCCGGGAGTTGATGTACTTTCCGCCGGGTGCGTCTTCCCGGAGATTTCTTCCGCTGAAGGCGATGATGTCCCCGTAGTCGTTGTGGATGGGGAACATGAGTCTTCCTCGGAAGCGGACGTAGATCCCAGCCCGGGGGTTGTTTTCATCTTTGCGGCCGGCGAGGTCGGAGTTGATGAGTTCGGCTCCGGTGAATTGTTGTTCTCTGGCCCAATCGAGGAAGGTATTGGTATTTTCCGGCATCCAGCCGACTTTCCAGCGTTCGGCCATGCCGCGTCCGTAGCCGCGAGATTTGAGGTAGTCCCGTGCATGTTGGGCGTCCGGTGAGGTCATCAGTTGTTGATGAAGGAATTCGGCGGTGCGGTTGTGGACTTCTTTGAGGCGGGAGAGTTTTTTCCGGCGTTGGTCGGCTTCCGGGTCGTAGGCTTCTTCAAGGATGGGTATGCCGGCTCGGGTGGCGAGTTTTTTGACTGCATCGGGAAAGGGGAGGTTTTCGTACTGCATGACGAATCCGATGGCGCTGCCTCCTTCGCCGCAGCCGAAGCAGTGGTATGACTGGCGGACCGGGTTGACTACAAACGAGGGGGTTTTTTCGTTGTGGAACGGGCAATTGCACTTGAATGCAGAGCCCGCCCGTTTCAAGGGAAGGTAGGAACCCACCAGATCCACGATATCTGTGGCGGCAAGAACTTGTTCGATGGTTTCCTCCGGGATGCGACCCATGCCCGTTTCTAATTTCCCGCTGGGGAAAAACCAAATACCAAATTGAGTTGAGGAGAAAATAATCTTGGATGGGACGCTGGGAGCTTGTTGATTGGGGGCGTGCAAAGCAAGGGATCGAAACAGTTGGCCTTCATGAAGGACGGAGACGGACGTTACCTCGTCGGTTTGGGACCCTTTCGTTCATGTGCCGAGGCGCCTGAGTCCGGGACGGCCTTCTATTGCAATGACTTTACGCTTAGCGACCCCGAACCCTGGAAAATCCCGGCAGAGGTGCTCGAAGTGGATAGCCTGAAGGAGCTTGGTTTTGAAGGTGGTGCCGCGGAAGTTGACTGGAGTGAGCTTCAGCCGGATGGCTTTGCGAAAGTCTTTGCCGAGATCAACGAGGCGATTGGGCGAGGGGTGATTGAGAAGTCCGTGCCAGTGGCTGCCGAGTGTGGAATGTTGACGGGGGCGGCTGATGTTGGGGTTGAAATTATCGGGCGGATGGCCTGTCTCGGGGCCCCATTTTATAGCTATGGTTGGTGTGATGGTGCGCGCGGGTTTTGTGGTGGCACGCCGGAGTTGTTGTTTGCCTTGGATGCTTGCCGGCTCAAGACGATGGCCTTGGCTGGAACGGCCAAGGCGGATGAGCGGGATGTGTTTGCCGTTGATGGCAAGGAGATCAGGGAGCATGAATTTGTAGCCCAGACACTGGTGGCGAAGCTGTCTGATATCGGGGATGTGACCCGTGGTGGGCGAGAGATGATGGACCTCGGCCAACTGGTGCACTTTCACACTGCGATTGACGTCGAGTTATTCGCACCCCGTGGAATGGATGATTTGATTCGGCGCCTGCATCCGACGCCTGCGCTGGGGCCTTTGCCGCGCACGGTGGACACCTTGCGGAGTTTGGCGGAGTGGCGTGATCGATTGCATTGTCCGTCTCATTTCGGAGCACCCTTTGGTTTGTTACATGATGGTGTGTTTTGTTCTGTGGTGGCGATTCGCGGGGTTCATTGGGATGGGCTAAATATTTCGGTTCCTGCCGGTTGTGGAGTGATTGAGGCGTCGCGCTTGGTGAATGAATGGCGGGAGCTTCGGCTGAAGAGGGAAGCGGTAAAGTCTGTGTTCGGATGGATGGGATAAGGTGAGAAAATAAAGCAGTGAGAAAAACGATGACATTCAATATCGAGGCCTTTTCGGAGAGGTTTGATCATTCGGCGATGCTTGCCGGGTTCCGGCGCGAGTTGATTACGAGTGTTCAGGGGATGGCGGTTGCCGGGTTTACCAAGTGTGTCGAGTCTGGCGATGAGGGGGGCGGACGTCCCTGGGTGTATATCTCGGCCGGTGTTCATGGTGATGAGCCCGCAGGTCCGATGGCAATGCTGGCTTTGCTGAAAGAGGGGGTGTTTGATGAGCGGGCGAACTGGTTGATGTGTCCATTTGTCAATCCGCTTGGCTTGGCTGCAGGCACGAGGGAAAATGCCAGCGGGATCGATCTGAACCGTGACTACCTGGAGCGGTCGTCCGAGGAGGTTCAGGCACATGCCGCTTGGTTGGAGTCCAAACCAGTGCCGGATTTGTTTGTTTCTTTACACGAAGACTGGGAGAGCTCTGGGTTTTACCTGTATGAGATTAATGTCGCAGGGGTCACCAGCGGTGCCCATGCCATTTTGGATGCAGCCTCCTCTGAAATTCCGCCCGAGCCCGAACCGGTGATCGACGATCACGAGGTGAGGGAGCCAGGGTGGATTGACCATTCCCCCAAGGCGGATTTGCCGAAACACTGGCCTGAGGCTATTTTTCTTGCCGAGCGTGGAGCGGGAGTGTCCTACACCTTGGAAACTCCGAGCTCACTGGACCTGATCCGCAGAATTCGTTGTCATCAACTGGCGGCGGGGCAGGCACTGGACGGTTTTCTTGCTTCGGTTACGGCCTGAGAGCTCTCACTGCTGACAGAATCCTGACGGGCTGCGGAGTGATTGCGATTGACCTCACCGTGGATGCTGACCTGTAATGCGCTTGTCATGATTGCTCGGATAAGAGGAAAGGTATGGGAGGCGTTGCCAGGTCGACTGGTTGTGGATGTTCAGGGGGTTGGGTATCAGGTGATCGTGGCCATGAGCACCTATGATGCGCTTAATCCGGTTCTTGGAGCTGAGATTGAGCTGCGCACGTATCTACATATTCGGGAAAATGCACATACTCTCTATGGTTTTGCCACGGATGCGGAAAAGGATTTGTTTCTTCTCTTGATTGAGCGGGTGACTGGGATTGGACCCGCCATTGGTATGGCGGTTTTGAGCGGGATGCCCGTTGACCATTTCAAGGCCTGTGTGGTTGGTGGTGATGCCGCGGCCTTGACCCGGATCAAGGGGCTTGGAAAGAAAACGGCAGAGCGGATCATTCTCGAATTGAAAGATAAGGTCGGAGTGGCTGAGTCCTGGCAAGCTGCCGCTGAATCCTCGGTGTCGCACGCGGCAGTTGATGCCGAATCGGCACTGATCGGATTGGGCTATAAGCAGGCAGAGGCACGCAAGGCCGTTGCTGCCGTGGCCAAGTTAAATACTTCCGCCGCTACCGAAGACCTCTTGCGTGATGCCTTGAGGATGTTGAATTCATAAGCCGAGTGCCCGAAACGTGTGCCGAAACGTGTGCCGGAAGGTTTGTTGTTGAGGCCTTGCGACGAATGAGGATGGTCATGAATTAGACGTTCGTTTAAAAAAATCAAAAACAAGCTGGACGGATGATGTAAAATAGCTAGCGTTCTGGCTTCGCCCGCTTCTTCGGAATTGGGTGGAGATGTTAAACCTCCATAAAACAACCCCAGCTACGCCCCTTATTCAGTTCATGAATTCATCCACCCCTTTTTCCGGGTCTTTGAAGAGACCATTGATTTCTGTTGCCTTTTCTTCGACTTTGGTGAGTTTACTTGCCGCTGTTGAGCCTCCTGTTGCACCTGCGGCCTCGCTTTCCGAGCCTGCGGATTTTCGGATTGTCGAGGGGACGTCACCTGATGTTTTAACTTACAATGTCGCGGATATTGGTGCGATGGATCAGGACCTTGACTTTGCGGTTTTGCCATACGTTTTTGGAGCTCATCCTGCAAAGGAATATGGTTCCCTGGTTTCCTTGTCGCAGCCGTCCCTGGTGCCTGAGGATCCCGATGTGCTGACTTCTTTGTCGGGAGTGTCCACCGTTGGTTATACTCTGAACTCCGGTAGTTCGGCCAGCTTGTCAGTGCTGCCTGATATCACAGGTTTGGTAGCCGGAGATGTCGTGAATCTGGGGGTGCAAATGGATGGGGCTAATTGGACGGCTCCGGTGGTTTCCAATACTAGCATCAATGTGGTGCAGAACCGTCTGTTGACCGGATCCACTACGATTAATGCAGGACGACATATGCTCGGCCAGATCCCTGGAGGCACCTTGACGCTTGATGGCGGGTCTTTGAGTGGGATCGAGGGAACCAACATTCAGGTTCACTCCGGTGGGTTTGCCCAGTATGGCAATGGTGTGCGTCTGACAAGTGCTTCCGATTTTACTTTTAATGCTGCGGGGCAGACCCATGACTTACAGATTGGTTACTACGGGAATGCCGGAAACTATAACCAGAGTATCACCCTTTCCGGTGTGAATGGCGCGGACAATTACACCGATGCTTCTGGAGTGAAACACAACGAGTTCGGTGGCTACTGGCGGACAGAAGTGGAAGTCGGCAGCCTCTTGGGCAATACGGAAACCCGAGTGACCGGACAGCAACTTAGCCCGTATCAAGTGACCGGACTTTCCGGGATCTCAGGGTCTGCCATCCCCGAGGGCTCGACAGCTGCGATTGAGCGCAACTCGAACAAGGTGGAATTTTCACAGCCAAGCCCACAACTTGAATTCGATAACGGCCTGCTGCGGGCGTCACGCGCGGGAGGTGTCCAGGTGAACCAGCGGATGAATAGCCTGCTTTCCGGTGAAGTCATTCAAGGAAGTTCATTGGACCTTTCCGGTGTCAACCTCACGGTGAGTGGCACGGCATTGTATAATCGGCAACTTTCCGCAAGCAGTACAAGCGGGAATTTACAAACCTATCTTGGTCGGCAGATGGTCTCTGCCACTACCCAGTCGGTGAGTCAGGCTGGTAATATCACCTACAAATCACTGGGAGCGGATGATCAATACACCCGTGTGCGCCTATCGGACTTCTCATCCAACAGTGGCGATGGCATCACGGCTGTCTACTCTGGTGGTGATCAGGACTTTACCGGCGTGGCCGGACAAGAGGCTGTGGTCGGGGTGACTGCGAACTTTACGGTGGACCGCAGTGCTACCGGAACTTTTAACAAAACCTTGAATGCCGGAGCCGGAAGTATCACGACCTTGGAAAACGGAGGTGCCGGCCTGGCCAATGAGTCGGTTCAAGGAGGACTCAACCTGACCTATACTTGGGCGAATGTTGAAAACAACCAGATCGATATCAAGGATCAGCATGTGTATCTCTTTGACGATGTTAATCTTAGCTCGGTTGCGCTTTCTGCGGATGAGGCATATAACCATGGTTACGGTGGTTTGAATAATGGTCCGACCCACCGTGTGAACAGCACGAACACACACACGGCCATTGGTGTAAATGATGCCTTTCAGCTTCATGGGTCTCGAGCAGTGGGAGACGTTTTTGAGGGCACGATTGCAGTCAACCTCGGTAATGGCCGAGTGTCCGGTGAGGGCTTAAGCGGTGAAAGTGTCATTGCGAGCGACACCTTCGGTGTGTATACGCACACGATTGGACGGGCTGATCTCGACGTTACTGCACCCGCGGGCAATCTGCTGGATGATGGTGATGCCATTACGGTCAGCAACGTGGACCGGGCCTTGGCTGGCGAACAGGCCTCCGTTCGGGTTACCCCGCAATCGTTCGAGGGCAGTGACCGTTGGACGGTTAGCCGTGTGGGTAATGAGGTGCTTGCCCCAGGCGAAGCTTCGACCATGACGGCCGTGTTTGACGGTTCGGGTGTCGGTGGAGCAGGTGAACTTGGTGGAACCTTTGAGTCGGTTTTCACTTTTGAAACCGAAGATCAGTTTGATATCGGCAGCCATTTTGCCAATCTTGGAGTAAGTGATGACCGGATTGCGGATGGCGGCGGATTGAATACGTATGCAACCCGGCAACAGCACGTTTACACCTTCGAGAGGGTGGTCGAGCAGGTCAGTGCATCCGGAAGCCAGAGCTATGGTGCCGGGACTGAATTTGGGTCGGTCTCACCAAGCCTGACCAACACAGGTGACAACTCCAGCACCGGCTTTGCTGCAACTTCTGCTGCTATTTTGGGTTCGGAGACCTTGGAGTCAGGAACGACGGTCTCGATGTCCTTTACCAAAATCGAGGACGCAGCTAGCACCGATTTGTATGGGGACAAGGGTGGAGTGAGTGATTTTGCCACCGATATCCTCGATCTGACCGGCCTGGATGGCGTCATGCATGTGGTTGAACTCACTTATGACGACACGGTTCTCACGGAAGGTGAAGGCGCGATGCAGGTAGTCTGGTTGACTGAATACGACACCGACCCCGGTGCGGGTGAATCTTTACAGGACATCTGGGTGAATGCCGTGCTCGGTAACTCGGATGTGGTGGCTCTGGATATCCTTGGAGGCACCGTGACAACTGCAGAAGGAACCACCGGCATTCAGGCCTACCTCCAGGATAAACGATTCTCCGGTAGTTATGAAAGTTATCTCGCCTCGCTTGGCGGTTCTGATTCAGATCCTGAGCTGGGTGCCTGGGGTGTTCACACCGGAAGCAACAAAGTCTGGGCGGTGATCGACCACAATTCGAGTTTTGCCGGGGCGGTTCCCGAGCCTTCCTCGATTGCTTTGCTCGGTCTCGGTGGTATCTCCTTATTGCTTCGCCGCCGCCGCTAAGCTACACTTGTTGCCATGGCAGAGAACGGTGACGGCGGACGCATCGATCGTCACTACGATGATTTGGTTTTAGAGCGTCCACGTCGCTCCAACTTCGTCGAGTGCACCAAGTGCGGGCATTTGTTTGAGGTGTCACGCAAAAGCAAGGTTGCCAAGGAAGCGGCGCAGCGGGCAGAGGGAGCTCTTCCCTTGTCTTGGAAGGTCTTGTTGGCTTCCGGATCGTTGTTGGTCTTATCGATTGCGCTCTTGTTGTGGAATTTTCTATTGTCTGGAAATGAGAAACAGCTCGTGGCTTCGGCTGGGCCGGGGGTGGAGGTTCCGGGTGGTGAGGGTTCGACGGAGGGAGAGGATGCTTCATCCGCGGTGCCTGGTGCAGGCCCCAATCTCGAACTGGCCTTAAGCACTGCGGATGTGACGGTTTTTTTACGCGAGTTCTTTAAAGCAGGCAATTGGCGGGAGAGATATCCCATGGTGCGTCAGACGCCCCAGATTGAAGAGAAAATGCAGAGATGGTATCGCTGGAACAGAGACGGCCCAATGGTTCAAGTGGCTGCCGATCCCAGAGCCACGGACCTTGGGGATTTTATGGTGGTCAAACTTCACGGTGTGGGACTGGCTTCTGAACATATCGTGCTCGAAAAAACGTTGGCGGGGTTCCGGGTGGACTGGGAAAGCTTTGTGATCTACCAAGATCAGGCGTGGCTCGGCATCCAGAAGGAGCAGCCGCGCGGCGCCCGATTGATCCGTTGTGTCTTGGAGCCCACTCAAAATACGCACCCGGAGTGGTCTGCGGAGAAGGGATACCGCTGTTACCGTTTGACTCACCCGGTGAGTGGCGAGGTCTTTTTTGCCTACAGCCGCACGTTAAATGAGAACGAGCAGGATCCGGCGGCACGGGCTTTGTTGTCACAGCCCAAGGGGCGTTTTACCCTCGAAGTTTACTATCCAGAGAAAAGTAAGCGCGCTCAGGATGTCATGATTTCCCGCGTGGTGGAAAAGGGCTGGGTGATCAAATAAGCTGTAAATTCGTGGGTTTGAGGGCGATTTTGGCGCAAAAATCGTCATGAGCCTTGCGGATTTTGCTTGTCAGTCATTCGGATTCAGCTTGATCGTCGCCGCGTCAGCCATTAAGTGAATGACGCCAATCCCGATCATTTGAACGATGCCACCAACTCCAGCACTTAAAGATTACGCCCAGGCCGATGTGAACCGGTCTTTGACTCCCGAAGATAAAATTCATTTTTTCCGGGAGATGGCGAGAATTCGCCGATTCGAACAAACCGCATTGAAGCATTACAACGGAGGTAAAATGGGGGGCTTCCTTCACCTCTACATCGGTCAGGAATCGGTGGCCGTGGGAACCGTGTCGCTGTGTGGTGAGCACGACCACGTGATTACCGCCTACCGCTGCCACGGCCACGCTCTCGCCGTTGGCATGGAAATGAACCCCTGCATGGCCGAGCTGTTTGGTAAGGCGACGGGTGCTTCCAAAGGTAAAGGTGGCTCAATGCACCTCTTTGATCCCGAAAACAATTTTTGGGGTGGACACGGCATCGTCGGGGGGCAGACCCCGCTCGGCCTTGGTCTTGCCTATGGGGTGAAATATAAAAATCAGGAAGGGTGCTGCCTTTGCTATCTCGGTGATGGAGCTGTCAACCAGGGAGCATTTCACGAATCGCTCAACATCGCCGCATTGTTTGAATTGCCGGTGGTCTATGTGATTGAGAATAACGGATATTCGATGGGAACCAGCCAGACTCGTTCGAGCGCCTATAAACATTGCCTCGCCCAACGAGCCGAGGCCTATGATATGGAGTGGGATGTGGTGAATGGCGAGGACCTCTACGAGGTGCGGGCCAAAACCCAGATCGCCATGGAACGGGCGAAAAAAGAGTCTAAGCCAACCGTGCTCGAGATCGATACCTATCGCTATTACGGGCACTCGGTGGCGGATGCCAATGCCAAGAAATACCGGACACCGGAGGAGATTAACCAATATCGCGCCCACCATGACCCGCTTCGCCTCTGGCGCCGCCGACTGGTCGAAGAGGGCGTGCTCACCGAGGAACAAGCGGATGCCATCGATAAAGAGGCTAAGCAAGAAGCGAATGCATCGGCCACTTTTGCCATTGAATCTCCCGCTCCTGAGGTGGCTGAGATTTTCGACGATGTGTATTGGGAGACCGACAATAATACGGAGGCCGCAAACACCGGACGCCATTTCTTTAACGACTAATGGGCGTGGATCCGAAATTTGAAACCATCTAACTGAATAAAGATTATGAGAGAACTCCTCTACCGCCACGCGATCCGCGAAGCTCTGGACGAAGAACTGGCCCGTGATGAAAATGTTGTTGTCATGGGTGAAGAAGTGGCTGAATACAACGGTGCCTACAAGGTGACTGAAGGGCTTTGGGATAAATGGGGTGACAAGCGTATTGTTGACACTCCGATTTCCGAGGCCGGTTTCATCGGCATGGGCATCGGCGCCTCAATGCTGGGTGTTCGCCCGGTGATGGAGCTGATGTTTTGGTCCTTCCACTCCGTCGCTTTTGACCAGTTGGTCAACAACGCCGCCAATGTGCGTTATATGTCCGGTGGCTTGTGCCATTGCCCGATTGTCATGCGAGGGCCTGCCAATGGTGGAACGGCCGTTGGTGCGACTCACTCGCACTGTCCGGAAGGATTGTTTGCAGCCTTTCCCGGATTGAAAGTTTGCTCACCAGCCACTCCGGCCGATGTCAAGGGACTGATGAAAACCGCGATTCGTGACAACGATCCGGTCTATGTCATGGAGAACACCTTGCTTTACGGAACCAAAGGTCCGGTGCCCGATCCTGAAGATGGTGACCATCTGGTGCCGCTTGGTAAGGCCGACATCAAACGTGAAGGTTCTGACATTTCGCTGATTGCCCACGGACGTTCCGTCCTGCGCGCGCTGGAAGCAGCCGAGACCTTGCAGTCTGAACATGGGATCAATGCCGAGGTGCTCGATCTACGTTCGATCCGTCCGCTCGACCAGCAGGCGATTATCGACACCGTGATGAAAACCAACCGGGTGGTGCTTGTCGATGAGAGTAAGCCGTTCTGCGGTGTTTCTGCTCAGATTACCACCTTGATCCAAGAGCATGCCTTTGATCATTTGGATGCACCCGTGAAGCGCGTCTGCGCTTTGGATGCTCCGGCGATTTATTCGCCTCACATCGAGGATGAGCAGTTGCCGAACCCCAAACGGATCATCGAAAAGGTCCTGACATTGGCTTAATCATCTGACGCTTTACGGATAGTATATTTCAAAGCAATCAAAAAGCGGAAGGGTGAACTCCTTCCGCTTTTTTATGGTGCTAATACCACTCCGCAAAACAGACGAGACGATTGATCGTTGTTAAGGTATGTGGAAAAGCACAGCGTGATCCATGAGAGTTCCGGATGTTTTACTACTTGGTATTATTCGTGTGCCTAATCCCTGGCTTTAAAGACCGGGACATCGACAAATTCCCACTCCCAGCCTGGAAATTTCTCCAAATTGTCCAGATCCTCCGGTGAAAGAGGCCCCATGGTGAAGGGGGGGAGGATTTTTCTGCCCTCGGCAGTTTCCCGGTAATGGGCTCCCTTTTCTTCAAGCATGAGCATAAACCCGACCTTGCCTCCAGGACGTTCTCCCAGAGTGATGCCGATATCCAGCTCCTGTCCCTTGCGAACGGTGAACCATGAGCCGTAGGTAAGGGGAGCGGCCCCGATGGCACTGCGGTGGACAGGGGCGTCCGAAGCGTTGGCTCCTCGGACAGTCACGGATCCCTGAATATCCGACCAAGCGGCCACCAGTCGAAATTTCCGGTCGACATGCACCGAGAGATAGTCGTCTCCGGCTCCGACAAAGCGGAAGGTTCCGCTTTTGGGGGCGGTGACCCGGCCGTTGTAGTGGGCAATCCATCCGCTGGGTTTGACTTCCTCTTCAGCCTGGAAAAACCGAGGTCCGTCACTGGCATTGGAGAAAGGAATGGCGACGTAGCGTAGATACAGGTTTTGATCGGCTTTGTAGAACTTAGCCAAGGATGGTTGGCTGAACCTTGACCGGTGCAGGCGGTTGATTGGATCGGTAAAATGCGAGCGGGTTTGAATATTGTAACCACTGACAGCTTTGCCATGGCGGTCCTGTTTGAAGTCATACAGGTAGCCGGAAATGCTGCCGTCAATTTTACTGGCGGATCCGAAACCACCACCACTGCCAGAGCCGAAGCCGTCACCCCAGCCTTCGCCAAAGTCGTCACCATCTCCGAAATCCAGAGATGGAATGAAATTGACGTTGTCCGGGATGGGGATGGCTGTGACAGCCTCCACCTTAGCGGCGATGACTTTAGCTATGGATGAGGATGGGCTTGAGGGTTTTCGCTCCACATTACGCGTCATTTCCCGTTTCTGGACGGGGTCAGGTTCTTCGCTGTTTGCATGATAGGAAACAATTTCCGGAGTGAAATTTTCAATCGGTGGCAGCAGAACCCAAAGCAGGATGATGCCGACGAGGAGTAAGCTGAGTATTGATATCAGGATACTGGCAATGGTTGAGTTTCGCTGCTGGCTTTCCAGGCGGCGAAGGACTTCTGGTGATAATCGGGCATGTAGGCTCATCGTGTGTTGATCGGTTAAGGGTGAGTAAGCAAGAAGGTGAGCGGGTTTCACTGTCTACAACGCCTTGGCAGGGTTGTTTCTTAGGCCCGGTTGTGAGAGCCGGAAAGGGAACCTTTATTCCAGCGAGAGCACGAGCCAAGGAGGGGGCAACTCTTAGCTTGGTGCCAGTTGTGGTGTGGTCATAGCGGGGGGCGATTCATTGATGATGGAGAAGACAGTGAAACCTTTTGGCCAGCAGGTGAGTCGATCGTGGCTAATTCATTTGACATCTCATGGCATGATTGAATACAAAGTAAGTATGAAAGTTCTGGTTTTTCTATTTACTTCTGTTGCGATTGTTAGGGCGGCCACGACCTATTCCATCGATATTAATGATGCGGATAATGTGCTTACGGCTCCAGGATGGACAGGTTTGAATGCGGTGCATAGTGGAAATGGTGGCTCTGTTGATGTGGGAGGGGTGGTATTTGGAATTGCCAGTTCTGATGGTGCCAGGTTGCGGGGCAGTACGGCATCCCCCAATCCTGATGCATTGGTAGGTGATTTTGCTTTTGATGATGGTGGTAATGAGGCCATTATTCTGCTTTTTGGCGCTGCGGGTGATCTTGCCGCAGGTACATGGCAGGTCGAGGTTTGGTCATATGATAGCTCATTCATTACCTTAGGTGATCAGATCCTGGGTCTGCGGACCAATGGGAGCGAAAATGCGGATGCCACGATTGACGGTATGTTGCAGGGAAACGGTATTGTGACCAATAACATGGCAAGTTCGTCATCAGGTCCAGCGGCAAGCTTTACCTTTTTATCTGACGGCGCGTCTTCCTATGATATCTTCCTCAGAGAAAATAATGCAAATAACCGCACGCGTTTGAATGCAGTGCGTCTCACTCAGATTCCCGAGCCATCCTCTGCATTGTTGCTTGGTCTGGGGGCTACAGGTTGGATCTTTCGCAGAAGAAGATCTTAGAGCATTTTGATCAATGGTTCGACTCACCTTTCAGGAGGTGAAAAGATCAGCGGGAATGCCATCGCTCCGCTCTGGCTGTACTGATGTGAGGAAATCCTCCTCCGGATTTCCTGCGGGAGGGAGGGCCCGTGATGCACGGGCTTTGTGCGCTCGAACTTCAGTCCTTCGTTCGCTGCGCTCACTTTCGGAGGGTTCTCATACCAAGTAGTAAAACAGACGGGGCGATAGCCGAGATGAATGAGTTCTTTGGTAAGGCGCGACGAAGGAATGGTGCGGGCACCATGACTAAGGAGAAACAAAGCCAAAGGGGTCATTCATCCGGAACTCTCATGGATCACGCAGTGCTTTTCCACATACCTCAACAACGATCAATCGTCTCGTCTGTTTTGCGGAGTGGTATCATCCCACCTCGCTTGGGTGAATGAGATGGAGGCACAAAAAAGCCCTCGATCCGTGATGGAAGGAGAGCTTTTTATAAGTGGTGCGCGAGGCGGGAATGCCATCGCTCCGCTCTGGCTGTGCTGATGTGAGGAAATCCTCCTCCGGATTTCCTGCGGGAGGGAGGGCCCGTGATGCACGGGCTTTGTGCGCTCGAACTTCAGTCCTTCGTTCGCTGCGCTCACTTTCGGAAGGTTCTCATCCCACCTCGCTTGGGTGAATGAGATGGAGGCACAAAAAAGCCCTCGATCCGTGATGGAAGGAGAGCTTTTTATAAGTGGTGCGCGAGGCGGGAATCGAACCCGCACCCGATTAACTCGGACTAGATCCTTAGTCTAGCGCGTCTACCAATTCCGCCACCCGCGCACAGGTGACAACGTCGTAGAACGTGTGCGGGGACGAATTAGGGTGAGCGAGCGAAAAAGGCAAGACAAGTTTTACAAAAAACGACATTTTTTTTACCTGGTCGACTTCGGGTATTGCCAGATCATATCCGCTTGGCACTTATCTCCGGCTATTTTTCTTCCTGTATGACTCGTCGCGGAGGCGTTTAAGATACTCCATGTATTCTTTTTTCGCCTGCCGGTCCGGGTCAAGGTGGGCATGGATAAACGGGTTGTTGCTGCCGTATTGGGACCAGGCACCGCGTGGAACCTGTGAGAAGTCGATAAAACGCCAGTGCACTTTGGCCGACCACCCCATGCCGAGAAAGTCGCGGACCGCTGGGGAGACGTCGATGCCGGCTCCATTGTTGTGCTCGTTTTTTGGTCGTTTGCCACCGAAAACGTATTGCCAGTCGTTGGTGGTGAAGGGACCGCAATCTTCCCATTGTGCGTAGCATACCCGCCGACCATGAACAATCTGGACCCAGCGCCCCTTGCAGGCGGTTTTTCCCGGACGTTTATCAGCCCGTTTGTGCCACCAGGGAATGACCCGGTGGGCGACCGGGTGGTGGGTCCGGTGGTTGAGGCAATCGTTGAATGGCAGGGCGATGTAGAAGGGGTTGAGGCGGGGAGTGAAGGCTTTGGGCCGGTAGCCGATACGGGCGGCCTTGTCCGGGTTGTCATAGCCACCGTAGTTTTGTTGCCACTTGGTGTCCCATGAGCTGGCATGATTGGGGGTTGGGTTTCGAGCGGTGGGTTTTTCCCCGATCCAGAACACCGTGGCAGTGATGTTCTTTCGCCAAGGGTATTGAATGGCTTGAAAAGGATTTTTGGGGGCTCTCGGGGTGTGGATTCGCGGCCCCGTACTGGTGGTGGTGCGATGGCTGGTCTGGCTCTGAGGCTTGGCCGAGCTCACCTGGGCCTCGGCAGAGAGGCAACAAAGGATCAGGCTGAGGGTGTAGATGGTCCGTATCACTGACATAACGCGTTGCTTGGATGCTTGGGTAAATGTGGGTGTTCGGGGGGAGGTTTAGAATCGACGCAGGGTGGTGGGCTGGCACTGCCGAGGGTCTTTATCGGGGAAGTCGAGGGTGTAGTGGATTCCGCGGGACTCCTTCCGGCGCAGGGCGCAATCCACAACCATGGAAGCGGAGGCTACCAAGTTGCGGAGTTCGAGGATATCAGAAGTGACCCGATGTCCCCAGTAAAAACTTCGCACTTCCCGGCGTAAGTTGCTTAGTCTGTTGGCGGCGCGTTCGAGTCGGTTGCTGGTGCGGACGATGGAAACGTAGTCCCACATCAGGCGGCGAATTTCATCCCAGTTGTGGTAAATGATCACTTGTTCATCGTGTGGGGCGGTATCGCCGTGCTCCCAGGCTGGGATGTCAGGGACTTGGCTGGCCTGTTTGTTTAAAGGGTGAACCCTGATGACTTTGTTGAGCGCCCGACGGGCCATAACGTGGGCCTCGAGCAGGGAGTTCGAAGCGAGGCGGTTGGCTCCGTGCAGTCCGGTGCAAGCGACTTCTCCAATGGCAAACAGGCCTCGGATGTCGGTTCTGCCGTCGACGTCGGTCAGCACGCCGCCACATTGGTAGTGGGCTGCGGGAACGACCGGAATCGGTTCTTTTTCACAATCCAGACCGAAGTCGAGTAACGTTTGATGAATATGGGGGAAGCGCTCCCGCATGAAGCCGGTGGGTTTGTGGGTGACGTCGAGATAGACGCATTGGGCACCGGTGCGTTTGATTTCGTGGTCGATGGCTCGGGCGACGATGTCGCGCGGGGCGAGTGATTTGCGGCGGTCATACCGGTGCATGAATTCTTTGCCATCTTCACCTCGCAGGATTCCGCCTTCGCCCCGAACGGCCTCGGAGACAAGGAATGATCGAGCCGCTGCCCCCGTGGCGGCAGGGTTGAAGAAACAGGTCGGATGGAACTGGACAAATTCCATATTCGCGACCGTGGCTCCAGCTCGCCATGCCATGGCCAGCCCATCTCCGGTTGAGCTGTCCGGGTTGGTCGTGTAAAGGTAGACTTTACCGCATCCTCCGGTGGCGAGCACTACGCGGTCCGAGCGGAAGATATGTACGTCACCGCTCTGTTTTTCGAGAACATAGGCACCGAGCACTCGGTCTTCTGAGGCGGCTCCGAGTTTGCTACTGGTGATTAAATCGATGGCGAAGTGGTGTTCCAGGATCGTGATGTTCGGGTGGACGCTGGCGGTTGCCAGCAGCGACTGCATGATCTCCTTACCCGTGGTATCCTTGGCGTGCAGGATACGTCGGTGACTGTGTCCTCCTTCCTTTCCCAGTGAGTAATGATCTCCGTCACGATCAAAATCGACTCCACAGGTAATCAGCTCGTCGATGGTTTCGGCCCCTTCGGTGAGGATGGTTCGGACCGCTTGCTCATCGCAGAGTCCGGCTCCGGCATCGAGCGTGTCCTCGACGTGGCTTTCCACCTGATCCCCTTGCTCGCGAAACCCTTCAGGGAGTACGCTGGCAATACCACCCTGGGCCCGCCAGGTGTTGGTTTCGGTTGCCTGGCCTTTCGAAATGAGGATGACCTGACCGTGCTCTGCTGCCCGAATGGCAAAAGAAAGTCCGGCAATCCCGCTGCCGATGACAAGAAAGTCGCAATTCATGGGCGGACATCCTAGTGGCTTGCGGCACCATGTCCAGCTTGGGTTTAGGCAGTGGAAAGTGTGTGTGAATGTTGAAAATCGAGGTTTGGGCCGTTGAGCTTGTCCTTACTGGATGACAAAGAGTTTTTTCACCCCCCACCAAGTGCCTTTAACGGCGAAGCCGACCGGGCCGGGGATCGATTTTTTTGTGATGCTCACACTCAGCTTGCTGTAGGCCTTGTGATTGGTTATGGCCTTTATTGTGCCTTCGAGGGTGTCGAGTTCGGCTTGCACACGTGCAAGCTCACGTTCCACCTTCAAGGTGTCCTCAACCGAGGTCGAAGCTTGAAGCAGTTCCCTCAGCCGGTTGCGCAATGCCCGGGTGTTGTTGATCTTTGCCTGAAGGTCGATCCACTGATCTGTGACATCTCTCGTGTGGACACGCCGGGAGGTGATTTTTCCGAGTTTACCAATCTGATCCATGGTTTTTTCTAGTTGGTCGCTGGGGATCGTCAGTTCAAGATGGGTGGCTCCACGGTCGTTTTTGTCGCTGTCCATCGTGAGTACTTGCCCGCGACCTTGCTTCACCAGGTTGGTGACTTGCCGGGTGCCTGCGGCTACATCCTCGACCTCCAAACTCATGCTTCCTGATTTTAGTAGCACCCGACGACTGGATGGATTCGATTTGCTGGATGGGCTGGAGCCAGCTTCACGAGCGGAGGCGTATGCAAGGTCAGAGGGTAACAAGTGGCTGCTGCAGGAGCAGAGACCGAGGGTTAAAGGAATCAGATACAAAAGGAAAGATGAATTCATGGTGCTGGAAAAACAGCATTTAAAGCGTGGGTGGTCAAGTTTAAATGCTGTAATTTTAGCACTCGAGTAAATAGTTAGCTTAAGTTAGGGAATGAGAAAGCTCTTGACGGTGGTGTTGGTTTGGGCAGGATGTTAATGGAATAATGCGTTATTTGTTTCCGGCGTGTGGCTTGTTCTGGGTTCTGAGTCCGTGTCGTATCCTGATGAATCCGGGATCGATGAACGATGATTAAGGAGCCGCGAATTCGAAACATAGCATGGATAGGAGGGCATGTGCCCAGGCAGTGTGGGATTGCAACATTTACGACGGATTTGCGCAGGGCGCTAGCGACGGAGTACCCGGAGGCGGCGTGTCAGGTTGTGGCAATGACGGACCCCGGGCAGTCACACGCGTATCCGAATTGTGTGATGTATGAGATCGATCAGGAGGATGAAGCGGCCTATGCACAGGCCGCTGATTTTTTGAATTTGAGAGGGGTTGAAGTGCTGTCGGTGCAGCACGAGTTTGGTATTTTTGGTGGTGATTGCGGGGTGTATTTATTGGAGCTATTGGAGCGGGTGACAATGCCGGTTGTCGCTACCCTGCATACGATTTTGCGGGAGCCTAATGAACAACAACGTCGAGTGATGATGGGGCTTCATCGCTTGTGTGATCGGTTTGTGGTGATGGCGGACCATGGGCGGGAGATGTTGGCTGAAGTATACGGAGTGCCAGAACAAAAAGTGGATGTGGTTCATCATGGAGTGATTGATGTGCCTTTCCTTGACCCGGAATATAACAAGGAACGGTTTGGTGTGTTAGGAAATACCGTATTGTTAACCTTTGGTTTATTATCTCCTAACAAAGGGTTGGAGTGTGCGATTCGGGCATTGCCTGGAATTATAAGAGAGAACCCGGAAGTGGTGTATGTGATTGCCGGCGTGACGCACCCTCATTTGCGGGCGCACGAGGGGGAGGCTTACCGGGGGATGTTACAAAAGCTGGCAGAAGATCTTGGAGTAGCCGAACATGTGAAGTTTGAAAATCGGTTTATGGATTTGGATGAACTGACCGCGATGATTGAAGCTGCAGACATCTATGTGACGCCCTACTTGAATGAGGCCCAGATTACATCGGGTGCTTTATCCTATGCGTTTGGTGCGGGGAAGGCGGTGGTTTCAACTCCTTATTGGCATGCACAGGAGTTGCTCAGTGATGAGCGGGGGATTTTGGTTCCGTTTTCTGATCATGAAGCGATCACGGAAGCTGTGAACCGTTACCTTGGGGATCCATGTTTGATGACCGCAGTAAGGAAGCGCGCCTATGAAATGGGGAGGACGATGACCTGGCCTCACGCCGCCCGGAATTACATGGCGAGTTTTGAGCGGGCACGGGCACAGCGGAGTGGCAGAGTGGTGAATCGGGTGCCTGTGCAGCGGGATCTTCCTCCATTGAACTTTCAGCATATGGTGGAGATGACGAGTCATTTGGGCATGTTTCAGCATGCGGTTCACAATGTGCCGAACAATGCCGAAGGATGCTGTTCGGACGATAATGCACGGGCGTATATTTTGACTGTGTTGGCTGGTCAGTTAGAATGTGACGGTAAGGGAAAGGATGCGTTTTGTTCTTTGGCCGGAACCTATCTTGCTTTTTTGTGGGACGCGTTTGAACCCCGGACCAGAAAGTTCCGCAACTTTATGAGTCGTGGCTTGGAGTGGATGGAGTTGGAGGGGTCAGATGACAGTCATGCCCGGGCGATGTGGGCGGTCGGTGTCGGGGTGGCGTGGACCGGTGATTTGGGACACCGTGAAGTGTGTGCGATGCTTTTTCACAGGGGATTGGCCCAATTGGCTAAAGTGACATCACCACGGGCGTGGGCTTTTGGTTTGTTGGCGATCAATGCGTATTTGGAGAGCTGCCCCGGAGACCGGGAAGTTCTTCGGATGCGGCAGCTTCTGGTGGACCGCCTTCTGGATTTGTATCAACACCATACGGGGGATACTTGGGCTTGGTTTGAATCTGTTGTAGCATATGACAACGCTCGTTTATCCCAGGCCTTGATTCAAAGTGGGCAGCGGATGGGCAGTGAGCGGTGTCTGCAAGTGGGTCTGGATAGTTTGCGCTGGCTAGTGGAGGTTCAGACGGCGGAAGGTGGATGGTTTTCTCCAGTGGGTTGTTATGGATTCTGGCAAAAGGGTGGGGAAAGAGCGCAGTTCGACCAACAACCGCTCGAGGCCAGTGCGATGGTGTCGGCTTGCCTTCAGGCGGAAGCTGCAACCGGGGATCCGTTTTGGCAGGCCCAGGCTGATTTTTGTCTGGCGTGGTTTACCGGCCATAATGATCTCGGTTTGAAACTTTACGATGAAACGACCGGTGGCTGCCATGATGCCTTGCAAGCAGACCGCCTCAATTCAAATCAAGGAGCTGAATCAACGATCGTGTTCCATCTGGCTCTGGTAGAGCTTATGCTGGCGCGGCAACAAAGACAGAAAGGAAATAGGCATGCACCCCCCCCATATACATCCGACGGGCATCGAGTTGTTACCTGATGACACCCGGGTCCTCGTGAGACCCTTTAACCCCGATCCCGCTCGCTGGGAACATATTATCAAACGGACATTGGCGATGTCCGAGCAAGAAGTGTCTGACGATCTGGCCCGAACCCGGGAGGATTTTGGAACACGTCACAAAGGTATCCGAAAGGTGTGGGCCAAGCGTTATGAGCAAATAGTCGATCATATTCCAGATCCCGAATCCTTGTCAGAGAATAGGAAGCTCTACATCGGAGCTTTGTTTTCACATGAATACTCGTTAGAGGCTGCCGCGCTCTTCAATCCTTCGATTGTAGCCCATCCTGATCAGAGTGGCTTGAGCCCGGGAGAAGTTCGCTTCATCATGAGTTTAAGGGCGACCGGGGAAGGACATATTTCCTCGATCGCATTCAGGACTGGAGTGGTAGGTGCGGATTACGAGGTGAAACTTGATGATGCCTCGGAGTTTGTGACCACTCCGGAACGTGTGACGAATCCAGTGTTTCGCAAGGCGATGTTCATGCATAAGCTCCGTGCCTTAAAGATGGACGAATCCTGCTTGCAGCCGGTATTGGATAAATTGGGCCCGTTGATTACCATCGATGACCTTCGAGAGGCAATCAAGTCGACGCTAACCTGTCATGGAGATGTTGCTGACGATGAAGATCATGTGATTAACCGGATTCATTGGTTGGCTGAGGCGAACTATGATATTGAATTTTCCGAAGAGATTCCGATTTCCGAGCGTATTGTCTTTCCTGTTTCGGTGAATGAAAGCAATGGTATCGAAGACGCCCGCTTTGTGCGTTTTGTCGACGATGATGGAACGGTGACCTACTTTGGCACTTATACTGCGTATAATGGGCGAATGATTTTGCCCCAGTTGATGGAAACCCAGGATTTTCTTTATTTCAGAGCCAGAGTGCTTCACGGGCCTGCGGTGAAAAACAAAGGTATGGCACTGTTCCCTCGTAAAATCTGCAATTGTTACGCGATGTTGTCGCGCTTGGACGATGAAAATTTGTTTTTAATGTATGCCGATGATTTACATTACTGGTCGGATCCGATTTTGATCCGTGAGCCAGTATATCCTTGGGAGTTTATTAAAATTGGCAATTGTGGATCCCCCTTGGAAACGCCCGAAGGATGGCTTGTCATTACGCATGGGGTTGGGCCGATGCGGCAGTATTGTCTGGGGGCCTTGTTGCTTGATTTGAACAACCCGACAAAAGTGATCGGTGCCTTGAAGGAGCCATTGCTCAAACCTGAAGGTGATGGAAGGGAGGGCTATGTTCCCAATGTCGTGTATAGTTGCGGAGCGATGATTCATGGCGACCGCTTGATTTTGCCATACGCAAAAAGTGACACCTTGACGACCGTCTGCACGGTTGATTTACGGGAGTTGCTAGATGCCATGGTGGCGGAATGATCTTTTTATGTGCAAATCTGCAATCTTGTGACTAATGTTCGGGATGCCATTATTGATTCACCGGGTGGGCGTTTGTCGCTGCAAGAGATTTGCTGCGGGATCGCTTGTGTGTATCTCGATTTTTTTGGCGGCATGTGCGCACTCCGGAGGTGGGGACACCCCATCTGCTGGCAAACAAAGTTTGAAGCGGGATTATTGGGGGCACCGTCCGGGTCCGAAAGGGTTTCGGACCGTGATCATTGATGCCGGACATGGAGGCAAGGATTCGGGGGCTCGTGGGCATGGGGCGGTGGAGAAGGATTTGGCTCTGGATACGGCCAAGAGACTCAAACGGAAGCTGGCGGGCAAGTTCAAGGTGGTGATGATACGCAGCTCGGATCAATTTGTGGATTTGGATGACCGGGTAGCTAAAGCGAATCGCTATGATTCGGCAATCTTGGTCAGTTTGCACTACAACTCATCGAGGTCACGAAGCACACGTGGACCGGAAACGTATTATTGGCGGGTGGATAGTTATAGTCTTGCGTGGCGTATTCAGCGCGAGTTGGCCAAAGTCAGCCCTTCGGAATATCGAAGCCGGGGTTTGGTTAGGCGTCGATTGCGGCTTACCCGCAATACCCGGATTCCATCGGTTCTTGTCGAGCTTGGGTATTTGACCCATGCGAGTGAGGCCCGCTTGTGCCGGAGTGCGGGATACAGGGATCGTCTTGCCTCAGCCCTTGCGAAGGCCATCTCCGAGCAGCGTGCTCACGGCGATACTGGGACGGGACGTTTACCGCGCCCTATTTATAAGCCGCTATCCAAAGCTTCGGATCCTCCGGGGTCTTGATCTTTTTGTGGATCGGGTTTGTTTCGCGAGGCTTTGATGATGAATGCTCATACCACTCCGCCAAATGCCTCATTGGTATAACAAAAAAACCTCGCGTAGTTGAATACGCGAGGTTTGAGATAATTGAAGGTCTAGAACTGTGTTTGGTTAGAACGGAATGTCGTCGCTCCGTAGGTCGTCTGCCGAGGGTTCCCCCGAGCTGGCCACATTGCCTGCCGGTGTTTGTTGGGGGGGGGCTTGGGTGCCGCCTCCTGCATTGGCCCCGACGATTTTCCAGCAGTTGAGGTTGACGTAGTACTTGCCTTTGTATTCGTTGCCCCGGATATCGAAGCTGATGGTGACTTCCTGGTCTTGTTGAAAATTATCCAACCATGAGCACTTGTCTTTAATGAGTTCGAATTTGACATCCTGCGGGTAGTTTTGGTCACCGATGGTGACGACAAATTCACGTTTGGTGAATCCGCTTGGGAAGGTTTGGGTGTCGAAAATGACTTTGAGTTTTCCTGTAGCTTCGTACATGTTAGTAAGTAATGATGATGATGAGGGGGATATTACGTGGATTGGTCCGTTTGTCAAAACGTGTGTTCGCAAATTCAGGTCTTATTTTTTTGTGGTGGCGGGTTGCCATTCAAATTCGATGAGCACGGCAGCGTGGTCGCTCGGGAAGAGTCGTTTTTTGATCGGGGTGGCATTGTCTTCGAGTTGTTCAGGGAAGACAGTGGCGCGAATCGGTTTGAGTAAGGGCCGGGTGGCGTTGGATTTGTAGTAGAGTCGATCGATGCGGTTCATGGGCAGCGGGTTGCCTTCTTTGTCCTGTCGAAACAATGGGGACCAGGTATTTCCCGGGTGGCTGACGGGGTTGGGGTGAACGCTACGGTAAGTGTCAGAAAAACCGGCCTCATGCATGGCGATGCTAACGGGGAGTTGCAATGGACGTCTGGTCTTGAATGCGGCGGTTGTCTGTGTTGTCCAGTCGAGGTGGGACGGGCAATTCCAGTCACCACCGACGAGCAGCGGGGTGTTGAGCTTGGTCAAGGATGAGGACTCCAGGAATTTGATGATCTCCTGACATTGCTTGAGCCGTTTCGACCGTGAGGACTCCGAGAGAAGGAGGTCTTTGTCGGAGGCGTCGGGGTGGTCTTTGAGGTAGGTTGCGATATTGCTGCGGTAATCGAGCCAGATACTTAAGGCATGGAGTGTTCGGCCGTGATCGTCTTCGAGTTCCGTGCCGACGGCGTGCCACGGGTGGTGGAAGAAAGTTTTTTTGATGGTAAACCGGGTGAGCACACAGAGGTGGGGGCTTTTGCTTTGCCAGTGGTTCCATTTGAGCTGGGAGGCCGCCCAAGGCCCGAAGCGTGGGCGCTCGCCGTTGATGTCATAGCTTTCCTGAAGTAGGCAGATATCGGCTTTGCTTTGTTTGATCAGTGCCAGGGCTTTTTCAGGGCCTTGTTCGACATCGTTGGTTCCGTGCCAGACGTTCCAGACCAGAACCCGGAGAGGATCGTTGTTTTCTGCAAGGGCCCGGTGGAAGCTACAGACAAGAAAAAGGCCGAGGGCGAGGATGCAGGAACGGGTGATCACGTGAGTTTGAGGTTCGGGTTGATATCGAGGTGTAGGCTTGACGATTGCCCCTGAAGATGATGGTGCAGGGCGACAAAGGCGATCATGGCGGCATTGTCTGTGGATAGCGCGGGCGGGGCGATCAGAAGGGTGATGCCATGCTGATCGCAGGCTCGTTGCATCGCTTCACGTAAGGCAAGATTGCAGGAGACGCCTCCGGAGAGAGAAATGGTGGTTTCTCCGCATGCCCGGGCGGCTCGGATGGTTTTGCTGACCAGAACATCGATGACGGCAGCTTGGAAAGAGGCACAGAGGTCGGGGATGGAGTCGGCGGGTGCCCGTCCGCTTTCGGGGTCGAGTTTTTCCAGCTGGTAAAGCACGGCGGTTTTGAGCCCGGAGAAAGAAAAATCGAGACCATCTTTCATCATGGATCGAGGAAATTGAAAGGCTTCGGCTGACCCTGATCGGGCCTGTTTTTCGATTTCGGGGCCGCCGGGGTAGGGGAGGCCGAGCATTTTACCGACCTTGTCGTAGGCTTCGCCCGCGGCATCATCCCGTGTGCTTCCGAGCCGTTGGTAGTTGCCGAATGCCTTCATCTGGATGAGCAGGGTGTGGCCTCCTGAGACGATCAGGGCGAGGTTGGAGCGTAGTGCGGGTTCGTGAAGAAAGGGGGACAGCAGGTGGCCCTCCATGTGGTTGACTGAGATGAAGGGTTTGCCGGTGGCCAGAGCCAGCGATTTGGCGGTGGTGTTGCCGACCAGCAATGAGGATGCCAGACCTGGTCCGGCGGTGGCTCCAAAGGCGTCGATCTCTTCGATGTTCACCCCGGCATCTTCCATGGCGCATTCGATCAGTGGCCGTAGATGGAGTGAGTGGTTACGGCTGGCGAGCTCCGGGACAACTCCTCCGAACTCGCGGTGGATATCGATCTGGGAGGAAATCTCGGATGCCAGAACCTCGACCTGCGAGCCTTCCTTGGTGTCGGTGTGTCGGAGGACCGCTACGGCAGTTTCATCGCAGCTTGACTCGATGGCGAGGATGGTTGTTGGCATGGACTGACGTTAAGATTCAAGATTAAAGATTCAAGTTTCAAGTGGGATAAGAAGATGGAAGATGGGAGATGGGAGATGGGAGATGGGAGATGGGAGATGGGAGATGGGAGATGGTGGTGAATTGCCCTTGGGGGGGATCTCGGATGGTGTGCGGGTTCATCCTTTACAAATCCGGGGGACTTTGGCAGAAACCGCGCCATGTCCGAGCTGCCCAAAGCCTATGAACCTCAAGCCGTGGAAAAAAATTGGTATTCCGCGTGGCTTGAGCACGGTTGTTTCCATGCTGATGAATCTTCCGAGAAAGAGGGATATTCGATCGTGATTCCTCCTCCGAATGTGACAGGTATTCTGCACCTTGGGCACGTTCTTAATAATACCATGCAGGATATCCTGGCTCGCCGAGCTCGGCAACAGGGGAAGGAGGTGCTATGGTTGCCAGGTACGGACCACGCGGGTATCGCCACCCAGACCAAGGTGGAGAGGCAGTTGCGAGATGAGGAAGGAAAAAGCCGACGAGACCTTGGTCGCGAGGCCTTTTTGGATCGAGTGTGGGATTGGAAGGAAAAGCATGGCGGCATTATCATTCAGCAGTTGAAGCGGCTTGGCTGCTCTTGTGATTGGGAGCGGGAGCGCTTTACCATGGATGATGACTACTCGGCTTGGGTTGCGAAGGTTTTTACCGAGCTTTTCAACGATGGTTTGATTTACCGCGGGAAACGGATGGTGAACTGGTGCCCGGTTTCCCTGACGGCACTTTCGGATGAAGAGGTGATCATGAAGCCTCAGAAGTCGAAACTTTACTACATGAAATACGAGCTGGTGGATTCCCCGGGCGAATATCTCGAGATTTCGACCACCCGACCAGAAACGTTGATGGGGGACACCGCGGTGGCTGTGAACCCGAAGGATGAGCGATATGGCCAATACATCGGCCGCAAGGTGCGCCGACCATTCCCCGAGGCTGAGATCGAAATCATCGCTGACGAGCACGTGGACATTGAGTTTGGAACCGGAGCATTAAAAATCACTCCTGCCCACGACAAGGCTGACTTCGAAATCGGAGAGCGCCACGATTTGGAAATCATCGATGTGCTGCATCCGGATGGTACCGTCAATTGCCCGGGGTGCCCGGATCTGGACGGATTGGATCGCTTTGTCGCCCGTAAGAAGGCAGCGGCCAAGCTTGAGGAACTGGGACTGCTGATCCGGGTTGAAGAATACGACAATAACGTCGGTTTTTCCGAACGTGCCGATGTGCCGATCGAACCGCGGATTTCGATGCAGTGGTTTTTGAAATACCCCTGCGTGCAGGAGGCTGCGGATGCGGTTGCTCAGGGAGATATCAGTTTCCGTCCGGCACGCTGGAGTAAAACCTACGCCCACTGGCTCGAAAACATTCAGGACTGGTGCATCAGCCGACAACTCTGGTGGGGGCACCAGATTCCGGTGTGGTATAAAAAGGAAAAGGTTCAGGATTTGCAGTCTGCGGAGTCGCTCGACGTGAGTGACATGCAGGCCGGTGATATCTATGTGGGTGCCGAGCCTCCATCCGACCCGGACAACTGGGTGCGTGATGAGGATGTGATGGACACTTGGTTCAGTTCCTGGCTCTGGCCTTTTGCCACGATGCAGGATGATGAACGTGCTAAATTCTACCCGACCTCTGATTTGGTGACCGGGCCGGATATTCTCTTTTTCTGGGTCGCTCGCATGATCATGGCGGGCTACCGCTTTGCAGATGGTCTGCCGTTTAAGAATGTCTTTTTCACCTCCATCATTCGCGATATCAAGGGACGGAAGATGAGCAAGTCGCTCGGCAACTCTCCTGATCCAATCGATTTGATGGACGAATATGGTGCAGATGGCTTGCGCTTCGGTCTGTTGCGTACCGCTCCGGTTGGATCGGATGTACGATTTGATGTCGCGCTGGTGGCCGAAGGTCGGAACTTTGCCAACAAGTTATATAACGCCTGCCGGTTCCGCCAGATGAGCGGAGGGCGATCCGAGCTGTCCACGAATGGCTTTGAGGTTTCTGCCGATTTGCCAGCGTATCATTTGGATATTTTGGCGAAGCTCGACACCTTGGCTGTTAACTTGGAAAAAGCATACGCTGATTACCGCTTCAATGAGGTTGGGCAATTGCTTTATGATTTTTTCTGGAGTGAATACTGTGACAAGTTCCTGGAAGCCGTAAAAGGAGATATGCGCTCCGATGATGAACAGGTGAAATCCCGCACCTTGGCGGTGATGGATACGGTGATGCAGCGCTATTTGGCCTATTTGCACCCGTACATGCCTCATATCACCGAGGAACTGTCGCATCGTCTCGGATTTGTTCCCGAGGGTGAGTTTTTGATGAACCAGGAGGTTCCATCCGAGCCGGTATTGGCTTCGCTCAGCGAAGATGAATCGACCCGCGCAGCGGCCATTGCGGCAGCTGTTTATGAGTCGGCTGGACGCTTGCGCAATCTCAAGGCGGAATACAACGTCGCCAACCGTAAGGATGTGCGTTTTGTGATCAAGCCAGCTGCTGACTGGGTTGCAGGGGAAACGGAAACCTTGGCCTTGCTTGCCGGGGCCGGAGTGATTGATCTCCAGTCCGATTATGAGGCACCGAAGGGGACGCCGGCAGCGGTGTCTGATCTGGGTGAAGTTTACATGCCACTTGAAGGCTTGATCGATGTTGAGGCTGAGAAATCACGTCTCGACAAGGAGATTGCCAAAGTGGGTAAGGAAGTGCAGAAATGCGCATCCAAGCTCGGTAATGCGGCTTTTGTTGACAAGGCCCCTCCGGCCTTGGTTGAGCGCGAAAAAGAACGTTTAGCCGAGTGGCAACAAAAGCTTGATCAGCTAGAGGAAATGCGTGCGGCATTGGTCTAGGTTATTGCCTTACTTGAAGCTTGCCACCATCGACTTGTTGGTTAGTTTAGCCAACGTCTTTTTCTATTCTGATCCTTATGCCTCGATTACAATCTATTGCATCCCTGCCCGCTGATGAGCTCGATTTACTGGAGGCGGTGGGCTATCTGGATGCTCAGGAGTTGTGTGAGGCCAACCCGGTTGAGCTGCTTGATGAGTTGATCAAGGCGAACCGAACGCTTGAGTTGATCCCACATGAACCGACGGCTGAATTGTTGGATCACTGGAAGGGAGAAGCGAAAAAGGCGCTTGGTGATGCTTATGTCGCAGGAGCGCAAGCGGGTGCAGCGAGGGTCGCTCCCTCTGTTGATTCGGGAGAACAACCTGATGAACGAGAGGCCTTTTTGGCTGCCGTGGCCGAGGTGCCAGTTGACCTGAATCGCCGAAAATCCGAATCGCCGGTGAACTTTGAAGATGATCTTGAGGTGCAATCGATGCTGGACGTTTCTCCCGAGGCCGAGCCGGTTCCGGCGGAATTAATCAAACGACACAATTTGGCAGTGAGTGATATTGCAGAAGGGGTGTTGTTGACGGATTGTCAAGGGGATGTGGAGATGAAGGTGGTGACGCCTAAAGTGCGAAAACAGCAACAACGGCGCATTAACGAGGTCAAACGAACGGGCTTGATGACCTCGAGGATACGGGATTTTAACCAGGCGGAAAGTGATGATCACCATGTGAAGCCCTTGGACAAAGGGGCTCAGCGGGATGTGGTGTCCGTCAGTGCCGGGTTGAATGCCGGGATTAGTCCGGAATCGAGACGGTTTGTTCGCGGCGTCTTGCACCCTGAACCCTGGCGGGTTCGAACAGCGGCTTTTTTCTCGGTCTTGGTCCAGTTGCTTCTCGTGCTCACCGTGTTTGGTGTCCCGGTGATGATTTTTGTGGATCAGATGTATGACTGGCCTCAGGCGGTGTGGTGGACCATCGGTCTGGTTTCAGCTCTTGCCCTGTCAGCTCTTTGTTACCTGTTCTGGGGGATTGTCGCTCGTTGCCGTGTGTGTGGACAGCGTCAGTTTGCTCCGAAAAAGTGCCTTAAAAACCGTAAGGCTCATCACATTCCTTTGATTGGGTATATTTTCCCGACTGCCTTGCATGCTATGTTCTACAAGTGGTTTTATTGCACGTATTGTGGTACGGCGGTGCGTTTGAAGCGATAGGCCAGAGGTCGTCTTTGCAGAGCTTACTCCCGGTTTTTGGAGTCAATGATGATGGTTACCGGGCCATCGTTGGTGAGGGAGACCTGCATATCAGCTCCAAATTCACCACTGGCACAAGGTTTGTGGTTGTATTGGGTGCAGGTATCCAGGAAGGCTTCGTAGAGAGGGATGGCGGTTTCCGGTCGGGCGGCTTGAATAAACGAGGGTCGATTGCCTTTTTTGGTGCTGGCGTGCAGGGTGAACTGACTTACCACGAGGAGTTCACCATCGATGTCCAGCAAGCTGCGGTTCATTTTACCATGCTCGTCTGGAAAAATACGCATTTTGCAGATTTTGCCAACCAGCCAATCGATGTCTTCCTTACTGTCGCCTTCGACGATTCCGAGCAGGATGAGCAGCCCTTGCCCAATGGTTCCGGAGGTCGCATGATTGATGCTGACACTTGCTTGGGAAACTCGCTGAATGATGACGCGCATGAGTGGGGTGGGTTGGTTGATCAGTGGCTTGGCTGGGAGGGGGTGACAAAGAGCCGTTTTTCTTTGCGTTGGAAGTGGTAGCCTCCTGGCAGGTTGACCTTGGCTGTGTTTGGATCGTTGATGAGACTGTGGCAGCGGGCGATGACGTCTTGGCTGAGGTCCGGGACTTTTTTATTTTTAAGATACTGATGAATGGCGCTCAGTTGGAGGGCCTCTGGGAGTTGTCTCAGTTTGGGTAAAAAGATCCGTCCTTGGGGGTCGAATAGGTTTTGTTCGTTGAGGATGGCGTGGATGGCCTGTTGCTGCGCGTTCGAAATTTCGTGGGCTCTGAGGATGGAAACCGCAATGTCGCGGTCCATGATATCGTTGAGCATGGGGATGGCCTTGAGTCGCAGGCGGTTTCGAGTTGTGATGGCTTCGCGATTGCTGGAATCTTCACGGTAGTTCAGCTTGTGGTGGTCGAGGTAGAGGTTGATTTCGCTGCGTCTGATGTGGAGCAGGGGTCTGAGTAATTGCAGCGGCTGTTCTGGTGCGCCGGGGGCGGGTGGGATTTGGAGTTGGTTTGAAAATGGCATGCCGCTGAGCCCGGCGGATCCTCTTAGTAGATTGTGGAGGATGGTTTCGGCCTGATCGTCGGCATGATGTGCGAGTAGGACCCTGGAGCAGTTGTGGATGTTGGAGCACTTGGCAAAAAAGGTGTGCCGTGACCTTCGAGCGGCCAGCTCCATCGATTCTTTTTTCTCTTTCATCCGCGCAGGAACATCGGTATGCCCGAGCTCGAATGGGAGATCAAAGGCCTCGGCGAGTTGGCGAACAAGGTGTGCATCATCATCTGATTCGTCACCCCTCAGGCCGTGATTGAGGTGGCAGAGCACCAGCTTGTGGTAGCCTGCATGCCATATGGCGTGAAGCATGGCTACGGAGTCCCGACCTCCGGAAATCGCCAGCAGGTAGCGTTGGTCTCGTGGCATGCTGAGAAATTCGGGGTGGAGGGTGAGAGGCACGGAGAGAGATTAGAAGGGCTGGCGTGGTTTGTCGAGGGAGTAGGGGATGGAGAATAAAGAATGAAAAAAAGTGTCGATAAGTGTTGATCGAATCAGAAAACCATTGCCTCTTGGCGGCGGGCTGCTAAAAAGCCTCTCTCACCAGCTATGTCCGGAAAACTTACCTACAAGGAATCAGGTGTGGATACTCGGGAAGCCGCTGCCCTCGTTGGCGATATCGGCACCCATGTCCGCAGAACGCAGGCTCAACGTCAACTATTCGGTGCTTTTGGCTTATTTGCCGCAGCCTATGATTTGAGCGATTACAAGGAACCGGTAATGGTGACAGGCTGTGACGGTGTCGGCACCAAGCTGGAGCTTTTGCTCGAGCACGATTTGCTTGAGGCTGCGGGAAAGGACTTGGTCGCCATGAGCGTCAACGACATCCTGACCACGGGGGGCGACCCATTGCTTTTCCTGGATTACATCGGGATTGCAGCCTTGGATAAGCCTTTGATCACTCGTCTGATTGCAGGCATGTGCGATTATTTGGAATCTTGCGGCTGTATTTTGGCCGGAGGTGAAACCGCCGAAATGCCAGGGATCGTGCCTGAGGATGTGGTGGAGCTTTCCGGGTTTTGCATCGGCTGCTGTGAAAAACCAGACTTGATCGATCCCACCCAGATTCAGACCGGTGATGTATTGATTGGTTATGAATCGGACGGTCCTCATGCCAACGGTTGGAGTTTGATTCGCAGGGTGCTTGCCGAGCATGGTGACGCCTTTAGCCGTGAAGAGATTGTGGAACTGCTTGCACCTACCCGTCTATATGATGACGTGGTCAGGGACATCAAGCTTGCCGGGGTTAAGCCCAAGGCGATGGCTCATATCACCGGTGGTGGCCTTCCTGAGAATTTGGAGCGCTTGCTGCCAAACCATGGTGCGGACATTCAGATCCCCAACTGGGAGAATGCAGCGATGCAGAAAGTTTTTGAATTCGTAGACGCTGACGATAAATTCCATACCTTCAATATGGGCTTTGGCTGGGTTGTGATTGTTTCCCCTGATCAGGTGGACGCTGTTCTGGGTTCCGGACCTGGCGGGGTGAAGATCGGAACGATCACGGATGCCTCAGGTGTGCGTGTTGCCATGGACGCCTGATTTGACAAGATCCTAATCTGTATTATTAACTGGAGAACCATCATCCATGAGTGACTTTCTCAAGCATGAGTGTGGCATTGCCGTGGTCCGTCTGCGCAAGCCCCTTTCTTATTATCAGGATAAGTATGGCACTCCTTTGTGGGGCCTGAACAAGCTATTCCTATTGATGGAAAAGCAGCACAACCGGGGCCAGGACGGAATCGGAATTGGGTGCTGTAAGTTGGATATGCCCCTGGGGCAGCCGTATATTTTCCGCAAACGTGATGCGACCCGTGATTCCATGGGTTCTGTGTTTCGCGGTGAAATGAAGAAATTCAATAAGTTGGTGCGTAAGGGTATCATCGACCCGGAAGTCCCGAGCGAAGTGAAAAACCGCTTCGATTTCGGTGGCGAGGTGTTGATGGGGCACCTGAGGTACGGAACGTCCGGACAGTTTGATTCCGGTTCCTGCCACCCGTATCTGCGGCGGAGCAACTGGCCGACCCGCACCTTGATGGTGATGGGCAATTTTAACATGACCAATGCCGGGGCGCTCAACCAGAAGTTGATCGAGCGTGGTCAGCATCCGGTTTTTGGAACAGACACCCAGACGGTTCTGGAGGAGATGGGATTTCATCTCGATGAACACCACACCAACCTGTATCATGAAATGCGTGACCAGGGGATCGATGGTCGTGAAATTCCCAAGTTGATTTCAGAACAGATCGATCTGCACTCCATCATCAGTGAGTCTGCAGAACCATGGGACGGAGGCTACGCCATTAGTGGTGTGGTGGGTAACGGTGATATGTTTGTCATGCGTGATCCGAGGGGCATTCGCCCCTGCCATGTATACCAGGATGATGAGGTGATTGCCTTTGCCTCTGAGAGAGTCCCATTGATGACCGTCTTTGAAGTGGAAAAAGACCAGGTGGAGGAAATGGAGCCGGGTTCGGTCACTATCGTTCGCCGGGATGGCAGCCAAAGCACATCCAGTTTCCACGATCCACGCGAGCACAAGCCGTGCTCGTTTGAGCGTATTTATTTCTCGCGCGGAAATGATCCTGTTATTTACCGCGAGCGGAAGGCAATGGGCGCGGCACTGGCCGACCAGGTGTATCGTTCGATCGGAGAAACCTTTGATAAAACCGTCTTTTCTTTCATCCCCAACACGGCGGAAACGGCGTATTATGGCTTGATGGACGGGTTGCGGTTGTTGCGGCGCCAGCAAGTCAGGGCGAGCATCATGAGTGCTTGTGAAGAAGGCTTGCTGACCGAAGAGGTGCTGGATAATCTGATCATGCGCAATTGGCCGCGAGGTGAAAAGGCCGTGCACAAAGACATCAAGATGCGGACCTTCATTGCCCAGGAAAAAGGTCGCGCCCAGTTGGTGTCCCACGTCTACGATATTACCTATGACCTGGTCAATCCGGGGGATGCTCTGGTCGCATTGGACGACTCGATTGTCCGAGGGACCACCTTGAAGGAATCGATCCTTAAGATTCTGGCTAGAACCAACCCGCGCAAGATTGTCGTTTGTTCTACAGCTCCCCAGATTCGATACCCTGATTGTTATGGTATTGATATGTCTGAGCTAGGAAAGTTCATCGCTTTCCAAGCTGCGGTGAATTTGTTGAAACGCAGTGGCCGTAGATCCGTGCTGGATGAAGTGTATGACGCCTGTAAGGCCGAACTGAAAAAACCGGGTGAAGAACGGGTGAATCAGGTGAAGCGTATCTATGAAGGTTTTACCGATGATGAAATTTCAGCTGAGATCAGCCGCATGGTCTACCCCGAGGATCTGGAGTGGTCCGGGGAGGTGGATGTGATGTTTCAGACTATTGAGAACCTGCACGCCTGTATCAAAGGTCCCTGCGGGGATTGGTATTTTACCGGTGACTATCCGACCCCTGGTGGCTTTGCCACGGTGAACCTTGCCTACGTCAAGTGGTTTGAGGGTGCCGACGGCCGGAGCTACGATCTTCCTTTGTAGGTCGGAATTTCCGTGATGACAGAGTGGGTAGGAAAGATTTCCCCGGCTGTTGTCGTAGATAAAAGGGTACAGAAGCAGAACTTGTTTGAAGGAAGGCGTCACCGCCTTGTTTTGGGAAGGGGTGACTCATTCCGATCCTTTGTTTCCTGCACTTGCACCTCTGGAAAATCAGGCTATGCTGCCCGCGCCCTTATCATTTATGAAATCAAAGATTCTCACACTTGGCCTGTTGATGGCCATGGCTTCTGGTCTGATTGCAGCGCCTGCTGACACGGCGACCGAGTCGAAGGATGTGTTGGAAATCCTCTCGATGGGAGGGTTTATGATGTATCCTCTGGCTGTTTTATCAGTGATCGCAGTGGTGTTGATTTTATTCTACACTTTTACGATTCGCCGGAATTCTGTGGTCAGCGATAAATTTATGAATGCTGCCGAGGCGTTGATTCGCAAGCGGGATTATCTGGGTCTTATTGCTCATTGTAACCGGCAGAACCAGAGTGTTGCCAGAATTACGGAAAAAACCTTGGATTTTATGACCAAAAATACCGGGGTCACCTTTAAGGAGGTGCGCGAGGTTGCCGAAGCTGAAGGCTCGCGTCAGGCTGGAATTTTGACTCAGCGGATCAGCTACCTTTCGGATGTTGGAACGATTGCTCCGATGGGAGGGCTGCTGGGAACTGTGATTGGTATGATTCGGGCGTTTATGGAGATTTCCAGCGGTAACTACGAGGGGGTGCATGCCAATAAATTGGCAGAGGGCGTGTACCAAGCCTTGGTGACGACGGCTGCCGGGCTTGTGATTGGCATTACGGCCGTGATTTTTTATTCCCTGTTCCGTGGAAGGGTGCAGAAATACATTGCCGAGTTGGAGGCCGCCAGCACCCATTTGATGGCACTCTTGGCCGCCCAGTATAACCGCCGCGGAGGGGCAGCACCCAAGCCGGTCTATGCCGAGACGGAGGAGGAGTTTTCCCATGCCGCCAACGATCAGCCGGATACCTACGGAATTTAGCAGTAACGTGCGCTCCATTTGTGGGGCCCCAGCTCATCAAGACCTATGAAATTTCAAACCCGACAACCTGAAAAAGCCGATTTTCCGTTGGCTCCGATGGTCGATGTTGTGTTTTTGTTGCTGATCTTTTTTATTGCGACAATGCAATACAGCCAGAGTGAGCGGGAGCTGAACGTTTCGGTTCCTGTCGCTGAAGAAGGGGCTGATGCGCGCCAGACGGTGGGGGAGATTATTGTGAATGTCCGCGAAAATGGTGAAGTGGTCATTGATAAAATGGTGATGAATAAAGCGCAGCTCTTTGATAAATTGCAGAGAATTGCCGCCGTTCATAAGAATCAGGCGATTCGCATCCGGGGTGATGGCAAGGTGGAATACCAGAAAATTGTCGAGGTGATCGATGTTTGTCAAAAGGCTGGCATTCCCAATATCTCCTTCGCCACGCAAGTGCAGCGTAAGAAACCGTAAGATCCGGAACCCTCCTTGGCTGCTCTCCATCGCTTTATTGAAGTGGCTGGATTTCGGGATAGCTTGTTGATGGTTTCCGTTGTAGTATCCTGACCCAGCCGGCATGCCGGAATCCATTTTTCATCAACCCAAGCTGTATACGAATGATGCTCTCGACTTCTTTTTTTCTGCCTATTATGCTGATGTTGCCCGCGCCAGTAAAAGTGGGATTCCTTTTGATCGGAGGATTGTTTTTTACCGCAAAAGTGGAGGTTCATGAACAGCCGGTTGCCATTGAGGTCCAGGGGGAGCTACTCGAGGTCGCCCCCGAAGATGAAGCCGAAGAGCCTGGTAATGAGGAGTAATCCACCTTTTTCAGTTATCCTTTTTTGATTTTATGCGATTTTTATCACTGTTGTTGGCACTGATTGCCACAGTTACTTTGGCTTCAGCCCAGGATGCCCCCTTGGTTGCAGATCCCGGTCACGACCAGTTTGAGTTTTGTAAACAGCTCTATCGGCAGGCGAATGCCATGCAGGTCGAGCAGGAGCGGGTCCGGGCATATCAGCAACTGGCACCACGACTCGAGCAATACATCAACCGTTTCCCCAGGCATGCCAATGCCCCGGCCGCGAGCTACTATCTGGGGGAGTGTTACTATCAGAGCGGTTACCTGGATTCTGCGCGGCAGGTGCTGCACGGTGTGATTAATCGATACAAAACCGGGCGCTATGTCGCTTTGTCGGCGAATCGTCTGGGATACGATGCCTTTGTCAATAAACGTTACAATCAGGCCGCCATTTACTTCGAAAAGGTGGCGACGATGTCGGATACTGCAAAGGAACGTTATCGCGGTCGTTATCAGGAAGCGTCTTGTTACCGGTATTCCGGACAAACCGATCAAGCGATCAAATCGTACTCCTTGATCGAGGCTGCTCAGGACGCGCCCGTGGTTTATCGTGAGAATGCGACCTTGCGGCTTGGTTATTTGTATTTTTCAAAGAAGGAGCTTCAGAGGGCTTTGGATAAGTTTGCCTCATTGGTGAAGCCTGGGATTGCGGCCAATATCCGGGTGGATGCGGCTTTGAATGCCGGCTTGATCTCCCAGCAGATGAAAAAGGGGGATGATGCGGTTAGCTATTTTAAGATGGTGATGCTGTCGAAAGAAGAGAAATTCAAGTCGAGAGCGCAAGCAGCCATGATGAACAGCCTTTATGCCAGCAAGGATTATCAGGCTGTCTTTGATACGATGAAACGGGGGAACTACCCTGGCAAGCCGGCGACCGAGGCGATCAAGTTTACACTAGCCGGTCGCAGCGCCTACCAACTGAAACGTTACGATTTGGCGATCAAGTACTTTGCCGAGGCCGAACGTCAGATCCCACTGTCAAAGGAGGCATTTGAAGCCGGCTACTACCGTTTACTCTGTTTTTTCAATATTAAGGGATCGAACATTCCGAAGCAGGTGGATGCCTTTTTGGAGGTTTACCAACCCCGATTCCCTCGACAGCCGAAAATCCACAAGGCGCTGTTGATGAAGGCGGAAACCTTATTCGACGAAAACAAATTTCGCGAAGCCGCCTCGGCTTATAACCAGATCACTCCGGAATTGGTCGGCGAGGACAATCTTGCGAATCTTTTGTTTAAACGCGGTTGGTGCTTGTCAGAATCGGGTGACCACAATGGGGCCATCCGTAGTTTTACGGACTTTTTGAAGCTTTATCCTGATGATGAACGCTCGCCGAGCGTGATTGCCAGACGGGGTAAGTCCTATTTGTCATTGGGTGATCGAGCATCAGCGCTGAGAGATTTTGACGAGTTGATCAAGCGTTTTCCGCAGAACAAGTTGGCAGCACTGGCCTGGCAGAACAGTGCCCGCATTAAAAAAGAGGCTCAGGATTACCCGGAAATGATTCGTCGCTATGAATCGATGCTGATTAGTTTTCCGAAATTGGGTAAGGCGACCGAGGCAAATGCCCAGTACTGGATTGGCTGGGGAAATTATCAGATCAAGGACTACGAAAAGGCGATTCCTGCATTGGAGCAGGCGAGTGAAATGATGCCTGAAGAATACGGGTTCAACTCCCAGATGCTATTGATTTACTGCAGCTATGCCCAGAAGGATAAGGCCCGACTTCAATCGGCGGTGAATGCTGTGCGCAAAAAAGATCAAGGTCACCAGATCCAGCCACAGATTTACCGTTGGCTTGGCGTGCAATGTTTTAATGGTGGTGAGCTCAAGGATGCCGAACGCTTTCTCGGCTTGGGATCCACGCCGGAAGATCCCCGCCAGACGCCCAAGGCATTTTGGAAGATGCTGGGACACGCCCGGGTGGAAATTGGCAAAAACGAGGAGGCTTTGGTTGCCCTCGGCCATTTCCTCGATGTCGTCGAGGAGCCGTTTTGGAAAGCTGAGGCATTGCTCGACCAAGCAAAAGCTTATCTCGGAGTCGGTAAACTCGATGAGGCCAAAACCTCGGCCGAAGACGGATTGGCTTTACGGCCGAAGGGTGATGTGAATACCGCGCTGCGCTTGGTGCTCGGCGATATTGCCTTTAGCTCACAGGATTATGAAACGGCCGCCAAATCCTACGTCGTAGTGGTGGAAGTGCACGAGGCGGATAAAAAAGTCCGCGCCGATGCCTTGTATAAGCTTTACCAAGCTTTGAATAAAAGTGGCAAAGCCACCGAAGCCAAGGTGTATCTCAACACGCTGAACAAGGAGTTTCCCGACTACTTGAAGAAGTAGCATTTGTAGAAGCGGGGGGCGTTTTCGGGCTCGTTTTCGCCCCAGATTGACGCGATCATTGAGTGCCTTTTCTAGTAGAAATTATCTCTACTGTTGTTTCGACTTGGCATAGTGTGGGAAGGTGTTGTGATATAGCAATATGAAAGCGGGCCTCCTCTTTTTAGCCTTCTGTTTCCCGATCTTGGATCTGATAGCTCAGGAGGTTGACGGGGACTTCTGGCTTTTGCGCACGAATCACAAAATGTCGGACGCGTTGTTCAAGGTTGTTGATGAAAAGAAGATCGCCTCCGATGCCTTTGACGATCGCGTCTCCCAACTTGTCAAACAGCGTAAATTGACCGAGCTTGCCAGATTTAAATGTAAGCTTGGATTCAAAACGAAAAATATGGAAAAGCCTGCGGGGGGGATCAGGATCCGGGAGATCAACGAAACTATCCCCATGGGCATCTTTCTCGAAGCTGAAGCCACAGCCATGGAGAACGGTCATGCCGTTCACCTTCGTTACAGTCTCGATTTTCGTGAAGAGTTGAATAAGCGCAGGTATTATTCGAAAAATATCATGTCGGCTACCACGATCACCGACCGAGGCTGGAGTGTGTTGCACCATTGGAAAAACTCATCAGAAAGCACCATTCTGCTAGTTCGGATGCAATCCTCGATAAAACCGACAGCACTAGAAACACCCGAACACGACAGGGCCGTCCACACCGACGTCGAACTCAGGGAGGTCTCTCCGTTTGATCTCGCAAAATTCAGCAAATCCACGCCCGCTACCCGGGCCAAAGCTCTGACCTGGTTGAGGGGTCGGTCCAGGTTGTTGTCAGGGACCACAGTGACAACACACTCAGGTGAGAAATCGGTTCATCAAGATCAACTACAATGTCTCCACAATAAAAATGGATGGGATACGGCATACCTTGGCTTTCTCATCGAATGCGAACCTCTCATTTGGCCTAATAAGGATAAAGTCGATTTTAAAATCAACGCCGAGTGGCAGGACCCAAAGGTTTTTAAGGAGGCCCCTGATTATAAATTTACTTTAGCTGAGACCATACCAGCCAACCAGAGCCTGCTTCTTGAGCCTTCAACATCTCCGAAAAAAAGCAAATCCGCACTGTTTCTTATCCTGACACCAAGAGTGCAGGAAGGTTCAACCAAGATCCCTTCTCCGCCTGATGTATCCACATTGCCTTCTGGCAAATCCTCCGTCACATATGCCATCAGCCCATCATTCATGCGCATACTTGGTAAAAAATCACCAACCAAGAGCTACCTTTCCTGCCAGGAACTTCTGACGCTCCACGGCATGAGTTTTCCCGAGGAAACCTTTGCGAACTACATCGCGGCCGACGGGACAGTGATCCTACACCACAATCAAGATGGCCACAGGACATTCCGGAAAATCCTCAAGGATAACAAGCTCCTTCCTTAGGTCTTGATTTTTTATCACCTGGTAATCAGGCCTCTGGCCCATACTTCAGGATGCAACCAGTATGGGAATGCTGAGCTAGGGGCTTGGCCGTTTAGCTGTGAGCGAGTCGGACTTACGCGTTTACCGGGTTGGTCGGGCGTTTGGGTTGGCCGTTTTTTTCCAGGGGTCTTCGATGTGGCTGGATCCATCCGGGCCGAAGAGTTCCTCGGCTCGTTTTCCGGCGGGAAGGCAAAACACGATGGGTTTGGCCCGGCGGCCTTGGGCATCGTAGCGATGGTAGAGTTTTCTGACTGGGACTTCCACTTCTTTGGCTTCCCCGGATTGAGGGTCGGTCACCACTTCCGTTCGTTTCACCCGGGCATCGTACATGTTTTCGGCCACCAACTGGCCGGTGGTTTTGTGGTAGCCATAGACGACGCGATAGAGAATTTTACCGGTGCCATCGTGGATCCGGCCGCTGCGCAGTTTACCGTGCACGTCCTTGCGGTAGATGATGCTCATCCGGAGCACCCGGTCGCCGTTGCCACCTTGCCGGTCGTGGTAGTTGCGGCGTTCGATGACTCTTTCATCCGAGCTTTTTCGAAATTCGGTAAATGAGCCATCGTCGTTGCGCATGATGCGCACGTTGTGTCTTTTATTATGTAAGACGCTCTTGTTTGATGCTTGGGCGAACCCGGGAAGGGCAATCGCAAGGGATCCAAACAAAAGGGTGACTTTTTGGATTGTGTTCATAGGTGTGGCGGAAACAATAGCGAGCCTTCTCAATAATACAACCTATCAATTATGCTCTGGAAGACCCGACGGCTTACCCTGGACCTTGCGCAGTCTCCTGTCGTGATGGGGATATTGAATGCCACACCGGATTCCTTTTCTGATGGCGGTGCCCATGGTTCGACAGAGCTTGCGGTCCGGCATGCCTGTCAGATGGAGTCTCAGGGGGCGGGGATCATTGATATCGGGGGAGAATCTACTCGACCCGGGGCTCCGGCCGTGAGTGCGGAAGAAGAACGGCAGAGGGTCGTTCCGGTTGTCGAGCGCCTGAGACAAGTTTCGGATGTGTTGATCTCGGTGGATACTTCAAAAGCCGAGGTTGCCGACGCGGCATTGCGTGCCGGGGCTGACATCGTGAATGACGTAACCGGCCTGACGGGGCCGTTCAGTGGAGAGCCAATGGTTGAGGTCTGCCGCCGCCATGCCGCAGGCGTGGTGGTTATGCACATGCAGGGGAGCCCGCGCACGATGCAGCAGAACCCAAGTTACGAAAATGGTGTCCTGAGTGTGATGAGTGCGTATTTTGATGAACGGATGCAGACGCTCACCGCGCTGGGTTTGGACCCTGCGAGTTTGTGTTTTGACCCAGGTATTGGATTTGGCAAAACACTGGAACACAATCTTGAGTTAATGCGGAACTTGGGTGGGCTGCAGGCCAGAGTCGGGCGGCCTTTGTTGCTTGGGGTTTCACGGAAATCGATGATTGGTATGATCACCGGAGTGGAAGACCCGGGGAAGAGGGATTTGGGCACGGCTGTGTTGACCGCGATGGCGGGACAGCAGGGAATCCGATTGCACCGTGTTCATGATGTTGAAGGAAACCGACAGGCGTTGGCATTGGCTGAGGCTGTCATGCCCCGGAGTGAATAGCCGCCCGATGCAAAAAAAACCGTCGACCCCGGAGGGACGACGGTAGAGAAGATGGCAGTCTGCCGGGCCTATTGGTAGGTCGGCTTTTTGTGCATGGTGAAGATTTTGCTGTCGAGCATCAGCGATCCCGGGTAATCGGGAAGCGGGCCGGCATCAGGTGGGCGAGGGACGTTGCGTCCGATGGTGGCATCTTCCGGCTGTGAATGGGCGATGTATACCGGAGTGCCGACTTTCACGAGACGATAGAATTTGGGGGCTACGTTGACATGGAGGCGGACACATCCGTGGGTGCACGGGTGGTCTTTAATCCAGCCGGCATGAATGCCGTAGTGTGTTTTGAATTCACACCAGTAGGGCATAGGCGTGCCTTTGAACTTCCATCCGGCAGGTTTGCTGCTCAGGTAGCATTTTTTGATTTGGCTGCCATTGTAAGCAAAGCCATGGCTGTTGGCGCGGTGGTAGTGGTCTTTTTTGAAGATGCGGAAACTTCCTTTGGGGGTGGGGGTGCTGGAGGTTCCCACGGAACATGGGGTAACGAGCAATGGTTTCGAGCCTTCCATGACATAGACCATCTGGTTGCTGGTTGAAATTTTAACTCGGACGGCTGACGGATTGCTGGGGAGGGTTGCCGGTCGGTCATAGGCGTTATATGCCGCCATACCTCGTCCTCGAGGAGCTGAGCTGTTGGAGCATGAATTCAAACCGAGGCAGGCGATGGCAGCCACTGACGCAATGGGGATCAATTTGCTAAATGTCATACCGCCAACATGAAGAGATGGAAGATCGAGCGCAAGAACGAAAGTGTTACGATGACCTACCTTTTTTCGCCTGGGTGCTTAGCGGTAGGTTTTGTAGGCGAAAATACCATCGACGATGGCTTGGGCGCAGGCATCTTGGTAAGAGCCTTTTTGGGCGCGCTTGCGTTCGTATGGGTTGCTGAGGTAAGCGCATTCCACCAGAACGGCTGGACAGCGGGTCAGTCGAAGCACGGCAAGGTCCTTGCGCTGGCGGGTGTCCCGGTTCTTGATTTTCAATCGGCTGAGTAATCGGAGGTGGATGTGGGCTGCAAGTTTTTGCCCCTGAGCACCATAATAGTAGGTTTCCACACCGTGGTAGCGGTAGTTGCTGTGGCCGTTGAAATGAATGCTCACAAAGACGGCATCCTTGTACCGGTTGGCGATGGCTGCCCGTTTTTCGAGAGAAAGAAAGGTGTCGGTTCGGCGGGTCATGGTGACGGGCATGCCCTTGGCCTTGAGTAAGGCCTCGACTTTGAGCCCTACCTGTAGGGCGAGGTTCTTTTCATAGACGCTGCCGCGGTGGGTTCCCTTGTCTTTCCCTCCGTGGCCTGGATCGATGACCACACGTGAGACCGGGCGGGCGTCAGCGTGTATGGGGACGAGACATGCAGATAGCAGAACCAGAAAGCCAGCTCGAAGGGTCTGGGCTACAATTGACGGGCGTTGATGCAAAACGAGTGTAAGGGGATTTCTCGTTAAAATAGGCAGTTTTTCCGACGAGTCAACGTGATTACTTTACCTTAGTTAAGGACTTACCTTTGAGCCCGGATCACACATCATCTTCACCATCCAGGGCTTTTTCGATATTGCGGCGCCAGCTTTTCGAGAGCAGGGGGCGGATCAGGCCATAGATGAGGTAGAGTGAAAAGATGACGGTGGGGGTATACCAGCGGGTATTTTCGTTGAGAAGCAGCACAAAAATGATGGCTCCTGACAAGAGTCCCCAGACGGTTCCCTTGGTTTGGAAGTCAATTTTTTTGAAGCTGGGGTATTCGATATTGCTGATCATCAGGAATGAGAGGCCGAGCATGGCGGCGGCAAGGACGTAGTTCCACCAGCCGAGGTCGTGGCCCCAGTCGTTTTGCTTGCCGAAATTGATCAGGAGGAAGGTGACGGAGGCGATAAAGCCGGCGGCCATCGGGATCGGGATACCTCGGAAGTTGCTTGATTCTCCCTCTTGCTTGGGCATGTTGGCCAAGCAGTTGAAGCGGGCCAGGCGAATAGCGCCACAAAGAAGGTAGATAAAGGCAATCGCCCACCCGGCACGACCTTCGATATTGAAGAGCACGGCCTTGGAGACGAGCAGGGCCGGGGCCATACCGAAGGAAACGACATCGGCGAGGGAGTCGAATTCTTGGCCAAAGGGGGATTCCTTCCCCCCCATCCGAGCCAGTCGACCGTCGAGGAGGTCAAAGATGCATGAGCCGAAGATGAGCAGGATGGCCTGTTGATAGTAGGGGTAGGCCGAGGAAAAGTCCTTGAGCTCCATGCCTTTGAAGATGGTTAGCACCGCAAAAAATCCGCAACAAAGGTTGCCGGCGGTCATCAGGTTGGGCAGGAGGTAAATGCGTGGTTCGTTTTGAGACATGGATGAAAAATGGTGGAAGACACAGGATCTTGTTTATCGACGGGATCCCCGGAAATGCTTGCGAGGATCGTTTTCGTCGGGTGAGTCGTCATCGCGGTAGCGAAGGATGCCATAGCGCTTCAGATTGCGCATGAAGTCCTTGGCATTGCTGCCGGTTTCCTGATCGTATGCGAGGGTGCCAGCCAGCGTTTTTTCGTCTTGCAAGGCGGTCATGGTGGCTTCTGCTTTTTCCGCAGCCTTGGTGATACTGCGCACGGCTTTGGGGACATCGCGCAGTGCCGGTTCGATGTGCTGGATTTCTTTTTCGGCTGCTGCGATCAAGCGGTCCGCCGAGTCGGCGGCTTTGCGGATGCTTGCCAGCGTTCGTTTGGCATCCTGGATAGTGGGTTGGAGCTCCTTGGTTGCGGCGTGGATGTCTTTACTTGAAGCTTCCAGGTTACTCAGGGCTTGGTCCACTTTTTCGAGGTTAGGTTCCGACAGCAGGTGGGTGTTCACCTTGTGGATCGTGATGTTCAAGTTTTTGCCGACGCCGCGAAGTTCGACGAGGGCCTCGTCCATTTTTTTCAAGGTCGCTTCCGTATCCTTGAGGCGTTTGCTGGCTTCCCGGGCGATGGTTTCCGCATCTGATCGAATGGAATCGAATCCTCCGGCTCCCACACCCATGATGGTGTCGCCAGCCTTATAATAGGCTCCGGTTTCCTTTTCGGGGGGGACGATTTGGACAAAGGTATCGCCCATGATACCGGAGGTGCCGATCTTCACGGTGGAATCGTGCGGAATTTTGATGTCGTCCCGGATCCGCAGCTCCATGCGGACAATGCTGCCGGCGAGGGTGTCGGTGACCAGTTCAGGGTGGGTGGCGACGCGACCGACGCGGGCGCCCCGGAGGCGGACCTCGCTACCTTTGATAATGCCGGAAGTGTCAGAGAATTCGACAAAGAGCGGGTAGTGGTTGCTGAAGCGATCACCGAAGCGCCCGAATTCAACAATCAGCACACCAAGCAGAAGCAGACCGATCAGGACAAAAAATCCTGCGGTGGTCTCTCGGCGTTTTTCACGAGCTGGCACAGCGGTAGTTTTCCTTGGTTTTTGATAGCATGCAAGTGGTAATCTCGGATCGCTCCGGTCAGTTGACCCAGCCATTGGCCATGGTGGGTGCCGGAATCCGGGGGCGGAACTCAATCCGTGTCCTGAATAAACGCCTGAATGGTGGGGTCGTCACAGGCCCGGAAGGCGTCAGGCTTCCCTTGCCAGTGGATTTGTCCATCTTTCATGAAGATGATACGGTCAGCGATCCGGAAGACGCTGCGCATTTCGTGGGTAATGACGATGTTGGTGATCCCGTAGTCGGTTTGCAGGCACTTGATCAGGCTGTCAATCGAGGCTGCGGTGATGGGGTCGAGCCCAGCATGTGGCTCGTCGTAACACACGCAGGCGGGGTGGTCGACGATGGCCCGGGCGAGGGCCACCCGCTTTTTCATGCCACCGGAGAGGGAGGACGGCATTTTTTCCTCCTGTCCCGAAAGGTGGACGATCTCGAGCACCTCGGCGATTCGTCGGTCCAGTTCCTGACTGTCTTTGACTCCGGATTCGATCAAGGGAAAGGCAATGTTCTGGGCCACGCTCATGGAGTCGAACAAGGCACCATTTTGAAACATGACTCCTAGCTTTTTTCGCACCGGGCCAAGGTGGCGCTCGCGCATATGGGCGATTTCGATGCCGTCGATTTCAATGCTCCCTTCGGCTGGTTGCATCAGGCCGAGCATGTGTTTGGTCAGGACGGTTTTGCCACCACCAGAGGTTCCGAGCAGGCAGAGGGTTTCGCCCCGGTAGACATCGAGGTCGATACCGCGGAGGACGTGGTTTTCCCCGAAATACTGATGGAGCCCCCGAACCCGGATGAGCGGAAGGTCGCGATCGGTTGAGGATTGTTCGACGCTTTCTTTAGATGTTGAGGGCTGGGGCACGGATGAAGTCATAACATGAAGCCGTGGTTACCGCAATGTATCGAATCCGCAGAAAAGTTTGGAATGGTTGGGGGGGAAGACGGGTACGGGTTCCCGGCTATCCAAAAACGTCAGGCACGTTTGTTTGAAGTTTTTCCCGGTGGTGGCCCGACGGATTTGATGCTCAAACTCGGTATCAAGCCCCTGAACGATATAGACGAGATACTTCTTCATGTGGTTGACGTGTTTTTGCTCGTCAAAAACAGGTAAATCATCAGCGATGGTATCATAGAGCAGGTTGATGTATTCAAGGAGGTCGGCCCGGGTGATGGTTTGAACCGGTTCGCCGGCATAGGCATTGCGTAGTTGCTTGAATATCCAGGGGGAACGAATGGCTCCCCGGCCGATCATAAGGCCGTCGGCCATGGTTTGTGCGATGAGGTTTTGACCTGTACTGACGTCAACCACGTTACCGTTGGCGATGACCGGACATGGCATGGTTTGGACGGCGAAGCGAATCTGCTCCGGATGGATGGGGGTTTGATATCGCTCCCGAACCGTGCGGGCGTGAATCGTCAGGGCGTCCAGCCCGTGCTGGCTGAAGATTTCTATCAAGCGGGTAAACTCTTCCGGCGATTCGTATCCCAGCCGGGTTTTGACGGTGAAGCGGCCGGGGATGCTTTTGCGCAGGGCTTCAAGAATGCGGTTGAGGTGGTCCGGTTTGCGTAGAAGCCCTCCTCCGGCATCTTTACGGCAGACAACCGGGGCGGGGCATCCGAGGTTGAGGTCGATTCCAGAGGTTGGGAATTCCAGCAGTTCTTTGCTGATGCGGACCAGAGAAGGGATGTGTTGGCCTATCAGTTGGGCATCCACCGGCCGACCGGTAGCGTTCTCTGTGATGCTACGCAGGATGTTTTTATCCAGGACGTAGCCTTCATAGACGCGAAAATACTCGGTGACAAAGTAATCCGGCCCACCAAAAGCGTGCATAACACGCATAAAAGGCAGGTGGGTGATTGCTTGCATCGGGGCAAGCACGAGTGTCGGGCACGGAGGCACGGTTTAGAGGAGTTCGGGGGTCTGTTGTTGTTCGGCTTCAATCCGTTGACGGGTGACGGCCAGATAGCCTTCATCGATATCGTAGCCGGTGTAGCTGGCGATGTTTTGCCGCATCGCTGCGATGGCCGAGCTGCCGATGCCATTGAATGGGTCGAGCATGCGTGTGCTTTCTGCAAGGCCATGAATCTTGATGCATTGTTCGACCAGAGCGACAGGGAAGGTTGCGGGGTGAGGGCGGTCTTTATCTCGCTGCTGAATGGTGTCGTAGGGGATGAACCAGGTGTTACCGCGGCAGCGTTTGTCTTCTCCTTGGGTGTGGCCCCAGCGTGCGATATTGGATTTATAGACGTAGGGGACGCCTGCCGCCCGTCGATCCAAGGGAACTTCACCGGATTTGGTCAGGTGAAACACATATTCGTGGCAGTCGTTGACGTAGCGTTTGCTGTTGATCGGTTTGAAATGCCCAGCGCTCACCATTCCCTTATCCTTGGTTTCCACGGAGATCGACTTGATCCAGTGAAAGGTATTTTGCAGGACAAACATCGGGGACTCTCCCTCACGGGCTTCGGTTAACGCCAGAAGCAATTGGTGTGGCAAGAGAGGGTTTTTCGGAGAGGCTCCCAAGTTAAGGAAAAACGAAGCCTCCTCACTCATTACGCGGTTGATTTCCGCAGCCCATTCGAGACACCAGGTAATGAAATCGCTGCGCTCACTCCGGTCCTCATAGGTATCGTATTTGATACCTAGATTGTATGGTGGGGAGGTAACAACCAGATCGAAACTTTCAGCAGGCTGGCTGGCCATGCCCTCTTTGCAGTCGCGATGATTGAGCTGAATATCTGGAAGCATGCGGTTGGAAATCGCATATCACCTCCTGCTTGCAAAGAAAATTCCGTGCTGGAAGCCCACTGAAGAAAGGTGATGGGGCTGCGTTTATTTGTAGCCGACGATCAGAGCGTAGTGGGCCCCGTTGGATGTGCTGTTGGCCATGGTCACTTTAACATGGAAGGTGCCGGACCATTTGGGGGTGACTTTGACGACGGGGTTGGCATCGACTTTGGAATCTTTGCCGACCTGCTTCCAGTTCTCGTCGTAAACGGTGATGTCGACGTCATAGGCGTCATTGCACCCTCCACCTACAAGAATGTACTGGGTGTCTTTTTTGAGGGTGGTTTTAATGGTTGTGCTACCCTTTCGTTTGAGTAGTCCGTGCCAGTAGTCGTTGCGAAAGCTGATGCCGTTGTCCTTGAGAACTTTGGCAATTTTGTAGGCCCGGGCTTTGGCTTCCGAAGTGGTTGCCTGCACTGGAGCAAGCATTGCGGCCATGGTGATGGCGCAGACAGCGAGTCGAGGGGGGAGCAAGAATTTCATAGCAGGCCGTTTAGTAGCAACCCGCACATGCCGATGTCAATTTGATTTCCAGTCAGTATCCGAGGGAAGGGAGGTGAAGGCAGCCTCCTGAATACGAAGCGCCCGCAGTCCTGACCAAGCGGTGAGGCGACGCTTATTTTTGTGGGCGCAGTTTTTTCTCGAGCTGCTTTGGCGGGATGCCATAGAATTTTTTGATGTCGGTGCAAAAGTGGCTGTAATAGAGATAGTCGAGCTTTTTACTGACCTCGTGGAGGTTCATGCCGTCGGAGATCATGCGTTTTGCAAGCAGAGCGCGGTGATTGCAAAACAGGTCTTTGGGTTTGAGGCCGATGGCCGCTTCGACGTGTCGTTGAAACTGAATGGACGTGTATCCCAATGCAGAGGCAACCTTTTTGACGTTGAAAGCGTTTTGCTCGGCAAGGGTTAGGAGGTCGGTGCCGGATTTATCATACACGCGATCGCCTTTGCGATAGAACGGAGTGGGTGTAACAGGTCTGCTCATAATGGATCAATTAGCTACTTGCTGCCGAAGTTTAGCCTAGGATGATCCGAATGACATGCTCTTTTTTTGTCCTCTTGTGATTTGCTGGGGGGAGCTGCCTGAAAAACTTCGGTGAAACGAAGGAAATCGGTCGATTTTGAGAGATACAAATCTATTGGCTTCGGGTAGAGTAGCCTCGCTTCGGGATGATGAATCGAAAATTCGGCGAGGGGTTCGACCTTGCTTTTGATGCGTGATTCCAGAGAAACGATACGAGGTATGGAAAAGAACAACACATCACAGGATAAGTCGATGCGGGTCTTGTTCGAGGAGGCTGAATTTGCCCCTCGTAAGAAAAGTATTAAGGGGTTTTTATTATTGGCTGCAGGATTTATGCTGATTGGTGCTGGTATTGATTTGATGGTGTACCCGTACCTTGCCGAGCGTTTTTTTGTGTATCGGATGTATTCCACCGGGGTTTTGTTAGTTGGCTGGCTGGTGATGACGCGGGTGCGGCACCAGTGGGTCATGACGGTTCTGAGCCATGTTTTGGTATTGGTTCCGGTGGCGGCGATTGAGTTGATGATTTATGATGCCCGGGATCCGGCCTCTTCGTATTACGGGGGAGTCAATATCGTGCTTGTTGGGGTGGCCTTGTTGTTGCGTTGGGACCTGAAAGACAGCATTTTTAATGCACTGGTTTGTGTGTGCAGTTTTTTTGGGGTGATGTATTCGATGGGGCTTACCTACCGGGGAGGTTTGATTCCGAGCTATTTTGTTTTGGTGACGGCGGTTATTGCGGTGCTGGCCACGTATTTCTACTCGGCGAGCCGCTTTCGTGAATTTTCCCTGGTGAAGGAAATTCGGGAAACGAACCGTCAGTTAAGGGCGATGGATGAAACAAAGGCCCGCTTTTTTGCCAATATCAGTCATGAATTAAGAACGCCGCTTACCTTGATTCTGGGCCCCTTGGAAAACCTGAGGCTTCACAAAAAGTATCGCAAGGACACGCTGGTCATTGAGCATTTGGACATGATCGAGGATAATGCCATGCGCTTGCTCCGGTTGATCAATGACATTCTCGACCTGGTCAAACTGGATAGCGATGAAGCGGCCCCCCGACCGGAAATCGTCGACGTGGATGACTTTGTCAATAGCCTGACTCGCGACCTGAAACCCATCGCCCAGCTGAAAAACATTCAGCTCTATGGGCGAAGTCAAACCCAAGGGCAGCCCCACGTGTGGTTGGACCGGGACCGGCTTGAAAAAATCATTTTAAATTTGGCCGTTAATGCTGTGAAGTTTACCTCTCCCGGAGGCGAGATTACGATTTCAGTGAGTATCGAAGGGGGGCAGATGACGATCGTGGTGCGGGACAATGGAGAGGGGATGGATTCGGATACCTTGTCCAATGTGTTTGTGCGGTTTTGGCAGGCTGACATGTCAGCGAAGCGTAAACATCGAGGAGCCGGAATCGGCTTGGCCTTGGTTAAGAGTTTGACGGATAGCATGGAAGGTGAGATTTCAGTGGAATCTGAATTGCATATAGGAACCACCTTTACCATTGTGATCCCAGCACCTGAGCCTGATGCGGATGTTTCGATGGATGATGAAATTCATACCCATGACGTTCTGGAGCAGTTTAATGAGAAGGCTCGACTTCGTGGTGTGATCCGTGCCAGTGGTGCCAATGTCGGGCTCAGTCCTCAAGAGGGTGAAACCTCCGAGGTGGGGGTTCCGGCTGAAGAAAGAAAACGCATACTGATCGCCGAGGATGAGGATGCGATGCGGGCATTTATTGTCAGGCAGTTGGAGGGGTATGATGTTATTGAGGCCAGAGACGGGGCTGAGGCCATACGTCTTGCACAGAAGGAAAATCCGGATTTGTGTATCCTGGACTTCATGATGCCTGAATATGATGGAGTGGAGGTGACGACTAGGCTGAGAGATGGGGCTGGAACGGCGCGGATTCCAATCATCCTGGTCACAGCTCAAGCTGGCGAGTCTGCCAGATTGGATGCGTTGGAAGCTGGGGTAAATGATTTTTTAACCAAGCCGTTTTCATCGGTTGAATTGTTAGCCCGGACGAGGAATTTGCTTTCCAGTAGTGAGTTTGAAACCCGCTTGGCAGAGAATAACGTCTATCTACAAGCAGCTTATGGTCAGCTAAAAGAACAGGAAACAATTTTGGTCCAAACAGAGAAGCTTTCATCCTTGGGTCGTATGAGTGCGGGTATTGTTCATGAAATCAACAACCCATTGAACTACACTCAAACCGCACTGTATGCGTTGAAGAGTTTTGAACGACAGTTGGAGGAAGATGAACGGGAAGACTTTCTTGAGGTTTTGGCTGATGCTCGTGAGGGGGTGGATCGCGTGGTTGGTATTGTGCACGGTCTGAGGTCTTTCACCCGTGGAGACGTAGCCACCATGGCTGAAGTAGGGGTTGCTGATGTGGTGGAGAGCGCACGTAAACTCTGTAGCCATGCGATGAGTGGGATTGAGTTTCAGTCGGACATTGATCCCGAATTGGAGATGGAAGGAAACGAGATCCAGTTGTGTCAATTGTTTGTCAACATGTTCCAAAATGCTTCGCGTGCGATTCAAGTAAAAGAGGACTCGGAAAGTTGTCCGCGAATTCTGGTGAGCGCAGATCTCACCGATAGTGATGAGCTTCTGATCAAGATACGAGACAATGGTTGCGGGATTAGTAAGGAGGATATCAAACGGATCTTTGATCCCTTTTTCACCAAAAATGATGTAGGTGAAGGGATGGGGCTGGGGCTGAGTATCACCTATCGGATTATCGACCAACATGGTGCTCGAATTGAAGTTGATTCCGAGTTGGGTGAGTTTACAGAATTTAGTCTCTATTTCCCTAAAAAAATATAATAAGCCCCGGGCTTTCGTATTGTCCGGCTACAGAAGCAATCCGTTCTTGATTTATTTAGCTGAGGCGTCATTTTATCGCAAGGAGCAGCGATTATGAGCGAAGAAACATACAAAGACCATGTGATCCTTTTTGTCGATGACGAAGAGAAAACAAGAAAATATTTTGCCCGCTTGTTTGGGCACGCATTTCAGATTTTATTAGCCAAGGATGGTGCAGAGGCGCTTGAATTGTTTCAGGAGCATCTTGATGAAATTGGCTTGGTTGTTACGGATCAGAAGATGCCTAACATGACGGGGTCCGAGTTGTTGGAAAAGGTGGCGGAGTTGAAACCTCTTTGTGTTAGGATTCTATCCACCGCTTATGCTGACATTGATGCTGCAGTGGACTCGGTCAACCGAGGGGGGATTTACCGTTATGTAACCAAGCCTTGGGAGGTAAGCGATTTGGAGGTTACCCTGAGACGTGCCATGGAACATTACTTGTTGCAGAAGGAACGCGATTCAATGTTGCGGCAGAAGTTTTCTTCGGTTGAGATGTTGGCATCTTCCGACAGGGTTTTGTCGATAGCTTCCATTGCTGTTTTCAGGAATGAGGAATTACGTCGTGTCGGTGAAGCCTTGCAAGTTCTGGTGCAACTCGCCGAAATTGGAGCAGACGAAGGAGATGGACGTGAGTTGATTGATGACTCCTTGAACTGGCGGGAGCTTTATCGCAGGCATTTGGTCTTTCTTCGTTCTTTGCGTGGTGGCCTGACCGAGCAGGCGCTTAGCCCAGGTTCCTTGGACTACAGTAGCTTGGTGTCGGTTCGAGAGGTGATGAATGATTTGGTAGGAGGTGAGAGTTATTTTGAGTGGTCTGGTGGAGAGACGTCGACGACCGGTTGGCCGGGCAGCAAGGAAGCGATGCAAGCTGAGATTAAGCTGCTGATGGATGCGGTGGAGTCGATTATGAAGGATGCTGGCGTTCTTCTGGTTTCCGAGGTGCAGGGTGGAATTGAGCTGCGTTTGTCTTCGCGTTTGTTGGCGAAAAATCTGGAATCCTTCCGTTCGGCAACCAAGGAGCCACCATCAAGCGATTGTTTGGCTTTGGCTGCGGCACTATTCCGTTTGTCCCACGCAGGTGCTTATTTCCAAGTCGTGCCTGAGGAAAAACGGGGGATGGTTCGCCTGAGTGTGACCTTTGACCCAACCAAGACCGTTGATTCAGCCCAATCTGGATGGGACTCTCTCGATGCGGCCTTATCTGGCAATGACGTCTTTTGGTCGCAGTTCGGGGCTTGATTCGGGCGTGTCAGCGTGATTGGGCAGGGTGCGGGGGAGACGATCCCCGCAGGGCCGGTGCTCTGCACCGGTAGCAGGTATCGCTTGTTGAGAAACGTGTCAGGGGACACGCTTTGAGGTTGCGTGGCTTGGGCCTTGCCTCCAGAGTTTCGGCATGGCATTACCCGACATGAAGAGGTTGAGGCGTTTGGGCGTATTGGTCCCGGTATTTTCGTTGCGCCGTGATGATGATCTTGGCATCGGAGATACCAGGGCGTTGCGTGAGATGGTGGATTGGGCTTCCCAGCACCGGGTTGGGTTTCTGCAGTTGCTGCCGATCAATGAAACGGGTGTGGACAACAGTCCGTACAACGCGATTAGCTCTGTAGCCTTGGATCCGGTGCTGTTGAACATGGAAGAGCTCCCCGGAATGACTAAACGGCAGATTCGGGCAGCTGAGAAAAAGCACCAAACGAAGAGTGATGAGTTGGTCGATTACGATTCATCCAATGCCGCCAAATGGGATGTATTGGAGCAAGGGTTCCGTCACTTTCTTCTCCATGGTAATGGTCGGGATGCTTTGGAATTGTTTCAGCGTGATGAGAAGGACTGGCTGCTTCCCTATTGCAAGTTCCGTTATTTGATGGAATTAGCTGGCACCGAACGATGGAACGAGTGGCCTGAGAATTACAATACAGCAGAAAAGGCAGAAGTGTATCTGGCCAGCGTGGACCAAGATGAGTTGGAGGAGCGGTTGGAATTTTATGCCTGGGTGCAGTGGCATGCCTTCAACCAGTGGCGTGAACTTCGAGCTTATGCTGAAAGTCAGGATGTCAAATTAATGGGGGACATTCCGATCGGAGTGTCTTACGCCAGTGCCGATGTGTTTTTTGAGCCTCAGTGGTTTGATCTCAGCCTGTCAGGAGGTTCTCCACCCGAGACGGTCTTTAAAGATGACGCCTTTGCTTGTCAATGGGGGCAAAACTGGGGGATCCCGCTTTACGATTGGGAGCGTTTGGCCCAGGACGACTACCGCTGGTGGCGGCGTAGAATTGAAAAATTGACCGACGTGTTTCATATTTTCAGGATTGATCACATCCTTGGGTTTTATCGAATTTACAGCTTTCCTTGGCGCCCGGATGACAATGCTACCTATCTTGGGCTCAGTGAAGAGGAAGCAAAAGCGTTGACTGGAGGTTCGTTGCCAGGTTTTTCACCGAGGCCGGATGACACCCAGAAAAACCGGGATGCTAATCTTTCGGATGGTGATCGCTACCTGAAAATGGTGCTCGACGCCGCAGGTGATGGCGAAGTCGTTGGTGAGGATTTGGGCTGTGTTCCCGATTATGTAAGGCCCCATCTGGAGCGTCTTGGTATTGCCGGATTCAAAGTTTGCCATTGGGAATCCATGGGGGATGGTCGAGCCGTGAAGGGCTCGGATTACCCGCAGTGCTCCTTTGCCACGTATGCTACCCATGATCACGACCCGATCCCCGCGTTGTGGAATACATTGGTTGGTATGTTAGGCGGGCTTGAGCATGAAGGCGCGATGCGGGGGCTGGCCTTGCTGAGCGATTTTGCCGGACTGCCCAAGGGTAAAACCATGCATGATTATGCACGTTATGGATCGGTGGTTAAATGGTCGCTGTTAGGGTCTTTGCTTAAGTCCAATGCCGACTATGCCGCAGTCATGATTACGGATGTGATCGATAGTGAAAAAAGAATCAACATCCCCGGCACGGTGGGTGGTGAAAACTGGCGCTATCGACTCCCGTGGAAGTTGGAGGAAATGCCCGGGCCTATTCAGTCGGAGTGCCAGAGGCTCACGGAGTTGATTCACATCGCCGGGCGCGGATAGAGAGTCGGCATCCTGTGATGTGATGATTGCTGGTGATCTCAAAGCAGTAGCTACCTGTTCTCTGCGAGCTCAAATGCCTGTTCGATGATCAGGTGGGCGAGGTGTTGCTTGGAGTCTTTGGGCGGAGCCTCTGTTCGGTCCTTGAATACGAACAAGACTTCATTCTCGTTGCTGTCAAATCCGATGTCCTTACGTGAGACATCATTGGCGACGACAAGGTCGCAGCCTTTGCGTTCCAGTTTTCCTCGGGCATTGGTTTCGAGGTTTTCAGTTTCCGCAGCAAAGCCGATCAAGACGCCCTCGTAGTTGAATTGACTGCGGGCAGACCCGAGAATGTCCGGATTTTTGACGAGTTCGAGCGTCATGTGCTCGTTGTTTTTTTTGATTTTTTGCTCGGGCACCTTTGCCGGTCGATAGTCGGCGACGGCGGCTGCAAAGATGGCGATATCAGCTTTGCCTATCCAGTGTTCGACCGTGCTAAACATCTCGGCTGCACTTTCTACCGGGATGTAATCCACCCGGTCAGGGAGGTCGAGTTGGGTCGGTCCGGAAATGAGGATCACGCGGTGGCCAGCCTTCACTGCGGTTTCCGCCAGTGCGTATCCCATCTTTCCTGATGACCGATTGCTTAGGTAGCGAACGGGGTCGATAGCTTCACGTGTCGGGCCGGCGGTGATGAGGATGGTCATGATCTGAGGATTAGCCACACAAGGTACAGAAGGGCACAAGTGGTTTTTGCTAGAGAATGAGTTTCTTGATTTCCAGTTTTGGAACACCGAAATTGACAAGGGTTCCGTGCTTTATATGGCTGGCACATAAAAAGACCGGGAGCCTCTTTGTGTCTTATGTGTCTTTTGTGGCCAGGATTTCCTCCGCCTTGGCAATAATCGTTTCTTCTTCGATCAGTCGGCCAGGGCCGGAGTATCCGCAGGCGAGCATGCCTTCCTCGGCGGGGCCGATGAATTGGCAGCCGTCTTTTTCAAGTTGGTCGACGTTGCGCTGGGTAGCGGGGTGGAGCCACATTTTACCATTCATGGCAGGAGCGAAGAGTGCAGGTGCCCGGGTGGCGAGGTAGATGCTGCTGAGTGGATCAGGGGCGAGGCCATTGGCGAAATTGGCGAGGGTGTTGGCTGTGGCTGGGGCAACGAGAAAGAGGTCGGCCCGATCTGCCAGATCGATGTGGCCGGGTTTCCATGATTGTTTTTCATCTTCCAGCGAGACGAGCACCGGGTTGCGTGAGATCACTTGCAGGGTAAGCGGAGTGATAAACTCGGTTGCGGCGTGGGTCATGACGCAATGAACATCGTGACCGTTTTTGACAAGTTGTGAGGCGATGCCTGCGGCTTTGTATGCTGCAATCGATCCAGTGATGCCGAGGATGATGGTTTTCATGGCAATTGGGGTGGTATGATTCAGGAAAGGCGAGATGCCCTGAGTCTCTCTCCGATCAGGAGTGCTTTGAAGCGGGGGTAGTCTTCTTCGTGGGTTCCGGAGAGCAGGAGGTAAGTATATTTCGGTGCGGCAGCGATTTCGTCCAGTGCATTTTTCATTCGTAGGGCGATGATCTCTTCGCTGTCGGTTCCCCGGCCGGTCAGTCGACTGTGCAATTCTTCTTCGCTGGGCGGCATGACAAAGAGATCGAGCAGAGATGTCTGAATGATGGGGTCCTCACAGCTGCGGACGAGGTCGGCTCCCTGAACATCGATATCCATGACGACGTCGGTTCCTTGGTTGATGCGTTCGATGACTTCGGATTTAAGCGTTCCATAGAAGTTGCCGTGGACTTCGGCATATTCCAGAAAGTCACCGGATTGGATTCGGCTTTCAAAGGCTTCCCGGCTGAGGAAATGGTAGTCGATGCCGTCTTGCTCTGCCCCGCGTGGTGGGCGGGTGGTGCAGGAGATCGAGTAGGCGACTTCACCTTCACCGGCGAGGCGGCGGCAAAGGGTGGATTTGCCGGAGCCGGACGGGCCGGAGACCAGATAGATGATGCCTTGTCGTTGTTGCTGCTTTACATACATGAAGCTTGATGTGTGTGTGGTGGTCTTGCTTGAGATTATTTTTCTCTGGATTTACCCTTGAGTTTGGCCTCGATAAACGGGTCGAGGCGTCCGTCCATGACGGCGGAGATGTTGCCGGTTTCTTCGCCTGTTCGTAGGTCCTTAACCATTTGGTATGGTTGGAAGACATAGGAGCGGATCTGGGATCCCCAGCCGATTTCTCCCTTGGCTGAATATTCGCGATCCGCTTCGGCTTTCTGTTTATCCTCCTCAATTTGATAGAGCTTGGCTCGCAGGATGGCCCATGCGTTTTCACGGTTGCGGAGCTGTGACCGTTCTTGGGTGGAGCGGATCAGAATACCGGTGGGTTTGTGTTTGATGATCACGGCGGTTTCCACCTTGTTGACGTTTTGTCCACCTGCGCCGCCTGAACGAGCGGTGGTGATTTCGACGTCGGATTCCGGAATTTCGATGTTGATATCGGTGGAAATTTCAGGAGTGACGTCGATTGCAGAAAACGAGGTGTGTCGTTTGCCTGCGGCGTCGAAGGGGGAAATACGGACCAGGCGGTGGACGCCTCGCTCGTTTTTGAGATAGCCGTATGCGTAGGGGCCGTCGATTTTCAGGGAAGCCGTACGGCATCCTGCGCCGTCTCCATCCTGGTAGTCGAGTTTGGTGACCGTGAAGCCCTTGTCCTCAGCCCATCGGATGTACATGCGCAGCAGCATTTCCGCCCAATCGCAGGCCTCGGTGCCTCCAGCTCCGGCCTGAATCGTGAGGTAGGCATTGGTGACGTCGGTGGGTTTGTCGAGCAGGGTGATCAGCTCGAACTTATCGAGTTCAGAGATGATGTCCTTGTAGTCGTCATTGGCTTCTTTGGCGAAATCCAGATCGTCGGCTTCTTTGGCGAGTTCGATGACTTCGTCGAGGTTCGCTGCCCGCTGTTCCAGTTCGAGAAAGGGGTTGAGTTTGCCTTTGATCAGATTGGATTGACTGACCGTGCGCTGGGCGTTTTCCTGATCGTTCCAGAATTCCGGGTCAGCCATGGCGTGGTCGAGCTCGGTGAGCTGTTGTTCCAGGTTTGGGACGTCAAAGGTACCTCCTGAGTTCGGACAGGCGGCTCTTCAGAGCCCCGGTGTCCAGCGCCAGGAGGTCAGCGATATTGTGTTCACTCATACGCGCCGAGTGATAGCGGGAATTGATGAAAAGGGAAGTCGTTATTCCCGAATAGTGAGGAAGCTTCGAGCTGAGGGTTTATACTTTCTGTGGATTCGAGAGAAGACTTCACACGGCTTGTGGATTGTGACTAGTTTTGCTTCGCCATGGAAAAGTCCCAGGGGATTATCATACGTCTGACCAAACTGACGGAGACCAGTCTGATCGTGCACTGGTGTACCCAGGAAGAGGGCTTACTCAAAACCGTGGCCAAGGGCGGACGCCGTGCCAAAAGCCCCTTTGCGGGAAAACTAGATTTGTTTTTTCAGGCTGAAATGAGTTGGGTCAAGAGCCGGAAGAGTGAACTGCACACCTTGCGCGAGCTTGTGGTTTCAGATTTTCGTGAGCCCTTGAGGCACCGCTACCGGGACATGGTCACGGCCTCTTATTTTGTCGATGTGTTGGCAACGGTCGTGGAACCCGGGCTTCCGGTTCCAGAGCTTTATGATTTGTTGCAGCGGGCGTTGGATTACCTTAGGGACGAGGGCGCAGACATGCGGGGACTCCTGCATTATGAGCGTGAACTGGCCAGGATGCTGGGGGTGCAGCATCAAAAGATGAGCCCGCTGATGTCATTGGAGCGGGCTTTTGGGGCTATGCCGCGTGGGCGTAAGCAGTGTCTGGATGTGTTGGATAATACCATTTGATCAGTTAAATTGGCTGAATGGCACTGAAGGTTTTCGATTTTAACTAGGCGCAAGGAAGGCGCATAGCGGGCTATGCAACCGACGCGCAACAACGGTAAAATCTAAAAGATTCAGTGCCCCCTTGCCATTCAGCTTGCTGACTGACTCATCATCTTAAACTCAAACCATTCTGCTAATTTAACTGGGAGGATGGTATAACGCCGGGCCGTGAGCCACGGCCCGAAGGGTGGGATGGGACGGCCCGAAGGGTGGTGATGGAGATTTAGCTCTTTGCCATCAGGGCTTCGATATCATCGGCTTCGAGTGGGATGTTGGCCATCAGGTCGAAATTGTCATCTTTGCCGATGACCACATCGTTTTCGAGTCGGATGCCGAGGTTTTCATCTGGAATGTAGATGCCCGGTTCGATGGTGAAGACCATGCCTTCGGCGACGGGTTCGTTGGGTGGGCAGACATCGTGCACATCCAAGCCGAGGTGGTGGGAGGTTCCGTGCATGAAGTATTTGCGCACCAGCGGTTTGTCCGCGGGTTGTTTGGCGGCTTCGTCAGCCGTAATGAGGCCGAGGTTGATGAGTTCTTCTTCGACAAATTCCATCACCCGTTTTTGGTATTCGGATGGCAGGATGCCGGGGCGGAGAATGCCATTGGCGCGGCGCATGACTCTGAGGACGGCATCGTAGACTTCGCGTTGGCGGGGAGTGAATTTTCCGTTCACCGGGATGGTTCGGGTCATGTCGGCATTCCAGTTTGCGTATTCTGCGCCGACATCCATCAGCAGGAGGTCGCCGTCCTGGCAAAGTTGGTTATTGTCGAGATAGTGGAGGACGCAGGCATTTTTGCCGCTGGCGATGATTGGGAGATAAGAGAAGCCCATCGACTTGCTGCGTAGGAATTCATGGGCGTATTCGGCTTCGATTTCCCATTCCCCGACACCGGGTTTGACGAAAGAAAGGATGCGCCGGAACCCTGCCTCAGTGATATTGCAAGCCTCCTGGAGTTTTTTGATTTCTTCTGCGTCTTTGATGATTCGGAGTCGGTGCATCAGAGGGGCGAGGCGCTCGTAGTTGTGCAGCGGGTATTCGTTTTGGCACTTTTTGATGAAGCGGGCGTCCCGGGTTTCGACCGAGCTGGCAGCACGGAGGTGCTCATTGGTGTTGAGATAGACATGCTCGGCCTGTTGAATCAGGCGGTGCAATGTGTTCTCGAATTGGTTGGTCCACTGGACGTTTTGGATGCCTGAGAGATGGCTTGCCTTTTCCTTGGTGAGTTTGGCTCCCTCCCAAATGGCGATGTGTTCATTGGTCTCTCGCACAAAGAGGATTTCGCGATCTTTTTCTTCGCGGGCATCCGGGTAGATTAAGAGGATGCTCTCCTCCTGGTCAATGCCACTGAGGTAATAGATGTCGGTATTTTGTTTCAATGCCATGGTTCCATCGGCATTGGTTGGCATGACATCGTTTGAGTGAAGGATGGCGATGCTGTTGGACTTCAGAAGCTTGTTGAGTCGGCTGCGGTTGCGGACGAAAAGTTGGGAATCGGCAGGTTCGTATCTCATATGTTGCGATAGGAGCGAAGGATGGCCTCCGCTGCAATCACAAAGAGAAAAATATGCAGCGAATGGCTTGTCCGCTGCGCAAGAAATCAATGTTGGGGTGCCGTAGGCTTGGGTATTCAAACCCTGTGTTTACCCCCAGCCTAGTTTTTGGCGTAGGGTGCTGAAAAAGGTGCGGTCGGCAATCCTCAGCAGAGGTAGAGCGTGGCCAGCTTGTTCGACGGTGATTCGACTGCCTTGTTTGATGTCAACCACATCCCTTCCGTCGACAGTAAAGAGCATCGGGCAACTGGAGTCGGATGCCGGGGCAAGCTCGACCACCGAGCTGTCGGAGACAACCAGAGAGCGGTTACTCAGGCTGTGCGGGCAAATCGGGGTGATGACATAGACGTCTGCTTTGGGCGCAATCAGTGGGCCCCCGGCCGAGAGCGAGTAGGCGGTGGATCCTGTGGCTGTCGATACAATCAGGCCGTCTGCCCGGTAGTGGTTCAGGAGTTCTCCATCCACCCAGGCGTCGAGGGAGACCAGACGTCCGGTATGCCCCCGGGTGAGGGTGATCTCGTTGAGAGCTCTGAAGTATTGGCGTGAACCATCGTTCGAGGTAATGGTGGCCCGGAGTTGGAGCCGTTTGATCAGTTGGTAGTTGCCGCTGGCCACAGCATCGGCAAAGAGGTCAAGCTCGGTGTCGGTGCAGGTTGTCAGGAACCCCAAGGTGCCGATATTGATACCGGCGACCGGGATATCGACGGATCCTATTTTACTTGAGGCGTTGAGCATGGTGCCGTCACCTCCGAGCACGGCAACGACATCACAGCTGTCTCCGAAGGTGCGGGCGTCTACCCCATCCGGCGAACCGATGATATCGGCGGTTTCGGTTTCGAGTGACCAGGTGATCTTTTTTTTCTCGAGTGCTTCACACAGGTTGATGAGGGTGGTGCGGGCTCCCTTTTTGTGGGGGTTGGCAATGATTCCGACGTTCACGGCACGGATGCTAATGCTTTTTTTGAAAAGATACAGGCGAAATGTTGGAGTTATCGTCTTGATGCGTTGCTGATTCCAGACATAGTCGTTCTCATGTCTTGGGCCTTGGCGAGAAAGTCGATTGGGAGTTTGGTGGTGGTGTTCCTTGCAGGAGGAGGAATGGTTTCCTGTCAGAAGGCCAAGGAGATGCTCGAATCGGCATCCAACAAGCTTAAAGAGATGCAGGATGATTCATCAGAAGGTGCTGGTGATGCTTTGGTCAAGGAGGTGGTGGCCGTTGATGAGAAGGAGGGGAAACGCATCATTATGAGTGAGCGGCGTCTGGTGATTGTTGAGTTTTATACCGATACATGACCACCTTGTCGTAAGATCGCTCCCGTGTTGGAGCGTTTGGCTGATAAGAATGTCGAGAAGGTTCGGATCGTGAAGGTCGATGCCAACAAGCACAGGACCTGGGCGGCGAAAGAAAATGTCAGAGGGGTGCCTGCGTTCAGACTCTATAGTGGCGGGATGTTGGTGGATCAGTTTGCTGGTGCCTACCCCGAGAAAATCATGCAGCAAAAAATTGATAAGTATGCGGGCTCGTTGACGGCGAGTGCTGCATCCACCTCGTCCAAGGATAAGGAGGGGAAAGAGGGGGATGCCCCGAAAGAGCCGACGGTCCAGCCCATGCCCAAAGATTGGCTGCCTCCTGGAGTGACTGCCGAGTAGCGGGTTTGAGGTGAATCAGCGATGGCAAGATTGCTCAAGTCCGCTGTTGACCCTTTGGGCACCAGTGGCTAGCGTCCGCGCCCTTAGCCATGAGTGCGGATCAAACCAAGCCGAATTACAAAGACACCCTGAGCCTGCCGGAAACCAGTTTTCCGATGCGGGGGAATCTGGTAGAAAATGAACCCAAGCGTCTCCAGTCCTGGGCTGACCAGGACTTGTACCAGCGCATTCAAAAGCGCCGGAAAGATCAGGGCGCTCCGCGGTTTATTTTGCATGACGGCCCGCCTTTTGCGAATGGTGACGTTCACATGGGAACCGCCTTGAATAAGGTGCTCAAGGACTTGGTTTTAAAATCCAAGACCATGGCCGGGTATGAAACACCCTATGTTCCCGGTTGGGATTGTCACGGATTGCCGATTGAATACAAGGTGATGCAGGATGCCCGGGATGAGGAGCCTGCCGAGGTCCGCCGTCGGTGTACCGAATTTGCCAAAGGGTTTATTGATATTCAGCGCGAAAGTTTTCGTCGTCTCGGTGTGTTTGGTGATTGGGAGAACCCATATCTGACGCTTGACCCCGGATACGAATCCGACATTATCCGGACTTTTGGTAAGCTTGTTGAAATGGACGCCGTTTACCAAAGTCGCAAGCCGGTGCTCTGGAGTTACGGTGCCGGTACGGCTCTGGCCGAGGCCGAAGTGGAATACATGGATAAAAAGAGCATGGCCGCTTATGTTCGTTTTCCTCTGGCCGATGCCGAGGGCGATTTGAGCGATGCCTCGATGGTGATCTGGACCACAACGCCATGGACCTTGCCTGCCAACCTCGGTATTGCTGTGCACGAACGCTTTGATTATGTCTGTGGAGAGTTTGGCCACGAGGATGGCCGGACCGTTAAGTTGGTTTTAGCCAAGGACTTGCTGAGTGATTTTGCTGAGAAGACGGGTTTTGTTTTGAAGGCTGCCAGCAGCGAATTCAAAGGAGGTGTGCTCGAGGGCTTGCATGCCCAGCATCCATTTCTGCCAAGAACGTCCAAGTTGATTTTGGCCAATTTTGTCACTACGGACACCGGAACCGGGGCGGTGCATATTGCCCCCGGACATGGTGCGGATGACTACGTCGCCGGCCAGCAGAATGACCTCGGTCTGTTGTCGCCTGTGGATGATGACGGAAAGTTTACCGACGAATGCGGGCTCGAGGAGCTCGTTGGTCAGCATGTGTTTAAGACCAACAAGCGGATCACCGAGATGTTGGCCGAAGGGGGGAACCTGCTTGGACAAGAACTCTACGCCCACCAGTATCCACATTGCTGGCGTTCCAAAACGCCGATCATTTTCCGGGCTGTTGAGCAGTTCTTTATTTCGCTCAAAGACATTCGAGGCAAGGCGCTTGAAGAGATCGATCAAGTGAACTGGCTTCCCAAGTGGGGCCGCAATCGAATTTACGGAACCGTCGAGGCTCGCCCGGATTGGTGCATCAGCCGTCAGCGCACCTGGGGGGTTCCTCTTCCTGTGTTTTTCTCTGCCGATGGAGAGGCGATCATCGACCCCGCATTGATTGGCAAGGTGGCCGACTTGGTGGAAACCGAGGGCACCAATATCTGGTTCGAGCTCGACGATGCCGAACTGGCCAAGCGACTCGGTCTGCCGGAAGGATGTCGCAAGTGCCGTGATACCCTCGATGTCTGGATCGATTCCGGCTCGAGCCATGTTGCGGTGCTCGACCGCCATCCGGAACTGTCGGCTCCCGCGGATTTGATCATTGAGGCAACCGACCAGCACCGTGGCTGGTTCCAGAGCTCTCTGATGCTGAGCGTGGCAGCACGAGGTAAGGCACCATATAAAGCAGTGATGACTCACGGGTTCGTCGTCGATACTTCGGGTAAGAAAATTTCAAAATCCGGCAGTAAGCCGATCAATGCCAAGCATTACTACGATCAGTTTGGATCGGATATCGTACGTCTGTGGGCCGCGTCTGTCGACTGGCAAACAGAGGTTCCGTTTTCTGACAAGCTGTTCAAACAGGTCACGGACCCATACCGCCGACTCCGGAACACGCTCCGGATTTTACTCGGTAATATCCATGGTTTTGACCCCGCTAGTCAGTCGGTGGCGAAGCAGGATATGACGCTGCTTGACCGCTGGGTGCTCGAGCGCTTGAACGAGGTGATTGCCGAGTGCCGCGACGCCTATGAGCATTATCAATTCCGTAAGGTATTTAACCAAATCAACCATTTCTGCACCCACGAGTTGAGTGCGCTCTACATTGATATCACCAAGGACCGGATGTACTGTGATGCCCCGGATTCGGTGCGCCGCTTGGCCGCACAGACAGTGATGTTCCGCGTGTTTGACGCCATTTGCCGTTTGGTTGCTCCGATTCTGGTCTTTACTGCGGATGAAGCCTGGGAGCATGCGGGTCATGAGGGCTCTGTGCATGAGCAGGATTTCCCGATTGTGGATGAGGCCTTTACTCCTGGTGAGGCCATTGCCCAAGTGGGAAGTCTGCTTGAGATCCGTGCTGTGATTCAGACCGCCATTGAAAAAGAGGTGCAGGCCAAGCTCTTTAATAAGAACAATGAGGCCGAGGTTACTTTGACTCTGCCTGCGGGCCATCCATGTTCCGACCTGTTGGCTGATCGCGAATTTGTCACTGAATTCTTTATTCTTGCCGACCTCAATGTGGTTGAGGGTGAAGAGGTTTCAGCTACGGCGAAGGCGACCGGACATGCCATGTGCCCGCGTTGCCGTCGATACGAACCTCTGGTGACAGAGGTTTGTCAGCGGTGCAGCGAGGTTGTTTAATCCCATTGGCTCCATGACCACGGCTCTCGGCAACGCGACAATGATCCGGCTACTTTTAGTCGTGACCTTGCCGCTTTATATTCTGGATCAAATCACCAAATGGTGGATTGTCCTCAATTTTAAAGAGCCAAGCGTGGTTCAAATCGATGGAAAACTCTACGGGTATGAGGATACTCGGCCGGTCATTGAAGGCTTTTTCAATCTGGTTCGTCGCCATAACCAAGGGGTTGCCTTTGGGATTGGTAATGGCACGACCTGGGCTCCTGTCGTCTTTTTACTCGTTTTGATCGTCGCGATTTTCGTGATTCTTTATTTCTGGAAAAAAGGCGCCTTCACCGGGCCGTCCAAGTGGTCGGCTCCCTTGTTGATGGCCGGAATTGTCGGCAATCTTACAGATCGTTTGCTGCAGGGGTTCTGGCTCGAGGGATACAAGGATGCGGGATTCTGGGAACGGCTAGGGCAGGGGTACGTCGTTGATTTCCTGGATTTTTTCCTGCCGGTCGTGAACTACCGCTGGCCAGCCTTCAATGTCGCTGACAGCTGTATCAGCATTGCTGCCGTTTTGCTCTTTTTGACCGCCCTGACCGAGGGGGTCAAAGAGTGGAAGGAAAAGAAAAAGGATTCTTGAATTGTCCAATGTGAATAACTTGGGGAGAAGTTGTAGAAACTTTATGGTTCTTTCTTCTTGATGTGGCGGAGTCGTCACCGTAATGCCCGAATGATGCGGTGTATGGAGTTTTTCTATCAGAAATGGCAGGTGGGTTGAAGGCCGAAGCTGGCGGGTTGTGCACCGCGCTTTTATTTGCTTGGTTTTCGTGGAAGCCCTTTAATTACAAGGAGATTCGAGCTTTCTTCCCAATTCTTGGTTATTTATTCCCAAGTTATTCACATTCAAGATTTGAAGAATGGAGGGAAAAGAGGTGACCTGTTTTACCTATAAGACAGGTTGAGGAAAACAAACGTTTTTCTAGGCATTCGGCCAATGTGAATAACTTGGGAGCAAGCGTGAAAAGCCTCCAATTACGGGGTATTCAGGATGAACGTGGTGATGGTTTGTACGAGTTTTTCCGGGATTTGGAGTTTGGGGTCCGAGTAGCTTGGCAGCTGCTGCTGCAGCGTTCCTTTGACTGGCTTCAGCACGTGGTTCATCCCCTCGATGACCCGGAGTTCTGACTTTGGAGCGTGTTGGTGCAGGCGGGTGGCATCCTCAACCGGGATCTGAATGTCAGTGTTGCCGTGAACAATGAGGCAAGGGATTTTGAGTTTGGCGATTTCCTGACAGGGGTCGTATTTCATCCATGAAACAAGGTAGGGTTGCACGCTTGCGCGGAAAATGGGAGCCAGCGCTGGCGAGGTCGTCGTCGTGGTTTTTCCTGATTTCAGGGTTTTGACGATGCTTTCTGTTTCGGCTAGGAGCGCAGGGTGTTGCTTGAGTTTGGGGCGAAGCTGTTCGAGCAGGATTTGATCGGCTGACTTGGCGGTGCCACAGAGTGAGATATAGCCGTCGACCTGGCTTTCCTGGGCGGCGATCAAGGTGATCAGGGCACCCTCGCTGTGGCCAAGCAGAATGATTTTCTGATAGCCTTGTTGTTTGAGGAAGCTGACCCAGGCCTTGGTATCGGAGATGTATTGTTCGAATCGTAACTTTTCCTCCTGGGGGCCTGCGGAGGCGCTGGCTCCGATGCCTCGTTTATCGATACGCAACGAAGGGATACCTTTGGCTTTCAAACCCTCGGCCAATTGCTTCAGGCTGTTGTTTTTGCCGGGAAGGCTGGCGGAGTTGCCATTGCGATCGGTGGGGCCCGAGCCGGGGTGAATAAAAACCGCGACCTGCATGTCTTTGCTGCTTTCCAGGCTTCCTTTTAAGGTTCCCGTCTTGGTTTTTAGCTCTACTTCTTCGGCTGAGAGGGGGAGGATGAAAAGCGCTAGGGTGGTTGCGAGGTGTTGAAATAGGGGACGCATAGCAGGGCATGCCATCATGTGGTTTCACAATAGTAAATCAAGCAGATTGATCTCAGGCTTGCGTGGGGAAATGCTGCTGAGAGGGATAAATTACTGGGAAAACTTTTTAAAAAAGCAGCGATTCCTTATTGACTCAAAGTGTACCGTTGTGTATTAGAGTGTCCGTAACAGCTTTCTATGTGTATTGATGAGCACTCAAAGTCATGGTCTAGGAGGGTATTATGCCCACAAAATGGACGCGAAATGTCGCGTATCCATTCCTAGTGATTGGCGCATGGAAATCGGTGGAGGTGTTTTACGTTTGCTGGTTTCCCATAATGAGAAGCTTCCTTGTTTGAAGGTGTTGACGGTCGCTGAGTTCGAGAAGATGCAGCATGACATCAACACGGACGAGGACATGAGTGCCGCTGAGCGACGTCTGATGATCGGCATGTTGTTTGAGCGTTGCACCAAGACGCAGATCAATGAACAAGGAAAGCTGTCGATTCCCAAGGCTCTGCTGGAGCATCCGGAAGTAAACACAGGTGAAGAGATTGCCCTGTGTGGACGTGGGAATTATTTCGAAATTTTAAGTTTGGAAAATCACAAGCAACTCACGGCTGTCTCTACCGAGCGTATGGCAGCCTTGAATGAGAAGCTTGGTATTTTCTAAGAAGCCAATGATTTTTCCTGTGAAACACGCTGATACAGAACTGACAACACCGCTGCCCAGGCAGTGGATGGACGCCTGTGCAGGGGATGAAGCGACTTGGAGGGAGCTTCATTCCCGCACGGCATTCATGTCGGTGCACGGGAGTACACACTTTTGCCAACACGCTGATACGAACAAGTAGTTCACCCTTATGAGTTCATGTTGTTTAATGACCAAAGACCAGTAGCCGCCGGAGTCGGGATGACTTGGAGGGAGTCCCGTCCCGGCGCTGCTGCTTGTTTTTTTTCAGAGAACTCGGAGACTAGGGAAGGTGTTGCTGTGACTGCAGATGGATCCGAAGGTGCAGCGGGCTATCATGTTCCGGTGCTCTTGTCCGAAGTGATGCACTTTATGGCCCCGGGCAAAGGGAAGTTATTGGTCGACGGTACCCTTGGTGGTGGAGGACACACCGAAGCCATGTTGCAGGCCGGAGCTCAGGTGATCGGGGTTGATCAGGATGATCAGGCTCTGACCTATGCAGGAGAGCGGTTGCAGGGGTTTGGTGAGCGCTTCCTCGCCTTGCGTGGAAATTTTTCCGAGATGCCGGAGTTGCTCGAGCAGCACGGAGAGTCGAAAGTTGACGGCATTCTGGTTGATATTGGTGTTTCTTCCTGGCAGTTGGACGAAGCCGAGCGTGGGTTTTCCTTTGCCAAGGAAGGGCCACTCGACATGCGCATGGACCGGAGTCAGAGCCAGACAGCCGCTGATTTGGTTAACGAATCTTCCGAGCAGGAGCTGAAACAGATTTTCCGTAATTATGGCGAGGAACGGGCTGCAGGCAGAATCGCCCGGCGCATCGTCGAACGGCGGGCCAAGCAAGCATTCGTAAGCACAACGGACTTGGCGGAGTTTATTTCGTCGTTCATTCCCCGCGGTGGTAAGAGCCACCCGGCTACGCGTGTGTTTCAAGCATTGCGCATTGCGGTCAACGATGAGTTGGGCGTTCTCGAACGTTTTCTCGAAAATGCAGTGAAACTACTGCGCCCCGGTGGTCGCTTGGTCGTTATTACCTTTCACAGTTTGGAAGACCGGATTGTGAAGCGGTTTATGAAACACGTTTCCACGCCGGAGATCGATCGCAAGGAGTGGCCGGCCCCCCGGCCGAACCCGGATTACCAATTTCAATTGCTCACCCGCAAGCCGGTCATTGCGACCGGTCAGGAGCTAGAGCTCAACCCCAGGGCTCGGAGTGCCAAACTTCGGGCTGCAGAAAAAAACGAAAGGATTGCAGTATGAACAAACATAAGAATACGACCAAAGGATTTAACTTTTTGGAAATGACCATTCTTTGCTTTTCCGTTGCCATTGTGCTATCGGCCGGATTTCTGCATGCCTGGTTGAAAAATAGCCAGGTGGAAGTGGGCCGTGAAATGGACCGGACCCAGCGGCGAATCCAGGATCACGAAGATGTGATCAATAGTCTGCAGGTGAAGATTGATAAAAAGCTGAACATTTATCAGTTGCGTGACGATTTGGAAAAATCCAATTCGCAGCTGGTGCTGTTGCCTGCCCAGGTCATTGAAAATGTGCCCAATGAAACCACTGATGTGAGGTCCGGAGCGATTGCAGCCTCAGCGAATGCCGATTCCCCCTTTGTTCAAAATAGCCCCTGATGAACCTCAAGTCTTTCCGCCGCCGTTGCCTGTTTCTCTGCCTGACCTTCGTGGTCGGGCTGAGTGCGTTATCGGCACGTTTGATTTACTTACAGGTTATCAAGGCGGACGACTATGCCAAAATGTCGGATCGGGTGTCGATTCGGAAGGAGATTTTGCGGGCGAACCGCGGCTGTATTGTCGATACCAACAACCAGTTGATTGCGCGTAATATCCCTCGGGCCTTGATGGCCTTGGATAAAAAATTGTTGATGGATACCGGTCCGGCCTCGCTGTCGTTGGCGAACCTCGAATTGCGTGGATCCGATGAGTGGAATGAGTGGGATGCTCGAGCCCGTGACCGCAATATTCGTAGCCGCGCATCCCGATTGAAGGACGAGATGCCTGCCGAGGACATAGTGCAGCAGCATATCGAACATGTGATTAGCACCTTTGCCCGTCCCTTGGGGATGACGCGAGAGGAGTTACGTTTGTGTATGCAGCTCGATCAGGAAAAGAAGAAATATGTTGTGATCAAAAAAGATCTCTCCGAAGACGAGGCATACAAGTTGAAGCAGTTGGGTCGCGAACACAGCATTGTGCATGCCTTTCACTATGAGGAGTCCCAAAAACGTTGGTATGTGATGCCGGAGATGGCGTCTCACATTATTGGATACACGGACCACCAATCGGAGGGTAAAGCGGGGATCGAGAGCCGGATGAACCGTTACATGGCCGGGCACGATGGCTACGTCAAAAACCACCGGGATAAATTTGATCTTCTGGCCGTGGCCAAACCGCAGGAAATCAGTCCGCCTAGGCACGGTCTGAACATTCAGCTGACCTTGGATATGGGGCTGCAGGCGATCCTCGAAGAGGAGCTTGAGGCCGGGCTGCGTGAGTTTTATGCCGAAAAAGGGAGCATCGTCCTGATGAATCCCCACACCGGAGAGGTATTGGCGATGGCCAGTTATCCGAGCTACAACCTGAACACCCGTGAAGACGTGGTAAAAAATGGTTTCGATTTTGCCACTCAGGCGATTTACGAGCCGGGGTCGACCTTCAAGGTGATTGCTGCTGCCGGGGCTCTCGATAAAGGATTGGTGTCTCCGCAAACTGAGATTTTTTGCCACTACGGGCTTTACCGCAATGGCTCGGTCAGAGTTCCGGACCATCACCCGTATGGCAATTTGACGGTTGAACAGGTTCTGGCAAAATCTAGTAACCCTGGGGCTTACAAGCTGGCTTTATTGCTGGGTCGCAAAAATTATTACGACTACGTCAGTGCCTTTGGTTTTGGGAAAAAGACCAACATTGCGATGGCCGGAGAGAGTGCCGGAGTAGTTAGGAATACTGGCAATCCGACCGATTTTTCTAGGGTTTCCTATGGTTACGCCGTGAGTGTGACACCTCTTCAGGTGGCATGTGCGTATTCGGCCATTGCCAACGGGGGAAGGTTGATGCGGCCTCTCTTGGTGAAGTCGATCATGGCCAATGACGGTACGGTTGTCATGAACTATAAGCCGGAGCCCGTCCGTCGAGTGCTCAAGGAACGGACCGCGATGCAGATGCTCAAGGCATTGGCCACGGTGGTGGATATCAAAGGAACCGCAAAGCGGGCCAAAGTGGAAGGATATCAAGTGGCAGGTAAGACGGGAACCTCCAAGAAACTGGATTTTAAAAATGGAGGGTATTTGGACGGTCGCTACACGGTTTCTTTTGCCGGCATGATGCCCGCTGAAAAACCTGCCTTTGTCTGTGTGGTTGTAGTTGACGATCCTCAGACGACCGAAGTAAAGCGCTACGGGGGAACCATTGCCGCACCCATCTTCGCGAAGGTGGCCAAGCGGGTGGCCAATCGTATGGGGCTGAAGCCCACCGAGCCGATTGAACCCAAGGAAACCACCGAGCCTCTGGCTCAAACCCATCACTAAGAACATGCAATTACGTCAACTTATTCAATCTTTGCCCAAGGCGACCATCGACGGTCCTCAGGATCAGGAAATCACCGGAGTCTTCGCCGATTCACGTCAGATCGAGCCCGGAGGCGTCTTTGTGGCTGTGCGCGGGAGTGAGCTGGATGGCCAGAAGTTTGTCGCCGACGCCATCGAACGTGGCGCTGCTGCAATCGTTTCGGAGGTGGCTCCCGAGCCCGGCGTGACGGATCGCGTTTGCTGGGCACATGTGCCGGATGCTCGAGCTGCGGTTGCCGCCATGGCCTGCGCCTATTATGAGGACCCCTCGGCCAAGATGAATATTGTCGGGATCACCGGAACGAATGGTAAAACCACCACCGCGTTTTTGGTGCATTCCATCATGCAAAAAGTGTGGACTCGTGCTGGTTTGTTAGGAACCGTGCAAGTGGATGATGGTGAGGCCGTTCGCCCAGCCACACACACGACTCCCGGGGCTCTCGAACTTCAGGCCGAATTCCAGACGATGCATGACAATGCCTGTCGGGGAGTGGCGATGGAAGTTTCTTCCCATGCCCTTGAGCAGAAGCGGGTGGATGGTACCCAGTTTGATGTTGCCGTTTTTTCTAACTTCACCCAAGACCACCTTGATTACCATGGCACCATGGAGGCTTATTACGAAGCCAAACGTCGCTTGTTTGATTTGATGGAATCTCAAGTCGGTGAAAAGAAAACCACCGCCGTGATTAACATCGATGACCCTTATGGTCAGCGCTTGATCGAAGAGTTTAAAGGACGTCTGCATATCCTGAGTTACGGTCACGGTGTGCATGCGGATTTAAGGTTGGGGAGAGAAGTTCAGACGGTGCGCGGAACCGAATTTCAAGTAACATACAAAGACAGGGAGTATTTGGTTCGCACCCCTTACATCGGTCGCTTCAATGTTTATAATTGTGGTGCGGCTTTGGCGGCATCCATTGCTTGCGGGATTAAAGCTCGAAGCGCGGTGCGGGCGTTGGCCGACGCACCACAGGTGCCGGGACGAATGGAAAATGTTGGATCACGCGATGGCGCGACGGTTTTTGTGGATTATGCACACACACCGGACGCACTTGAGCATGCCTGTGCAGCGTTGAGAGAACTTCAGCCGAAGCGTCTGATCACTGTATTCGGATGTGGCGGTGACCGTGATCAGAGCAAACGTAAGTTGATGGGTAAAGCTGCGGCTGAAGCCAGTGACCTCTGTGTGGTGACCTCGGACAACCCACGCTCGGAAGACCCCCGTGAGATCATCCGTCATATTGAGGTTGGCATGGAAGGGAAACGTTACCAGGTCATTCCCGACCGCAGTTTGGCGATCCGTGTTGCTGTGAATGTCTCTGAGGAAGGCGACATTATTCTCATCGCTGGCAAAGGACACGAAACCTATCAGGAAATTGACGGTAAACGGATTGATTTTGATGATCGCCGAGCAGCCTATCAGGCGTTGAAAACCAAATCGGTTTAAACCATGAATTAAGTATAACCCCGAAGCAGGAGAGACCCCATGAAACCATTGACTATTGAAGAAATCAGATCAGCCACAGGCGGAGAGCTTGTGGGTGAAGATACCGGTGTCATGGTTCATGAAGTTTCGACCGATTCAAGGCACCTCACCCAAGGGGCGTTATTCATTGCCTTGCGGGGTGATAATTTTGACGGGCATGCTTTTTTACAGGCGGCGGTAGATGCCGGGGCGGCATGCCTGCTGGTGGATCATCTACCGGAGGGGTGGGACAGCGCTGCGTTACCATGCATCGTGGTTGGGGACACCTTGAATGGGCTGCAACGCTTGGCCTATTGGTATCGTCGCCAGTTGGATATTCGGGTTGTCGGGATCACGGGGTCGAATGGAAAAACCAGCGTGAAAGACTTTACGGCCTCGGTTCTCTCCCAGCAGTTTCGGGTGAATGCCACGAAGGGAAACCTGAACAACCATATTGGATTACCTCTCAGCGTTTTATCGGCGGATGAAGCTGATCAAGTTTGTGTGTGGGAGATGGGCATGAATCATTCCGGGGAAATTGCTCCCCTTTGTGAGATTTGTGCACCCGAGTTTGGAATTATTACCAATATCGGGACGGCGCATATTGAATTTCTTGGATCACGACAGGGAATCGCCGAAGAGAAAAGTGCTTTGGCCAGGGCCTTGCCAGATCAAGGAACCTTGATTGTCACGGCAAGCTGCGATTATGTGGATTACCTGATCGAACGCACCCACTCCAAGGTGATCGTGGCTGGAAACTGCCGGGGCGCGGTGAGGGCTGAAAAGTTAAGGTTAACAGATAGTGGATCGGCCTTTGATCTGAGCATTGATGGGGAAGACAGTGTCCCCGTAGAAATCGGAGTGTGTGGAAAGCATATGGTGAACAATGCGCTGCTCGCTGCTGCGGCAGGTCACGCTCTCGGGATGTCCGCTGAAACGATTGCCCGAGGATTGAATGCCTGTGTATTGACCAGTGGCCGTTTGCGTCGCTATGAAAGTGCCGGGGTCAGTGTGATCGACGATACGTATAATGCGAATCCAGACTCGGTGATCGCTGCGATTGAAACGTTGTCCGAGCTTCCTGTGGATGAAAAATCACGTCGGATCGTCGTTCTGGGAATGATGGCAGAGTTGGGTGTGCACGCGGATCGCGAACATCGTCGGGTGGGAGAACTCGCAGCAGAAAAAGGACTGCAAGTTGTGAGTGTCGGTAAGGCCGCGATGCAAATCAATCTGGGAGCCAAGGAAGTCAGCCAAACAAGCCAACATTTTGATGAGCGGGATGATGCCGCACAGTGGTTAAAGGAATACACTCAGTCTGGTGACTGCGTCCTGTTCAAGGGAAGTAGGATGGCCGGTATGGAGCAGGTGATGCATCAGGCGTTTCCTCAGGAACAATCAATACCTCAAGCAAGCTAATGTTATATTGGATCTATGAATTTTGGCGTGATGCCAAATTGAGCGGGGCCGAATGGGCCCATCATTTGCGTGTCTTGAACTTGCTTCAGTACATTACGGTGCGTGCGGGACTGGCGAGCTTGATTACCTTTAACCTATCGGTCTTTTTCGGTCCCTGGGTGATTCGTAAATTGATTTCCCTGAAAGTTGGCCAACCTATCCGTTCAGCGGATGAGGTTCATAAACTGAACGAACTGCACGGAGGAAAGGCGGGGACTCCGACCATGGGCGGGGTCATGATTCTCGGTTCGGTCCTCATTGCCGTTTTGATTTGTGGTCGTTTGCTCAACCCCTTTGTGGTTGTAACAACCTGTGTGATGCTGGCTCTGGGGCTGCTTGGTTTTGTCGATGACTACACCAAGGTGAAGCTGAAAAGTTCCGACGGGGTCAGTGGTAAAACCAAGCTGTTCTGGCAATTTCTTGTTGGTGGTATTGCGGCTTCGTTTTTGTATTTTAAAACCCAATCCGTTGGCTACACCTTCATGGGCGAAGAGATGTCGGTGAGCACCCTGACGTTTCCATTGTTCAAGTGGCCGTTGATTGACATCGGTTGGTTGTGTATCCCCTTCTTTGCCATCATCATCGTCGGCTGTTCGAATGCGGTGAATCTGACCGACGGTTTGGACGGTCTGGCCACGGGTTGTACGATCACGGTGGCTTTGGCCTATGCGGCGATTGCTTACCTCGCAGGGCATGCCTACATGGCCCAGGAGTATTTGTTTATTCCTTTCAACCGTCATGTTGCCGAGCTGTCAGTGTTCTTGTTTGCCCTGGTGGGGGCAGGTTTTGGTTTTTTATGGTATAATTGCCATCCAGCGAAAGTCTTCATGGGAGACACGGGATCGCTGGCCATTGGTGGCGGACTTGCAACGGCGGCAATATGCGCGAAGCAGGAGTTGTTGTTAGTTATTATTGGATGGGTGTTTGTGATGGAGGCCTTGTCTGTGATTTTGCAGGTAGCCAGCTTTAAAACGACAGGGAAACGGATTTTTGCAATGTCTCCCATTCACCATCATTTTGAATTGCGAGGCTGGCATGAAACCCAGGTGATTGTTCGGTTTTGGACGATCTCGATCTTCTGTGGTCTGGTCGGAATCGCCTTATTAAAAATTGTCTAGTATGAAACTGTTGAATCAACGTGTGATTGTGCTTGGTGCCGGCCGAAGTGGTCGGGCAGCGGCGGCGTTGGCCTTGCGCGAAGGGGCCTCGGTAGAAGTGCACGATACATCGGAACGAATCGACGGCTTGCCGGAGGGCGTGCAGGCGGTGCCGAATGCGAGTGAAACTACGGCTGCAACGGCAGCTTGTGATTTGCTTGTGATTTCCCCGGGCATTGACGGTGAGAGTGCCTTTGCCCAAGCCTATGCACGGCAGGCGGGTGAAATGATCGGCGAGATTGAGTTGGCGTATCGATTTTACGATGGGCGAATCGTGGCAATCACGGGAACAAATGGAAAAACGACCACCACGGAACTCGTCCAGAGAATCTTGGACCAGGCCGGATTGTCCTGTGTCGCTTGCGGGAATTACGGCGTTCCCTTTGCCGAAGTCGTATTGCAGGAGCATGTGCCGGCCGCGGTAGCTCTGGAGGTTAGCTCATTTCAGCTTGAGACGATTGACCGCTTTCATCCTGATGTCGTGATCTGGCTTAACTTCTCAGCTGACCATATGGATCGCTACCCCGATCTGGCATCCTACAAAAAGGCCAAACTGAGGGTCTTCGAAAATCTGGATGCTCAAAACCACATTGTGGTCCGGGCCGGTGAAGAGATCGGTGAACAAACCGCTACTCAGCATAGCTTTTCGACAGAAAACGCTGCCGACTATCGTCTGGAAGATGGATGGATTTGTCACCATGGTCATCCGGTTTTGGATTTGTCGGTGACGAGGTTGCGAGGATTGCACAATGCGGAAAATGCCATGGCTGCCTTTGCCGCTTGCTCATGTCTCGGAGTGAATGTGGGCGATGCCACTGAGTCCTTGCGTGGGTTTGCTCCTCCCTTGCACCGCTGTGAGTTGATCCGCACCTTGGACGGGGTGGAATACATCAATGATTCGAAGGCCACGAACTTACACGCACTCGATAGTGCTCTGCGTTCTCAGTTACGGCCGATTGTATTAATTGCCGGGGGGAAGCAGAAGGGGTTGGATTACAGTTCCTTGATTCCGAGGCTGAAAGAAACCACCAAAGCGATTGTCGTTTTTGGCGAAATTGCGGAATGCCTGGCCGAGACCTTTGCACCTGTCAACGAGCAGGTTCCCGTGTGTATCGCTTCGTCGTTAGAAGATGCTGTGGAGCGATCTGCCGCTTTATCCGGTTACGGAGATACCGTTCTTTTTTCTCCGGGAACCTCATCCTTTGATATGTTCAACGGATATGAAGAGCGAGGAGATGCATTCCGAAGCATTGTCGCCTCCATGAAATAATTTCAAACCATCTGAACCAACAGAACCAAGCCAAACAAATAACCCCAACCCTAAGCACCAACCCTGATACGTTATGAAAAAAACCATCCAAACCAAACGCCGAGCCAACAATGGCTTCCGGAAGCTTCATGCCCGGACCACCACCCGTAAGCGGAAACTCCGCGCAACGACTGCCGTTGCCGATCCTCACCTTGACCTTGAATCCGACATCCCGAACGGAGGTGTCGGCCGCGCATTGATTGTTATCCTTGTGATCCATGTCGTCGCCATTGCCCTGATCTATTTGCATAGCACGTTTATCGGGACGGATGCAGAAGAGACCGTTGTCGAGCAGCCACCTGCGGCTGGTGAAGTGAGTGCCAAGCTAACGGTTGCTGGAGGCCCTGTCGTGGGATCCGCAGCGGTGACGGCGCAGGCAGATACATCCGGAGTCCAGGTAGCTCATACCGGTTTGCCTGCTACGCAGATGGTAGCTCCTCCTGCTGAGCCCGCCATTGATTATGCTACCGGCCGCTACATCGTGGTTTCCGGTGATAATTATGCACGCATTGCCCAGAATAAGAATGTGGATGAAACCGCTTTGAGAGCTTTGAATGATAATCGGCCTTTGCGAGCCGGAGTGGTGCTGGATCTTCCAGCTCAGTTGTCTCCGCGCCCTGTGAGTGTTGCCCAGGCTCCCCCTGCACGCATGCCTCAAACGCCGGAAGTAGCCGCAGCTCCTGTCCATGTGGAACCCCAGCACGCACGTGCCGTCGTGGTGGATGAAGATCCGGCCCCTCGCGCGATTGTTGTCGGTCCCGCCGGTTCCTCTGCAGGTGCCGGAACTACCGTGGTCGATAGTGGCAAGCGTTACACGGTCAAGAGTGGTGACACGGTTTGGAGAATTGCAAGCCGCTACAAAGTTTCGCGAGAAAATCTACTCGCAATCAATGGGATCACCGACCCACGCAAACTTTTTGCAGGTCGCGAGATTAAGATTCCGGTGCAATAGACCGCAATAGAGCGCAAACCAGTTACGATTTCGAACACCTTATTCCGATGGGTAGAAAAAATGCCGTTTTCCTTTGTTTGGCTGTCATCGCTCTGGTGACACTGGGCCTGGTCATGTTGACCAGTACCAGTGTTTGGGATGATCAGGTGGACGGCTATGCCTTGGTGAAAAAACAGGCGATTTGGATTATCCTCGGGGTTGGTGGGGCCGTCTGGTTGGCGGCCACGGACTACCGCAAGTTTGCCCCGGGTTGGGCCTACTTGTTTGGCGGTGTATGTGTTCTCCTCGTGCTTTGTTATGTTCCGGGAATCGGTCAGGAAATCAAAGGGGAATCGCGTTGGATTAAGGTGCCCGGCTTACCTCAGTTCCAACCGTCAGAAATGGCGAAAATTATTGTTATTCTTGGGCTGGCAGCTTGGTATGCTCATTTTCAAACAGAGGGTAAAACCTTTTTTAAAGGCTTTGTTTACCCCTGCTTGTTACTGGGGGTTCCAGTGTTGTTGATCTTTTTTGAAAAGGACATGGGCACCGCTGTTGCTTTGGCTGCATCCGGGGTGTTAGTGATGTTTGTTGCGGGAGCCCGCATCCCGTATCTTGCGGTCTCCGGGATTACCGCCTTGGCGGGCATGGCCTTTGTGGTGTGGAAGAACCCGGAACGGATGGGGCGGGTAAATGCCTTGTTTGAGTTGGAATCAGACAAATACAGACTGGGCGATGGATATCAGCAGTTGCATGGCATCTACGCTTTTGCCAACGGCGGGGTCGATGGTGTTGGGCTGGGCAACGGCGTGGAGAAACTTGGCTACCTGCCGGAAGCTCACACGGATTTTATTTTTCCGGCAATCGGCGAAGAGTTGGGCTTGTGGTTCACTCTCGGAAGTGTGTTTTGTTTTGTGGTGATCGTAGTTTACGGTATCGCGATCGCGATGAATGCCAAAGATATCTTCGGCCGCTTGATGGCTGTCGGCTTGACCAGCATCATTGTGGTCCCCGCAATGATGAACATCGGAGTATGCACCGCGGTGCTACCCAATACCGGATTGCCATTGCCATTTATCAGTTACGGAGGAACCAATATGATTTTCACGCTGCTTGCGGTGGGCTTGCTTATTTCGATTCATCGCCAGACCAGTTTTGTGACCCGGCAAGAAATGCCGGTGATCAATGAGAAAAAGCATTGTGTGAGGCTGTGACCCATACGTGGGATGATGCGCTCGCGTTGGTCTGATGTCCGAAGGGGACAATCACTTGGGCGTTGACCTTCGGGGGGGATGTGTGCATATTTTTTTGCATTATGTCCGTTCTCATGAAATTCCCCCATGTCAGCTGCCTCGTCATATCCTGCTTATCCGTATCGATGGCTGCACCTGATCCAGAGGTGTCGGCCTATGCTGGAGCGTCCGGCTGGCAGGAATCCAAGGCTGAACGAACCAAGTGGTTCAAGGATGCCAAGTTTGGGATGTTTATTCATTGGGGTTTGTATGCCCCGGCTGGCGGATACTGGCCTCCGAACCCTGAAACCGGAAAAAAATATCCCCAGCATTACTCGGAGTGGATTCGTTATTGGGCAAGTGTCCCCGAGCCTGAGTATGGCAAGTTAACCAAGCCTCTCTTTCAACCGGCAGCTGGATGCACAGAGCAGTGGGCAGAGCTCGCCAAAGATGCAGGCATGCAATATACGGTGCTGACGACCAAGCATCACGACGGGTACACCTTGTTCAATGCCAAGGCGCCGTATTCACAAAAAAATGACATCACCGGATCCACCAATATCTCGCCCAAAGGCCGCGACATGGTGGCTGAGTATGCGGATTCGGTTAGGGGGCAGGGGCTGAAGGTAGGATATTATTATTCCATCATTGATTGGCAACATCCCCATGCCTATATGAACAGCCGCAAGTGGCCAATCGTCAAGGATTCAGATCACTCGATTTATGTGAAATACATGCATTCCCACATGAAGCAGCTTTATACCGACTATGGAAAAAGCGACATCATTTGGGTGGATTACTCCACCGCCCGTCATCAGGGCAGTACCTGGAAGACAAAAACGTTGCTCAGTGAACTACGTGAGTTACAGCCACAACTCATTACCAACAATCGTTTTTGGAACGATTTGCAAAACCCCTATGGGGACTTCTTTACCCCTGAAAAATATGTTCCGGCAACAGGTTTTCCGGGCCGCCTTTTTGAGGTTTGCCATACCATGAATGAATCATTTGGTTACTCCCATCACGACACCAAATGGAAGAGCTGTGAGGATGTGGTGCATTTGTTGACGGATATTGTTTCCAAAGGGGGGAATCTGTTACTGAATGTGGGGCCGGACGCCGAGGGGCGTATTCCGGAAGAGTCGGCAAACGTCTTGCGCGAGACCGGAGAATGGCTCAAGGCCCACGGTGATTCGATTTACGGAACGGATGCCAGCCCCTTTGCAACACTCCCATTTACGGGGCGTTGTACAGCCAAGCAAAAAGACGGAAAGTCATATCTTTACTTTCACCTGTTCGAATGGCCCAAGAACAAGAAAATCATGCTTGGCGGACTAAAAAACAAGGTGCTGCATGTGGGTTTGTTAGGTGGGGTGGGCGATCTGGCTCACAAGTTGGATAAGGGAAGTCTCACCATCGATTTGCCTGACTCAGCGCCGAGTGCGATTTCGTCGGTAGTGGTTCTGGAAATCGAAGGGGCTCCTGAAGTGGATGCTTCCCTGAACATCCCACAGCAGGCAGGGGACCGGAGTATCACTCTGCTCCCTGAGCAAGCCACCTTGCATGGGCCGGAAATCAAAGTCGAGGGAGCGGCGTTCCACAAGGACTTTTCGAATATTGGATATTGGTTGAAACCGGAGGCCAGCGTTGCCTTTGCCTTCAATGTCCACACCCCTGGAAAGATTCAAGCAGGAGGCAAGGTGACACATCAGTCTGGCAAGTATGCACTCTACATTGATCAAGCCGTAGCTCCCGGAGGGGGAGGTGATATATCAATCGCTATGGGAGATCAGAAACTTGATCTAAGGGTTCAGTCGACAGGCGGCTGGAAGTCATACAAACGGATCAAGGTGGGGGAGATTGACATTGCCAAAGCTGGAAAAAAAACGCTTGCGATCAAGGCTCGGAAAATCAATCCGGCCGGCTTGATGAATATCAAGTCCGTCGAGCTTATTCCTGAGGACTAGCCTAGGTGGATGCAAGGCAGGGTAGGATGTTGTTCCCCCCCGGCGCTATGGCTAATACCATTTGATCTGTTAAATTGGCTGAATGGCACTGAAGGTTTTCGATTTTAACTAGGCGCAAGGAAGGCGCATAGCGGGCTATGCAACCGACGCGCAACAACGGTAAAATCTAAAAGATGCAGTGCCCCTTGCCATTCAGCTTGCTGACTGACTCATCATCTTAAACTCAAACCATTCTGACAATTTAACTGGGAGAATGGTATAATACCTCTTTCCCCCCTTCGGTGGGAGAGGGGGAGGTGCGTATGGTATCTTGTCGATATTCCAAGTTGAAACCGGAGAAGAGGGAGCATTTGAAATCAGAGTAGGGCAGGTTTTCGAACCTGCCGACTGTCCGCTTGTAGGACAGTGCAGCGTAACCTCAAAGTTAGATGACAGGTTGGAAAACCTGTCCTACTCTTGAAAGGACAGCTATATGTTATTGACCACTTATGGTTCCCCCTTTCACTTGGTCAAGCTGGGAGATCCCTTTCCTTTTAATTCTCTCGTTTCCGAGCTGTTTGGAGAACAATAAGGATTGGAATGACTCTACAGGCGAAAAAATTGAGGCGCGGGCTGAGACGGGTCACCCGTTCTCACTGAAAGTGATGCCATGGTAATCAATTCGTTTTGATTGAGGGTTCCAACTGAACACACAGATTTCACGACGGGTGGGGCGGATGACGCAGGTGGACGCGCTGAGGAGTTTCCATTTCTGGTGTTGAGGGTGAAAGTAGGAATACCGAATAGGCATGTTTGTAGGTTTTGCGATAGCGCGTGCGTCGTAGACACTACTTGCTTTCGGTTTTATCCTGAGTTTCTTCGAGCCTATTTGTACACCAATCTTACGCGGAGTTTGGTTGATAAACATCCAGTCCCCTTTTTTGAATTTTGAAAGATCAATTATGTTGGTCGAAAATAACAAATCTCCTTTGGCCTTCTTTAGAGGAGTCAATACGACCAGAACTTTGCGCATATGTTCAGGTACGATGGCTTTGGCGTAGACTGTATAGGATGTTTCTTCGTCGTCTGGGTTTGCCTTCACCAAGGATATCTTACCATCTGCACGGAACTTGACTGGAGGGCTGGCGGTGCGTTTGTATAACTGCACTTTTTTGATTTTGTTGCCAGAGCGGATGAGGACGGGGTCGTTGAAAAACTTTCCACCTCCAGTGTAGATGACATAGGCAATACGAGCGTGAGCAGCTTTTTTCTCTTTCTCTGGCTGTTGGGCGAAGGCTGGATTCATCGAGCAGGCGATGCAGAGGTATGCGAGATTTCCCCAGAGTAATTTGATATTCATTGACTAAATTTCGTTTTTGTTAAGCCAACGTAAGTTGACGATTTTGAACTGGCGTCCCCACATTTTGTTGGTGTTCGTGAAGGTCGGGTTATCAGAGATTTCACCTTGGCTATTCATTTGACGACCCGGAATGTGAGGGGCGTTGGATGTATCCACATATTCGGGGATGCGTTGCACAATTGCCTCGCACCAGGCTCTGGCAAGCACCTTGCCGTTAGGACTCCTGGCTTCTCCATAAGCCCGGATTCGGAACGTATCGTCGCGTGTGGAAAGTGAGTTGCTGATCGGTTTCAGAAGGTCTGACTGAATGACGTATCCAGGGATGCCTGTGAAACGTGAGCCTACAGCGGCCTCCGGTGTGGCGTATTCAATGCCGTTGAAGTCAGAAGGTTCGACCATATCCTCTTCTGTTTGTTTATACATGTAGTTGATAGATCCGTTTTGCGGGGATTTGTCATCGTAGTCGATCGCACTCTGCAGTGCTCCCATGGTGCCGAGGTCATCGTCAGAGAGACGGCGGTTAATAAACTCGGACATGTTGAGAAACGGGCCGCGAAGTTTTACCTGTCTAACACATTCTTCTGCGAGTTTTTCCAGCTGCTTATCATCAAGAAAACGGACGCCGGACCACGCGAGGGCAGCATCTGCCCGCGTGACTCCGGTATCGATATCATCGTTTTCCATGTCTGTGGTGGCTGTGTTGAAGCGGGATATCCCGATGAGCTTGTCGCTCGGGATGTTTATTTTAGAGAGCTCCCCTGTTGCAGATCGATATACGAGCTGCCGCTCCCGGATGCCGGCGAAGAGGGAGAACCAGGCCTTCACAGAAGTGCTGTTTACGTTGAACATGCCATTCACCATGAAATATTGTGCAGCCTTCAAGTAACCATCCTTTGCGAGAAGCTCATTCCTGATTTCATCGCTTGTCTTGTTTCCCTTGTGGAGTTGGTAGCGTGGGTAGGAGAGGGCACTCCCCTCATCAAGAAGATGATCGACAGTGAAACTGAGGTCTTGGTCTGATCCAGAAGTGGGGCGGCTTGCATCGGACAGAGTGGAGACAAAATAGTCATCCCACAGGGCGTCATTGAGCAAGAAAGTATGATCCCAGTAGTCGTTATACACCTGATTGTCCCGTTCTGTCGTGTTGCTTGCCCAGCCGTGGACATCGTAGCTTTTTGAGTTGTCATAGAAGCGGTAGACATCCTCTCTGGGCAGCATGGGATGAATAAATGAATTTCCGATGCCTGGGCCAGTGACTCCGCTTTGGTAAGTCAGTGACTTTGCAACGAAGTTATTGAGGGAGTTCCAGGCTCCCAGATAGTTTTGACTTGATTTGGGATATTGGTTTGTGTTCGTCCAGCCGGGACTGATTCTCATATTGGCAAATGCGGCCAGACTTGAAAGAGGGGCTGAAGGTAGTTCCAGTAATGGGACGGCTGTCACTTTTTCCCGAGGCGCGGAGCCTGATCCGATGAAGGCGTTCTCTCCGATATGGGGAACGACCTTGGGCATGTCGGCGGCGCTCATTGGGCCGAAGTGAAATACATAAGGGTTGTCGGTGCGCTGGGTGTTGGCAATGGTTTCATCCCTCGAAATGAACTGTGCGCTGCCGAAATACTGTCCCGGTGCCTGCATCCAGTTCTTGCAACGCCAATCGCGCGCCCAGTTGATACTTTCATAGTCAAACTCAGAGGATGACTTGAGAGTGAATTGGTTGAAGGCAACAGGTACCGGCTCACTGTCACTAAATTGCCACTGGGCGATGTTGGATGTTCCCTGAGGGATAATCTGGGTATTTGATTCGCTCGGTCTGAACCAGTCGTGTTGGTAAGAGGTAATCAGCCAGTTTCCATTGCTGCCCTGCCGCCATGAAAAGGCATTGTTCAGTCCTCCCGGAGTGTTGCCGAACCAGACATTCCCTCCCGCACCAGCCGGGTTGCCGAAGGTAAGTGCTATGCCGGGATGTTGTGATCGCTCGATATTGCTAAAGAGTAACAGTTTGTCACCGCCAATCGCCTGGGGGTCGAAACCTGGGTAGAATTCGGTTTGTTTTCTGTTTGATGTTCCGCTGTTTCGGTAAGAGAACAGCTTCAACTCCCCAGGTTTGAAAACGACGTCAGAGCTTCCTCCGGAGTTGAAGAATGAGCCATAATCCTGTTTGAGATGTTGCCATACGGGTTGGATTCCTCCTTGTTGGACGTTGCCACGGTAACCATACCAGTTCAGTGGTAGTATTTTGTATGGCATCGACAAGGTGGAGAGTCCGCGGTTTGAAATACGCAGTTCCACGTTGTAGGGATTCCAGAATGTGTAAATCGGCGTATATACGAGATAACAATTATACCGTGTTGGTGGGCCACTTGAGATTTCAACACTCTGGAGACTGTAAATGAAAGTGAGCTTGGCCAATATGGGGGTGCGTTGGTAGTTGTTCGACCCGTTCCACGTTGCAGAGTCTACATCCGCCGCCATGTAGGTGAAGGGCTTATCGCCACTCCAGTTCAGGTTGCCGTTGCCGCCTGTAGTTGTTGATACGCCGTCACTCGCGGATTTGTACATCCTGTAGTAGTGGCGCATGTTTGTCCACGAGGCAAAATGCCGTCCCGGGACCTTGGGGGTCTTCCCCGTGAGTTCTTTGCTCATCGGGCGAATTGAGGGCTCTCTGTTAGCACTGTTGATGAAACGGTATCGCTCTGGAAGGTCGTTGTTGTTGAGTTCAAAAAGGAGGCTGAGGTCTTTCTTGAGCCCTCCAGTGCGTGGGTTGGAGATCAGCCCCTGGCTATGGGTGGTGAGATCAAAAAAATGTTCCTGGGCGATGTCTTCGTCAACATCGGCCAAGGCGATCGTTTGTTGGGAGATTAGCTTGGAGGATTGTTTGCCATGGGTGCGTAATCCTTCCAGGCCGTCTAGCTCAGCGACTCCGGTTTCCGACGTCCCATCTTGAGCCGTCTCCCACTCGGAAGTGGATAGAGACCTCTGGTTGTCTGCGAGCTTAGCCATAGCTTTGTGGTTTTCCGGGCTTATCCACCACGCCATGCTGCCAGTATGACTCACCTTATTGAGGTAAGCGCGAGTGATCTGGTCATTGGGTACCCGGCTGCCAGTCCCCAGAGTACCTTGTCCGAGCATGATCACTGAGTTGGAATCAGTCATTCCAGCACCACTGACCGGAGCATCGATGTCGGTTTCTTTTCCCTCGGGAAGAGAGACTAGCCAACGCCGGAACATAGGGGAGCGCTTGGCCTTGTAGGTGTCTTGGATGGAGTAGCTGGTTCCATTCGTGCCATCCGCTTGGGGGACGGTATATTTTTCGCTGAGCCAATTGCCCCAGGAGTTGTAGCTGGCTAACCAGCGGGACTGCGTCATCCCGTCTATTTCTTCCGTGCTTCTGTCTTGATCAAAAATCGCGGACTCTACGGAGATTCGATTGTCTGGGCCCATTTCCTTTTGCAGTTCGCCGAGAGCAATCATCAATGCCATGCGGGCATTCGCTTTGGCTTCGTTCTCGGCATCGGCATGCTGGCTAGCCCGGAGCTCGATGCTGCTGAGTCCGAGCATGGCTAGAGCAATCATCACCAGAAGGATCATGACGCTGATCGTGGCAACCAGCGCAAATCCCCGATGACCTTGCGGTCTGGGGTTGTTGCTTTTCATTGTGTCGGTCTGTGTATCTGCCAGGGCGATGCTCGGGGCACCTGCTGGCAATGTGTGTGTTTGGGGGTGGGGGGGGATTTTTATGTGTATACTATGTAGTCTAATCCAAGGAAATGTGGAAGAAAAGGTGGAATTGCGACTGTTTTTGAGCTGATGATTCACTGCTAACCATTTACTATACAGCGATTTATGGGTGAGAGGTAAACCTCAATTTTGGGAGGTCCCGCTGAACGTATTAGTGCAGTGTATTGAGAATCAGTGAGAGCCCTCCGATTCCCAGAAGGGTGGTGTGATGGTCGGGGCCACCGGTGTAAGGGCCTGGGGAGGGGCTGGCTGTGTGTGGGGGATTGAGTTGGTGTAAGAGAAGGGCGTTGAATTGCCCGCTTTGGGATTGTTTGGTATCCGGTGAAAACGTTTCGATGGTAAAGCTCTGTGTTGAGCTGTCAGCGGTGAATATTCCAGTGATAAGAAGCCCCTTCCCCCAGGTGATGTCTCTTTCACTATGCGCATACGTTCCTTGCGGGAGCCCGTCCACCCGGACTGTTTTTCCGACGATGCTGATGTCGTGACGCCCGTCGTAAATGAGAATTTGGATGCGATAGGTTTTGCCTGTGCGAAGGTCGGGAATGGTGACTCTGCTAGGCTCTTTGCTGTCACTCCAAGTGCCAGTTCCGGACAGTGGGGCGGCATCTGTATGATATTGATCATAGGTGTCCCCGAGGTGTATGGTTCCCGCTTGAAAGGAAATACCGTCGAACGTGACGGTTGGGCCTCCTGAGTTTTCTGCAAGTGCCAGGGTGCCGTCTTTGGCAAAGATTCCAGTAGCCAAGGTTTCGCCGTACTTGCCATTCACAGGGTAGGGGCGTGAGCTCCAGCTGATTTCCGCGGCTTCTGCTTTAGGCGCAGGGAAAACAAGCCAGATAGCCGTCAAGGAGGAAGCAACCCATGATCTCATTGTGTGTGTGTTGTTCATGAGGATGAAAGGTCGTGAGATAAAAACCCCGCTCTTCAAGCTTTGAAGAGCGGGGTCGTGAATGAAAACAAGCGTGAAAAACGAATCAAACACGCGGATGTTCCCAAAATGAAAAAGCCCCGCTTTATTTACGGCGGCGCAAAATCAAGGCAAGACCACCGAGACCGAGAAGGGCTGTGGTAGTTGGCTCGGGAACGACTGCGGTCTCGTGGACCAACAGAGCGTTAAGTTGTCCTCCCTTGGAAGTGGCACCAGTGAAGGCCTCGACGGTAAAGTCCTGCGTTGTAGCATCGGCCACAAAGGTACCGGTGACAAGGAGTCCGTCTCCCCAGGTAGATCCGCTTACGCCGTTAGCGTATTGATTCTGGTTCAGGCCGTCGAATTCAATCGTTCGGCCAGTGATTCCAGCGTCACCACGGCCGTCATAGACGAGGGCCTGAATGCGGTAGGTATTACCGATAGTGAGTCCGGAGAGGGATACTGTATCAGCAGCTCCATCAACACCATAGGTGCCTTCTCTGGCAAGCAAGGTGTTTGCTGTTGGAATGTTTTCGTGAAATACTGCGGCAGTGCCTCCTGCAAACACAACTGTGCCTGCAGCGAAATTGATGCCGTCGAATGTGAGGGCTCCTCCTCCGATGTTCTCTGCGAGAATTTCAGTTCCGTCGGTTGCAAATTGTCCAGCGTCAAGGGTTGCTCCAATGCCTCCGCTTGTAGTGAAGGCTCCTGACGACCACGCGACGGTGGCTCCGTTGACAGCAGCCATGCCCAGAAGGGAAGCTGCGAGGATAGAATATTTCAGTTTCATTGTTTTTGTCTATTGGGTTGTTCTCTTTTGTGCGTTTGGCGAGTGGTCATGGTGTATTTATGGAATCCATGTTCCAAACTCGATATCTGCGTTATATGTGCAAAAAAGTGTGCGTCAATGGTGAAAGTGCAAATTTTTGTTCTTTTCTTTGTGTTGATTTTTCCTTCGGGGTGTCTCCATGCAGGACAGCGTTGTTTCTTTAGTTGATCAATTTTCAATGTAAAAATATGTGCTTTATGATGGGGATAGTAGTGAGTTTGTGCTGTGTGGTGTGAGAGCAAACAAATCCCGCTCTTCAGTTGGGAGGTGAAAAGAAAGAGCTTTGGTTATGGGGTGGGTGAAATCAGGCGAATGCGGAAGAAGGTGCGCGAGCCTGAGGTCGGAACATTCATGATGGCCCAGTCCTTACGAGCATCGATGGGTGCTGTGGGCGGAGTGCCTACGGAAGCTCCTGATACTTTGCTCCAGCTGTCATTTTCCAGAGAGGTTGAGAATTCGATCTGGTAGATGATGCCGAGGCTTGTATGGTTCTTCGGGCGTTGATAGCGGAGTTCGATGGTATTGTTGCGAGGATTGGTGAGGGTGGATTGCCCTAGAAGGCTTTCACTGACATTCGGGTCGCCGCCAAAGGCCATTTCCCAGAGGTTGTTGTAGCGGTCTCCATCCGGGTTGCCGGATGAATCCTGCGTTGAGATACTGCCAAAATGGATCAGCTCCCAATGATCGTCGAGTTGATCGGCGTCAGCATCGAGGAATGCTGCTGGAATCTGAGCGAGGTTAGCCTTTTCGCTGCCGGTCCAACTGGTGAGAGCTAGTGTGAGGTCGGCCTGATCTACGCTACCGTCACCGTTCATGTCACCTGTTTCCCATGTTGATCCCGATCCCCAGTTTGCTGCTAGTAAATCGATGTCGTCTTGGTCTACGGAACCGTCAAGCGTGGCATCGGCGAGAACTGAGCCTTTGATTTCAACTTCGCTCAGGGTAAGCACGGTGTTGTCGTCTCCGCCTCCGGAGTCGGAGGCTCTGCTGATACGTATTTTTTGACCGGAGACAACTTGTTCGTTCTGAAGGAAGACCTTCAGCTTGGTTGGGCCATTCAGAGCATTGCCGTCGTTGAGCTCGGCGTAGCTCGCGACCACTTGGTCTGAACTGTCGAGGACTTCGATGGTGATATCACGCAGGCGCGATGTGAAGCCGGCACGGTTGAACAGGGTGATTTCGCGGATCCTGTAGGTGCCCCCCAGTTCGATCTGAAGCCAAGGGTTGGTATCATCCGAGGCGGAGTGAAAGAGATTGAGACTGCTAGAAGAGGTGTTGGCAGAATAGTCACCATCAACGGCTAAGCCGCCATGGAGATTGAGTCCGTTAGGGTCGTAGACTGAACTGCTGCTGGTAGCTTTGCCTGTTGCTAGATTAGGCAGGGTGGGCAGGGGGGCGGCATCCAAGTCGATACGGAAGGTGGCGCTTTGGTGGATATCGAGATTGGCGGAGTCGAGGTTGACGGAGTAATAGCCATCGGAGATGTTGACGGGCACATTGACCGGGCCTGATGATGTGAGGCGTGAGACAGAGATCGAGTGAACGATTTTTCCTTCGGTGGCCGAGGTGATGTCAATTACTCCGTCAGCAGGTCGGTCGAAGACGATGGCGTAGTAGCGATTGCCAGATTTGTGCATGGTCATCCGCCCCCAAAGAGAGCTGGCGTCGATGCCACTGGCCCGGGTGGATTTGAGAGCTTCGCCATTCACTGTCATCCAGTCTCCCAGTTCGCTCATGCGGTCGGCTTGTTCTGTCGGGGTGGCCCCAAATCGATCCGGGCCGATATTCAACAGCATGTTGCCTCCTTTACTTGATGCTTCGGCATAGAGTTGCAGTGCCTGCCGGGTGGATTTATAACGTGCTCCGTTGGAGATGGATTTGTATCCCCAGGAAGTATCGTCCCAGGAGGTGACAGTTTCCCAGTCGTAGGGCAGGCCGTTGGCGGGAATGGTACGTTCCGGGGTGGCAAAGTCGCCGTTGCCGTTTTCCAGTCCTTCGTAGAGTCGGTTATTGACCATCAGATTCGGCTGGTGGCTACGAATCATTGCCATCAGGGCGTCGGCTCCCCAGTCACTGTCTTGGACTGCGTGAGAGCTATAATCAAACCAGAGTTCGCAGATTTCACCGTATTGGGTCATCAACTGTTCGACATGATTGTAGATATACGTCTTATAGGAGCCTGCTGCAGGATCAGGGTCGGCCGAGTTTTCATCGTATTTGCTGTTGGCCATCACCGAGGGTTTGGGCAGACCGTTATTTCCCCGGTAGGCATTCGGATGTTGCCAGTCGATGATGGAATAGTAGAGGCCGACCTTGAGGCCTTCCGCCCGGACTGCGTTGCAGAGTTCCAGCATCAGATCCCGGTCGGGAGGTGAAATATTCGAGCCTCCGTAGGGGTTGCTTGTCTTGGTGGAGTCATCGCTTGCCCCGGTGGACCAATACTCGGTGCTGTTGAACAAGGTGAAGCCGTCGTGGTGTTTCGCGGTGATCACGACGTATTCCATCCCGGCGGCCTTGGCTTCCCGGGCGATGTTGGTGGCCCAATCCGCACTTGGAGTAAACTGGGGTTTCAATACGGATGCGTAACTGGATGTGGGGATGTTTGCTCCCTGTTGAATCCATTCCGAGGCTCCACCGACTCTGGACCCTTGCCAGGCCCCTTCGCTGGCGCTGTAAAGCCCCCAGTGGATAAAGAGCCCAACGCGCATGTCGTTCCAGTTTTCGGAATCTTGCGCAGAGGCCATATGACTTGATGCAAGTGTATATAAGATAAGGTAAAATCGGAGGCAGTGTGGGACGATCGTTCTCATGGTGTGTGTCCGTGGTATTTCAAAATTACAGATTTCGGTCAAGTGCAAAAAAATATGCACTTTAGGTGGTGTGCGTTTTTTCTTGGGTGGGAGTTGTATTTTGATGCCTCTGGATTTCAGGTGCTGGTATTTAGGCTAAATATGTGCCTGACTATGCCAAAATTAACGAGAGAATAGCCTAGACCTCGGATGAAATGCATATTATGGTGCACACGAAGTTGCAATCAACGGAGAGATCGTAGTATTATGGCAAGTCCCAAAAAAAAGCCTGATTTTGAAAACCTGAGCCGGCGCGAGCGGGAGGTGATGTACCTCGTGCACGAGCATGGTGAGGTTTCAGCCGAAAAGGTAGAGAAGGAAATTGAAACGCCGATATCCTACTCAGGGGCGCGTCGGTATTTGTCGATTCTGGAAGAGAAGGGTTTTTTGCAAATGGAGAAGCGGGGGAACCGCTACTATTATTCGGCAGTGGCAAACACCACGGAGGTGGGTTTGAGTTTGCTAAAAAAAGCCTTTGGATCTTTTTTCAATGGCTCACCTACTTTGGGAATTGCGACTTTTGTCCAGCGCGAGGGAAAGAGTTTGGACAAACGGGAGTTAGCTTATCTTGAAAAGCTGGTGCAGGATGCTACAAACGATCAAGACTGATTGTTTGCATCACCCTGACGTATCCCGATTGTGCCGACTGATTTTTACCACTGGCTAGTACTGGCGAGCTTGAAAGCAAGCTTGGCCTTGCCTGCGGTCTTGCTCGCTGTTTTTGTATCCCGCCGAACCTCATCATCGGTGGTTGGCTTGCTGCTTTTATGTGTTTTGGTTTCGCTTCCTCTGACGCCGTTTCTGGATGGGTTACCCTTGCACGTGAAAATTACGATGCCATGGCTGGAGGCTAGTGGGGCCTTTCCGGATGAGATCGAAGCCTTGGCGGAATACGATAAAAACAATCCCTTGCCGGTTCCAGCATCGGAGATTGTCTTGGGCAAAGAGAGTGGCTGGACCCGTAAGCAGGTTTTTCTAGGATTGTGGGGGCTCGGAGCGGTCGCTTTTTTGGTGGTGCGCTTGTGGAGTTCGATGAATTCCCGTTTACGTTTTTCGAGTTCGACCCCAGCTTCATCGGATGACGTGGTGGTTCATGATTTTAGAGAACTGTGTGAGAGTCTTTCGCTTAAGAGAGTACCATGGTTGTTGTACAACCAGTTGATCAAAGGTCCTCAGACGACGGGGATCTTGCGCCCAGCGATTTTGTTGCCGTCTCATTTTCCGGATTTGCCCAGGGAGCATCGCGACATGATTCTCTTGCATGAACTCGAGCATATCCGTCGCCGTGATATCCCCTGGCGAATGGTTCTGGAGTTGTTGGCGATTGTGTTCTGGTTCAATCCTCTGGTATGGCTTGCATTGCGGGCCTATGACTTGCAGGTGGAAAAATCCTGTGATGACACCGTGCTTAGGGCTGGCTATCCGGCATCCAAGTATGGGGAGGTTTTACTCGCAAGTGTGCGTGGTGGTGTGCCGGGAGGGGCGGCTGGGGTGGTGTCGAAAGTGGCGTCACCGGCGCAGTTGCGGGCGAGGATGTTTTCGATCGTACAAAAGGAGAAAAGCCGCTTGCCGTTGACGCAGGCCTCGACCAGAAAGTTTGCCGGCTTGTTTCTTTTGCTGATCGTGCCATTGGGTTTGGTGTCCTTTTCGCCGTATTCAGGAGCCTTGAGCTACGAGCTTGTGGAAAAAACCGAAGGTTTGGACGCCTTGTGGCGAATGCGGCTTGGTAGGGGAACAATTCTGGCCGACTCGAGCGGGGGGGAGCATCATGGCAAACTTTATGGCGCTCAGTGGACCCGGGATCCTGAGCGTGGTGAGTGTCTGTATTTCGACGGCGTGGAGGACCATTTGATGCTGCGGGCTCCCCAGACCAGCTGGACCAGAAAGCCATTCACCATGGCGGTATGGCTGAAGCCTGACAAAGGCAGTGATGGGGGCGGGTTGTTGCTCCGCGGTGATTTGAATCAAACGTGGTGTTCAGCGCTTGGAACAAGCCATGAGAGCTCGCTGCCATACGGTGAGCGGGAGATCATGCTTGCCGGTGATCGTTTTGGTGAAGGTTCGTTTAATCAGGCAGACCCTGGAATGCATTTGGCCTTCAACTACTTCGGGGTTGGTAGTGCTCGTGCGGAGCGCCCGGTGAAAGAATTGGAGTGGACGCACCTGGCAATGGTCTGGCGACCGGCTGGTGGCAGTGCTTTGGTGCAGTTTTACCTGAACGGGGAGTCAGTGAAAACCGTCTATGTTGTGAGAGCTATCGATCTGGGCCAAAACCAAGACTGGCCAACCAAAATCTGGTACTTTGGCCTCGGTGAGAGCCCCTTGGTGGTGGGTAACAACTATGAAGGTCTGGTATCGGATTTGGCGATCTATCAAAAAGCCCTGCTGCCCAAAGACATCAAGCGAGTGATGCGTGGGGACTTTACGGTCAAGGGGTCATTTTGATTGCAGGGGGAGGTTGCTCTCCATTGCGAACGGCACAGGTGTTGAGTGAGAAAGTATTTTCTTAATGCTCAGTTGAAAGGAGGTATGGATGGTGATCCATTAGCTCCTTGGTTTCAGCGTGACGGCATTGACGGTGGTCTGGTTGAGATCCTCAACCTTGACGTTCAGTTGTTTGTTGTCTGCCTGAATGTGAATGAGGCGTGCATCCTTGGTTTTCGGGCCTCCCCCGACAACTTGATAGATCGGGAACGCTTGGCTGGGTTTGTCAATTCTGTGACGGTGGGTGTGACCGCTGAAAAGCATTTGGCAGCCGGCATCGACCAGTGGTTTGAGCCAGAGCTGCTGCCCAAAGCCTGAGTAGGAAGCGTAGCCTGTGTCCCCGGTGCCGTCGTTTTCTCCCTCAAGACCAATCAGAGGGATGTGGCAGAACGCGAGCAGATAGGGAGCGTTTTTGATTTCGTTTTGTTGGAGAACCTTGAGGAGCCAATCACGTTGAGCCTCCCGGTAAGGTTCATAGGCTGCCATGCCGCCGAAGACATCGCGGTTGTCCGGTTTGTCTTCTCCTGTATCCAGACCGATAATGGCCACTGGCCCAATGCGTTTGGCAAAGCAGTAACGGCCCATGGCCAAGGGGGTGGGGGCCAAGCGATGAGGGTCGTCATCGTTCAGTGGCCAGGGAGTTAAGGCCTCGGGCATGGTGCGAGCATCTCTACCGCGGACGTCGTGGTTTCCAGGAACAAAAAGGAGTGGGCGGGTGGATGCCCAGCCTCCGTGTTCGGGCTGGTCTTTGTGCTGCCCCGGTGTCAGGCAGATTCTGGCCATGAGCTGTGGGTTGTGAAAGTCGTTACACGCGTCTCCATTCCAGAGATGGGCGTCCGGGTTGATTGCTTCGATGCGTTTGGCCAGAGCGTTGAGGGTGTCTGCGTGATCGTGGGTATCGTTGACCATGGTCAGGCTGCAGCTGGAGGCCTCGGCCGTGGGCAATTTGAGTTTGCGGGTCTTCCCCACGAGTGGTGTACCTCGCTCGATGGCGTAGGCGTTTTTGTAGTGAATGGGGATGGTGACCGTCCGGTAGTAAATCGGCGTGTCGGTTGGAAGGTTTTCGATTCGTGCGGAGAGCGCGTATTCGCTCATGCTCATCAGCCCGTGATGGGCGGGGATACTCTGCTTTCCTAATTCTGGTGTGGTTCCCCATTCGACCCATCCGGTGGCCATGCCGCTGACGGCCCAAGCAACAGTAAAGGCATCTTCACCCGGGTTTTGAATAACGGGTGGGCTTAGGAGTTTGACGTTGTCGACTCCCGGCGCTTTGGGTTCATCAGCGGCGGCGATACCTGAGATACTACTGGCGGCGGCGAGGGATCCGAGAAAGGTTCTGCGTTTCATGTGTGCGTTTTGGATGGTGGATGATGCAAGCTTACGTTGTCGGATCGCCCTGTCTTTCTGTTTCGAGGCCCGTTTGGTACAGTTTTGGAATCTTGTCAGAGCCGCAGGTATCACCGAGATCATCACCCTAATGTAGGAGCTCTGCTTGCACAGGTCACAATACGGTCTTTGCAGTTTACGTTTCCTGTGCTATCGATTCGCACTCATATGAAACTTGAAACCTTATGCCTTCATGGCGGGCAGCAGCCCGACCCGACGACAAATGCCTGTGCGGTTCCTGTCTATCGCACATCGTCATTTACCTTTAATTCTACTGAGCATGCGGCGAATTTGTTTGCGCTCAAGGAGTTGGGGAACATTTATTCTCGACTGATGAACCCAACCACTGACGTGTTGGAAAAGCGCGTTTGTTTGTTGGAGGGGGCTCCTGAAATGGGAGGCTTGGCTTTTGCTTCCGGCACGGCAGCGATTCACAATACGATCATCAACCTGGCTGAAGCTGGAGATAATATTGTTTCCGCAAGGAATCTCTATGGTGGCAGCTATACGATGTTTAACGATATCCTTCCGAAGATGGGGATTGATGTCACCTTGGTCGATTCCACGGACCCTGCCAACTTCGAAGCTGCCATCGATGAAAACACTCGGGCTTTGTTCTGTGAGACGGTTTCCAACCCGGCCTTGGAGGTCGCCGACTTGGAGGCGATTGCTGCCGTTGCCAAAGCGCATGGGATTCCTCTCATTGTGGATGCCACGTTTTCCACACCGTATTTGACCAATCCGCTTGAGCACGGTGCGGATATCGTTGTGCATTCTTTGACCAAGTGGTTTGGCGGTCACGGAATCGGCATCGGAGGGATTGTAGTGGATTCTGGAAGGTTTAACTGGGGGGCGGGTAAACATCCGTTGTATGATGAGCCGGATAACTCGTATCACGGTTTACGTTGGGGGCATGATTTGCCGGAGCCGCTGGCTCCGCTGGCCTTTATTTTGCGGATGCGGACGGTTCCATTGCGCAACCTCGGCGCCTGCATCAGCCCGGATAATGCCTGGCAGTTCTTGCAAGGTATCGAAACTCTGCCGCTTCGCGTCGAACGCCATTCGGAGAATGCGCTCAAGGTTGCTGAATACTTGCAGGGCCACGAGGCCGTCGAGTGGGTTCGGTTCCCCGGTTTGACAAGCGATCCCGAATACGGACGGTGTCAGAAATATCTCAAGGGCAAGGGCGGCGGAATGGTCGTCTTCGAATTGAAAGATGGCAGCGAAGCCGGGCAGAAGTTTATCGAAGGTCTGAAGTTGTTCCTTCACCTGGCCAATGTCGGGGACGCCAAGAGTTTGGCGATTCATCCGGCTACCACGACCCATAGTCAGCTGAATGTTGAGCAGCAACTTGCGGGTGGTATTTCTCCCGGATTGATTCGTCTCAGTGTGGGGATTGAACACATTGACGATATCCTCGCCGACCTTGATCAGGCTCTGAAGCTCGCTTCGAGTTAGTGGGCGTATATTTGAATGCCGCTGGATCCATGATGGATGCAGCGGCCATTTTTTTCTTTGCCCGTTTCGGGTGTTAGGTTTAGTTGTATCCCTTATGAAAACGTTGTGTGTGTTTTGTCTTGGTTTGTTGGTGTGGATGCCTTCGAAACTGCTGGCAGGAGGTTCGGTCTCCTATCAGGATCAAGTGGCTCCTTTGCTGGTGCAGCAACCAACGCTGAAAAAGCTGATAGAGAAATCGTTTAAACTCCCTGACTCAGGCTTTGCAACTCGACTGGGAAATCATTTCAAAAATCTGGGAGGTTTGCGGATCGCTCCCTATTCTTTTGTTGTGGAATCGAAGGATGGGAAGGCCAAATACAATCTGACCATTCATTGTGAGACCAAGTTCAAACTGTCTAACGGAGAGTTGGTGTCTAGGGACAGTGGTAAGATTTTTGAAGCCGTGAAGGTGGTTGAAAAAGTAACCCATTTCACTGTGGCTCCTTTGGATGAAGAGAAAAATGAGCAGTGATTTGAGAGAGAATAGAGAAAAAGACAGGTAGCGCGACACGGGGCGCTGATGTGATGAACTTCTTTTATTTTTATGATCCCCAGGGTTTTAATCTATTTAACTGCGATTTTATCGTTGCCTCTTATTGCTGACGAGAAACCGGCAAAGGTATTATTGGTCACCTCTCCAGAGCTTGCTGATGCTTGGAAACCCTATGCGATCTGGAAGCAGAAACAGGGTAAGCCGGTCAAGGTCGTCACCACAGAGGAGATCGAAAAAATCTATCCAGGGCCGGATATTCAGGAAAAAATCCGTCAGTGCGTGCGCAAGCACATCGATGCCGGTGGACTGCGATGGGTGGTGCTTGGTGGTGATAGTTTGCCGGGTGGCAAGGGTGTCGTTCCGGACCGGGACACGGTCCACATCAACATGTGGGGGGAGAAACGTGATATTCCGACGGATATTTACTACCTCTCACCTACGAATTGGGATGCGGACGGAGACGGTATTTATGGTGAGTTCGAGGAGGATAAAGTGGCGATTTCTTATCCTGATGGAAGTGTGGGCTTGGGGCGGATTCCGGTTCGGACGGCAGAAGACGTCAAGGCTTACACCGACAAGGTGGTGGCTTACGAGTCCCGCTACCCGAAGGGTGCTTTTGGCAAAAACTTCATCTACACCTGTGAGGTCAAGGGGGCCTATCCCAAGGTGCGACGCAGTTGGGATGACCACGTGTCGAAGGTGCTGAAGGGAGGCGAAATGTCTCGATATTTTTCACACGAGACGCCGTGGGACGATGCGAAACCCGGAGATTACGACCTTAATCCTGACAATTGGGTCAAGATGCTCAATAGTAAGCAGACTGGAAAGTATCACTTTCACGGTCACGGATTGTTGGACTGCTGGGTGTTGGAGAAACATCAGAAATTCACTAGGAAACATGTGGCCAAATTGACCAACAAGGATGCCTACCCGATCATCACTACCGTCTCCTGTTTTACCGGGCACTACGATGCGGTTAAAGACCCTTGCATTGCCGAGTCGATGTTGCGCGTTCCTGACGCTGGTGCGATTGCCATTGTGGCACCGTGTCGTGAGGGGAAACCTCACTTTGTCAATCCCCGTGAGAGCTTCCCTTTGATGATGTGGGAGGGTAAAATGGACGGAACCACTCGCACGATGACCTATTTCTGGGAAATGGGAATTGGCCAGAAGCTCAGCACTGGCGAGGCCCTGATGAAAACCAAAGCCAAGTTGGCCGAAAAGGCGAAGGCCTCGGCCAATTACCACATGTGTCTGGTCGAGCTCAACTTGTTGGGGGATCCGACCATTGAGGTTCACCCTTGATAGGTGGATCTTTATGCTTGGTTGGCAAGCTTCCCTTGAAGTTCATGCATCGACGGCTGATTGAGGCCAATCAGCCCTACCGATTGCTTGCCTTGCGGGAGTTTAGTATTTTTTGCCGGGAAACGGGATGATGGTTTCGCAGTCCGGAAGTTTCTCGGCAAGTTGTTGGGCAAACCATTCGCTGGCGTCCATGTCACCGTGAACCAGGAAAGTGCGCTTCGGGTTGACCCGCAAAATGTAGTCGAGCAGGTCATCACGAGTGGCGTGACCTGAGAAGTCGAAGACTTCCATTGGGCAGTTGAATTGTACGGGGTCTTGCTCGGGGTCCAGGTCGATCAAGTCTCCGAGGCTACCGGATCTGATATGGCCGGCTGGCGAATCGGGGTCGGCGTATCCGACGAAGAGGAGATGGTTTTTCGGGTTGTTGATGAAGCCTCTGGCGAAGTTGTTGGAGACGGTTTTTTCGGTCATCATCCCGCTGGACAGGGCATAGATGGCCCCCCGTTGGTAGGTGATCGGAGCACGGCGCTTGCGGCGGCCTCCGGTTTTGACTTCCATGTCGCGCAGGATTTGGAACCCGGGCTGGTTTCGTGGGGTGGAATCAGCAAATTCGTCAAAGATCAGGGTCATTTTGGTGCTGAGTCCTCCGATATAGACCGGGGCATCGGGGATCAGCCCCTCGGCCTTGAAGCGGTTGATCATGGTGAGCACTTCCTGGGTTTTGCCCATGGCAAAGACGGGGACCAGGACCGAGCCTCCACCTTTTAGGCAGTCGTTGATGGATTCGGCAAAGCGGAGCTCTTCCTCGTCCCGGCTGTAGCTTTCGGGGCGGGGGGAGGCTCCGCGCGTGGTTTCGATGATCAGGGTGTCGATGTCCTCCTCGGGGAGTGTGGCTCCCGGGATGAGCGTTTGATTTTCAAACTGGACGTCGCCGGTGTAGAAAATTCGTTGATCCAGAGTTTCGAGCAGGACACCTGCGGATCCGAGGATGTGGCCGGCGTCGTAGAAGGTGGCTCGCACATTGCTGTCGGGGCCGCCGATATCAAAGGGGCGCTCGTAGTTGAAGGTTCGCCAACGTTTTTCGAGCTGATCGAGTTCGCGGTGGGTGTAAAAAGGATACTCGGTGATTCCCAGTTCGGTGCGTTTGCTTTCCATGACATTGACCGAGTTGTGAAGCAAGGCATCGACCAGTTTGGAGGTCGCCGGAGTCATGTAGACATCGGCATTTTCCTGATCACGCATCAGGACGGGGAGAGAACCCGAGTGGTCGAGGTGGGAGTGGGAAACAAAGATGGAGTCGATGCTGTTGGCCGGGATTTCGTGATGGGCCGGGAGCGAGTCCGAGCCTTCTTCTTTCGGATGCATACCGGAGTCGAGGATGATCCGAGTGTCGTCGAGTTCAAGAAGGTAGGAGTTGGCGCCGATCTCAGCGCGCCGGAGAAGTGATTGGAAAGTCATGATTTAATTGAAAATGGAGAATGGAAGATGGAAGATGGAAGATGGAAGATGGTCTGGCAGGGACGGCTTTGCCTAGGGCTATCTCCGCTTCGCTCCGGTTCCGAGCCGTCCGGTTGGGAGTTGGCGTTTGGGCAAGAGACGATGAATGAGTTTGAGGGCGTTTTGTATTCGGCGAGGCAGGGGCGGAGATGGAAGAGCTGAGGATGTTTGTAGGGGGGCTAACCTGTCGACTGCTATGAGATGAGGTGGGGAGCTTGTTTGTTCCTTAGGTTGTCGACAGATTAAAAATCTGTCCTACTTTCGCATAGCGTGGGTGAGCATTTTTTGGGAGTGCGGAGAGGTATCTCCGCTTTTGGAGAGGCTGGAGTGCTTGTTCGGCCCGGGGACCTCATGATTGGTGATGGCAGGGCTGATGCCCTTGATTTTATTATCCACTTTCTCTTACTGACTGCTTGAGCGGGTTGATTCACCCGCAAGGATGGCTTTAGCCTGGCCGATCAGGAAAAGTGAGCCGGTGATGAGTATGGGATCGTTTACCCCGCGTTCTTCTCCAGTGTGAGGGGCTGGTGAGAGCTTTTTGATGGCTTCGTCCAGGCTCTCATGCAGGGTGTGAGGCGGGGCTCCAGCTGGTAGAGCTTGCACAAGATCTTCAGGGCTCAGTGATCTCGGAGAGTTCACTGGTGTGAGATGGATATGCTTGGCGATGGGGGCAATGATGTCGAGCACCTCCTCAGTGTTTTTTCCCTCCACCGCACCAAAGACGAGAGAGGCCTTTTGATTGGGGTAGACTTCATTCCATGTGCTGACCAGAGCTTTGGCGGCGTGGGGGTTATGGGTGGCGTCGAGAATGATAGGGTGATCTTCAAGTCGTTCGAATCGTCCGGGCCAGGTGACAGTGCTGAGTGCATGTCGGACGGTGTCGGCATTGAGCGGTAGTCCAATGCTGTGGGCTGCGGCAAGGGCAAGGGCGGCATTGTCCTTTTGGTGTGGGCCGGGAATGTTGACGTGGTAACCGCTCAGGGGTTCGGTGATAAACTCGAGCGGGGCCCTGCATTCGTTGGCTTCTTGTTCGATGACGTGTCGGGCTGCAGGGTCCTGTCGGCTGCTGAGCACGGGCTTTTTGGGCACGATGATACCCGCTTTTTCAGCGGCAATTTCCTCCAGCGTTTCCCCGAGCCACTGGGAGTGGTCCATGGCGATCGGGGTGATCACCGCGAGATCGGCGGGCACTGCTGTGGTGGCGTCGAGTCTGCCACCCATACCGGTTTCGAGGAGGATCAGCTCACATTCCTGCTGTCGGAAGTGGCGCATCGCCACGGCCAGCGTTAGTTCAAAAAATGTTGGGTGATGTTCCCAGTCGGCACAGAGCCGCTTGAGGTCGTCGAGGTATTTGGCGGTAGTGGCTTCCGGGATGTGCTGTCCGCTGACTTGAATCCGTTCTCTGAAGTCGACCAGATGGGGGGATGTGAACAAGCCGGTGCGGACGCCGCAGGACCGGGCCAGGGCATTGAGGATGGCACAGGTGGACCCTTTGCCGTTGGTGCCGGCTACGTGAATGACCTTGGTTTTGGCGGAGGGAAACCCGAGGGTTTCGCGGAGCAGTCGGCGTGGTTGTTCGAGGCCTAGTTTGATGCCGAACTGTTGCGTGGCATAGAGCCAGTCGAGTGCTTCGCTGTAGGTCATTCTGAGGAACCTGCCTTCCGCTTTGACGGATGCAGGAGTTGAAAAGTTCCAGTGTTTCAGTCTGAAGACACGCGGCACTCCCTCTTAGGGGAGGAGATACTTGAGGAGTTGGCCGAGTTTGTTGCGTAGTTTACGGCGGTGCACGATGTCATCGATCAGTCCGTGTTCGAGCATGAATTCGGCGGTTTGGAAGCCGGGGGGGAGGTCCTGATGGGTGGTTTCCTTGACGACACGCGGCCCTGCAAAACCGATCATGCATTTGGGCTCGGCGAGGTTGATGTCGCCGATGGTTGCATAGGATGCGGTGACGCCTCCGGTGGTCGGGTGGGTCATGACGGAGATGTATGGGAGGCCGGCATCAGCATGTTTAGCCAGGGCGGCGCAGGTTTTGGCCATTTGCATGAGTGAGAGCAGGCCTTCTTGCATGCGGGCCCCGGATGAGGATGAGACGATGATGATCGCGCATTTTTGTTCGGTGGCTTCTTCGATCGCACGGGTGATTTTTTCCCCGACGACGGAGCCCATGGATCCGGCAAAAAACTTGAAGTCCATGACTGCGATCATGGTTGGTTTTCCCTCGATGGTGAGTGAGCCAGTTACAACGGCGTCATTGAGGTCGGTTTTTTCACGAAGCATCGAGATTTTTTCCTCATACTTGTCAAAATTCAGTGGGTTTTTGGAGAATAGGCCGGCGTGGGTTTCCTCGAAGCTTCCAGGGTCAGCAATGAGTTGGATGCGCTCCCGGGAAGGCATCAGAAAGTGGTGGTTGCACTCCGGGCAGACCTGGTGGTTTTGTTGTAGATCAAGGGTGTGGATCAACTCACCGCAGTCGGTGCATTTGGTCCAGAGGTGGTCCGGCATGCTGTCGCGAGTCGGTCCTTTGCCCTTGAGTTTTGGTTTGCTGAAAATACCCATGACGAAAAAGTCTAATTTCTAATCGATAAATGCCAAATGAAAAATTTAGTAACTGCGGCCCCAGATGGCTCGTTGGGGGGTGGGCTCTCCGGTGAGGATGCAGGGTGAGGGGTCTTCATCCTGTAAGTCAAGCGGGAGGCAGCGGATCGTAATTTTGTGTTTTTTCGACAGTTCCTCTTCCTGTTCGCGGCTGCCATTCCATGGTGTTAGCAGCCATCCGGGCTGCTCTTGGTCCCAGTAATTGGTGAACTCCCCGAGGTCGGTGCAGGTGGTGATATTGTTGTCTCGTAGTTCGGTGGCACGTTGCAGGAGTTGGTTGTGGATGTCGGCCAAGGTTTCTTCGACGTGGCGGATGAAGTCTTCCTTGGGGATGAACTCCTTGGCATTGGGTGCCTGATCCCGTCGCTGGAGGCAGACTTTTCCCGACTCCAGGTCGCGCGGTCCAATCTCGATTCGGATCGGGGCTCCTTTTTTTACCCACTCCCATTTTTTGACGCCTCCGCCGATGTCGCGTGAGTCGACGTGGATGCGTAGTGGCTGGCCTCCGTAGGATTTTTCGCGGCGGAGAACTTCGGCGAGCGCCTGGCAGGCGTCGATGATGGCTTCCCGGGTTTCTTCTTTGGGGGTGACCGGGATGATGATGATTTGTTGGGGGGCGACGCGTGGAGGGAGGACGAGCCCGTCGTCATCGGAGTGGGCCATGATCAGGGTTCCGATCAAGCGGGTGGAAACACCCCAGGAGGTGGTGTAGGCATGCTGCGTGGCTCCATCACGGCCGGTGAAACTGATGTCCTGGGCTTTGGAAAAGTTCTGCCCTAGGTAGTGGGATGTTCCAGCTTGGATGGCTTTTTTATCCTGCACCATGGCCTCGACGGTTAGGGTCATGTCGGCTCCCGGGAAGCGTTCGGCTTCGGTTTTTTCGCCTGGAATGACCGGGATGGCGAGGTGATCACGAAGGAATTCCTCGTAGAGTCGGTGGATGGTCCGGGTTTCCTCAATCGCTTCGTTTTCGGTTTCATGGGCGGTGTGTCCTTCCTGCCAGAGGAACTCAGCCGTGCGGAGGAAGAGACGTGGGCGCATTTCCCAGCGCATGACATTGGCCCACTGGTTGACCAGGAGTGGGAGGTCGCGGTAGGACTCGATCCAGCGGGAAAAGGCCGAGCCAATGATGGTTTCGGAGGTCGGGCGAATGACATACGGTTCGGTGAGTTTTCCGGTGGGAACCATTTTCACGGATCCGTCGTCCTGCTTTTCGGTTTCCAGGCGATGGTGAGTGACAACGGCGCATTCAGTGGCGAAACCTTCGGCATGGCCGGCCTCTTTTTCGAGATAGGAGAGGGGGATAAGCAGGGGGAAGTAGGCATTCTGGTGGCCGGTTTCCTTGAAGCGCACGTCGAGCTGTTGTTGGATCAGCTCCCAGATCCCGTATCCCCAGGGTTTAATCACCATGCAGCCGCGGGTTTCCGAGTTTTCCGCCATGTCAGCGGCGCGGATGACTTGTTGATACCATTCCGGGAAGTCATCGCTACGTGTCGGTTGGATTGCGGTTTGCTGCTTTTTCTTCTGTTGCTGCTTGGCCATGTCGGCCTTTAGAAATCACAAGCTGGCGAGAATCACAAGTGCGATATGTGTCTTCTGAGGCGGTGATTGGCGGGGGCTTGAATTCACAATGGATACACGCAAAAAAAGTGATGGTCTTTCATTCTTTCTGCTGGTCAAGCCATGATCGGCTTTGTAGTGTGCATGAAAGCTCAATCATCATGAAACTTTTAATTCACAAAGAAATACTTGCTGTCGTCGTGTTAGGAGCCTCAGCATTGTTCTCGCCTTTGATGGCGCAGCAGATGGCAAAGGTCAGCATGGGAGATCCTAAATTTGAGAACCTTCCGTCGCCTCAATTTAGTGTTGGTAAAAACAAAAGCTTCAAGCCCAAGGACTGGTTGGAGTGTGAAGTGAAGTTTAATGTGGAGATGAGTCGGGATTACAAACAGAAGTTTATCGATCGCGTGACCGTGAAGTGGTACGTTGCGATTGAAGATCCTCAGGGAGGTAAGCGTAGCGTGTTTCTCGAGAAGGAAGTGAACCATGTGAACGTTCCTGTTGGAGAGGATATTTACAGTTCGGTTTATCTTTCCCCGGCCGCGATCAAGCGGATCAGCGGTAGCGACCGTGCCAGCAAGCGGGTGGTGAAGTCTGTGGGCGGGGAAATTCTCGTCAATGGACAGGCTGCCTATAAAGGTTCTGGTATTTTTTCCTCTACAGGGAAGGCCGGTTGGTGGCGCCAGATTTCCCGATACGACAAGATTCCATTACGAAATAAAAATGAAACCCCGTTCAAATTTCTCTGGTGGGATCGCTACGCAGAGATTGAGGAGTCCCGCCGATAGGGACTTCTTTTCATTGGCGAGGCTGGCAGGGAATCTTGCTGGTTGTCGCCTGCACACCCTTACAATTCATTTTTCTACACACACATTATGGCAGATGCACAGGCTACGGTAGCGTTGAACATTGGCTCTCAACGCATTTCCATGGGGGTATTCAAGCCTTCGAAAAACGGAGGACTCATTCTCGAAAAATATGACTCTTCGTCGATTTTGGCAGACCCTGCGGCTGAAATGGCCCGCTTACCCCAGATTCGGGTGGCGGTTTCCGAGTTGGCTGAGAAGTTGAAAATCGGCAAAACGAAGGTTAGGTATGCGATTTCCGGCCAGTCGGTTTTCACCCGCTTTATCAAGCTGCCTCCTATTGAGGACGATAATATTGAGCAGTTGGTTGCCTTTGAGGCTCAGCAGCACGTTCCGTTTCCGATCAATGAGGTGATTTGGGATTGGCAGTTGTTGGAAAGTGGTTCAGGGGACAAGGAGGTTGCACTGGTTGCGATCAAAGGTGACGCGCTGAATGATATCAATGACGTGATTCTCGAAGCCGGGCAGAGTACCGAAGAAGTGGATGCTTCGCCGATGGCTTTATATAACGCCCTGCGCTATAACTACCCTGACTTGGAGGAAACCACTCTGCTGATTGATATTGGAGCCAAGACATGTAACCTCGTCTATCTTGAAGGTAGCCGGATGTTTACGCGGAGTGTGGCTGTCGGTGGAGCGTCGATCACCACGGCCATCTCCAAAGAGTATGGAGTGAGCTTTTCCGAGGCGGAAACACAGAAGTGTTCCAACGGGATGGTGGCATTGAATACCGCACATACCTCTCAGTTGGATGAAGCCACAGCAGCCTTGGCCACGGTGATTCGTAATGCTCTCGGTAAGTTGCCGGCAGAAATTGCACGGACAACCAACTATTTCCGCAGTCAGCACGGCGGTAAGGCACCAAAGCAGATTTTGCTAGCTGGCGGGGGGGCAAACCTTCCCTTCATTGCTGACTTCTTCCAGGAGAAGCTCCGTCTGCCGATTGACTTCTTTAATCCGCTGAAGCGTGTATCTGTCGGGAAAGGGGTGGATGTTGATCAGGTTGCAGCCGAAGCTCATCAGTTAGGTGAATTGGTTGGTCTGGCCCTGCGTGGACTTGGAAAAGCCTCATTGGAAATCGATTTGGTTCCCGACGTGGTATCGCATGAACGCGATGTGGCACGTAGAAAGCCCATGCTGGTAGCTGCTTCGGCAGTTCTGATTGGCGGTTTGGCCATCTGGTCTGGGGCAAACTACATGAAGAAGAATGCTGCAGGTCAGGAAATCCGAGACTTGGAGGATAAAATTGCAGACTTGAGGCAGTATTCCGGAGATTTGGAAAAATTGGCTAAAGATGAAGCCTCTCTGGATGTTTACAAAAATCAGCTGGTCTCGTCTCAGCGCGCACGAACCCTCTGGGTGAATATTATTGCGGATCTGGGTAAAAACTTTGTCAGTGATTCTGTTTGGTCGGTTGACTTTGACCCGGTAATTAACTTTAAGCCTGGCGATGAGGCTGCGGGCGGATCGCCTGGCCAATCGGTTATTATAGAAGGCTTTGCTTCGTCGGAGTATGGAGGTAGTGCCTTGACTCGTATCAAAGCTGAGCGGCCGCAGACTCCGCAAAAGGGTAAAAAAGGAAAAAAGGGAGCGGCTCCAGCCCCTGTTCAGCCAATGATTAATGCCGTGCGAATCAAGGGTTTGTGGCGCGGAGACAAAAATGGTTACCGCAATGTTTACAAGCTGATTAACCAATTGCGCGCCAAGTCGGACTATTTTGTGGTTCCTTCACAAGAGGAGTTGGACATCGTTTTAAGCGATAAACTTGCCGAGGGTGCTTATGCCGCCCCGTTCGAGATGACGCTTGCGCTTAAAAAGCCGATTCCGGCGCCCGATTTAATTCGCTTCAAGCGATAGGAGGACCAGTGAAAGTAACGGACATTTTTTACAATTTTATACGACCATGAGTTGGATTCAGGAAAATACATTTGTGGCCGGCCTGGTAGGGGTTACGGCAGTTGTGGGTGGTGCTTTTCTCTTTTTTGGGTTTTCCCAAGGTGGAGCATACAATGAAAAATTAGAGCAATTTGAGGAACTCAAATCGCAATACGCCCAATTAGAAAAGCAGAAGCCATACCCGACGAGCGGTCACCTTGCGGCCCGCGAAGAGGGGGTTGAAGCCTATGATGAGATGATCGATGAGGTGCGTTCGAAGGTGCTTAAATTTGCTCCGGCGAAGCTTGAGAAAATGACGCCGGACCAGTTTAGGGATGTGCGTGTTCAGATGGGGGAGGAGCTGCGTGCAGCATTCACCAAAGCTGGAACCGAGTTGCCCGATGGTTGTTTGTTTGGTTTTGAGAATTACGAAGTTGATTCGGCTCGGATGAATGCCACAGCCAAGCTGAATTACGAGCTGGAGGCCATCAAGTGGCTGCTGAACCAATTGGCTGAAGTGAAGCCCGTCTCGTTGAACAATATTCGGCGTGTTGAGTTGCCAGAGGAGAGCGGTGTGGTTGTTCAGCCTGAGCCAGTGAAAGGGAAGGGTAAGAAGGCCCGGCGTCCGAAGCCTGGTCAGAGCTCGGGTGAGGCATTTGGTCGCGTCTATGAGATGATGCCCGTCGAGTTGTCGTTTACCGCTAACGAAGATGCCGTTCGCAGTTTTATTAGTGAGATGGTGAACTCTGAGAAGTATTACTTTGCGATTCGCGGTGCTCGTTTTCGCAACGAGCGTCAAACCCCACCTACGCACCAGGATGCCAATTTCCCAGCGGATATTATCCCTGCCGCTGGTGGGGCGGATGGCGGTTTTGCTGGATTTGAAGGCTTTATCGATGATGGAGAATCCGCGCTTGGTGAAGAGGATAGCACTGAAGTGGCCGAGGATGGTGCCGAAGATCCTGTCGTTCAACCCGCCAAGCCGGTGGTTCCGGCCGGGGAGTTGATTTTAAAGCAGGTTCTGGGTTCTGAAAATATTCAGGTCCACCTTTGTTTTGATGTCATCCTGCTTACGAAAAAAGAAGAAGCTGAGTCTTCAAAAGGCAAGGGAAAGAAGGCAACTGAAGATTCGAGCGACGATTCGTCCGACAGTTAATTTACGATCTGAATGATTGTTCACTATTTGATTTAATTAGAAATTATTACTTATGTCCTGGTTATCAGAGAACTATGAAAAAGCATCCCTGGGAGGTGCCGTTGTTGTTGCCCTTGCATGTGGTGCCGTTGTTTTCAGCAACAAGGATGCTGTTGATGAGGCCTTTGCCATTCCGACGGTTAAACGCAATACGGATGTGTCCGTTCCCGGGTTGGAGGAAATTGAAGATGTCAGGGATTCCTTGGATGATACACACGTGGCGGAGCCGCCAACGACGCCTTCAGGGCGTAGTGTCAACCTGATGACCGGGGTGTCCCTTTTTGCACGCAGGAACGATTTGGATAATCCGGTCGACTTGCTTCAAAGTGGCCCTGTTCACCCTCCGATCCCCAACAAATGGTGGTTGGATAACAATTTGAATCCTGGCTATTCCGATTCTACGGATCGCGATCCGGATGAAGACGGTTTTTCCAATATGGAGGAGTTTGTGGCCAAAACAGACCCCAACGATTTTAAGTCCTATCCGGATCCTGTGGTGAAATTGAAAGCACTTTCTGTGAAATCGACTCAGGTTCAAATCAAACCGTCTGGTTTTGGTGACGGCAAATTCAAGTTCAAATTGCAGACCTTGGGTGAGCGGGAGTTGAATAAAATGGGTCAAGATCCCATCGCCAAGGGGGATAATATTGTCTTCCGTGATGAGTTGATGAAAACCCGCTTTAAGTTCAAGGATGTGTTGGATGTCGAGGTGGATAACCATGGCATTGCTCAGACCGTCAGAATTTGGGTGATCGAGGATCTGAAACCCAACAAAGCGGGGACACTCTACCGTTTTGACCGTCGAGGGCACCGAACTGAAGAAGGGGAACCCAAAGGGGTTGTTGATAGCACGGTGGAATTGACTCTGGATGCGCTGAAGCAGGGGGGAAGCCCATTCACGCTCGAAGAGAATGTTCGTTTTGCTCTACCATATGATTCCAAGGCGACCGGAAAACCTTACCTTTTGAAGAAGGTGGATCGCGCTAACAAGCAAGTCGAAGTCGAATACACCGACAAAGACGGAAACAAGAAAATTCATGTGATGCCTTACGGGAAGTAAGGGGCTGTAATCACTAAGTAAATGAAGAGGGTTGTTCGGAGGCGTTAACAACCAGCTTATTCAAAAAAAATTGAAAAAAACGCTTCACAAAGCCCTTTGAAAACGTCACTAAATACTCACGCTTATTATGGAAACCACACCTACGCAAATATCCATGCACGATTCCGGTCGTGATCGCACCCACAACTTCGGTCGTCCTGTTAGCAGAAAAGCAGCTGTTCTTATGGCTGTGGCAGCATCCATGCCAATGGCCAGTAATCTGGCTATCGCCGGAGACGGCGGCTACGGATCCTACGGAGGAGGGAGCACATCAAGCATCGCGCAGAAAGAAATTGCGCGCCGTGCCCGCCTCGTTCAGCAAGCTGACCAAGCGCTCGCGCTGGGTCGCGCTGCTTACGCTGAGCAAGATTACGAAGAAGCTGTTAAGCAATACAAGATTGCGGCAAGTCTTCTGCCTCCTGGGCCAGCTCTTGAAGATCGCCGCCGCTCCTATTACGGTCACCTTGGTGATGCCTCGATTGCTTTGGCTCAACAATATCGCCGGGTAGGTAAGTATGACGAAGGTCGTGCCCTGCTTGAGGATGTGCTTCGCCGTGACCCTGCAAACTTGAATGCCAAGAAGCAGCTTGCTTATTTTGATGATCCTATCCGGACCAGCCCTGCTCTGACTTATGAGCACACCCAGAACGTCGACAAAGTTCGCCGTCATCTCTACATGGGTGAAGGGTTCTACAACCTCGGAAAATATGATGATGCCGACGCAGAATTCCGTAAGGTGCTCCGCATTGACCCATACAACAAGGCTGCTCGCCGTTGGATGGAAAAAGTGGCGAATATCAAGTCGGATTACTATCGTTCCGCATACGACCACACCCGTGCGCACCTTCTTCAGGAAGTGGACGCAGCGTGGGAGATGGCGGTTCCAGCCGAAGTGCCTGTCTTTGTTCCCAAGGAGCAAGGTGGGCCTACCAGTGGGGTGGCTTATCTGCAGCAGCAGCTGAACACCATCACCATTCCGATGGTGGACTTTGATAATACCACTGTGGAAGAAGCACTCGATTTCCTACGTTTGCGTTCCCGCGAATTGGCACCAGATAGCAAAATCAACTTCATTGTGCGCAAGCCATCCGTTAGCGGTGGTGGGGATTCCGGAATTGGTGCTGATGACCTCGATCCAGATGCAGATGCAGGATTGAATCCTAACCAACTTCGCATCAAGGAGCTCAAGCTTCGCGATGTGCCACTTGGAACCGTTCTTCAGTATATCTGTGATGCAACCCGCCTTCGTTACAAGTTGGATGAGCACTCGGTGGTGCTACTCCCCTTGGACTCGCTTGAGGTGAATGATCTTTACACCCGCTCTTTTGTTGTGCCGCCGGACTTTATTGCCCAGCTGATGCAAGGATCTGATAGCTCGTCTGATATTGATGATGACCCATTCGGTGGAGGAGGCTCATCAGGTGGAACGACACTTAGCCAACGCCCGGGAGCCAAGGAGCTCTTGATGAAAAATGGTGTGAACTTCCCTGATAAGGCATTTGCGAACCATATCGCAGCCACCAGTACGCTGGTTGTGCGTAACACCTTGGCGAATCTGGATATCATTGAACAGGTGATCGAAGGAATGAGAATTGGCGGTCCTCGCCAGGTTCGGATTCTCACCAAGTTCATTGAAATCTCTCAGGAGAACACGGATGAGTTGAGTTTTGACTGGATTGTCACACCGTTCAACGTTGCAGGTAACAGCACCTTCCTCGGTGGTGGAACCGTTGGTAATGGATCTCCACGAACCGGTGGTGATTTTATCAGCCCAGTTTCGGGTGTGACCATTCCTGGTATTCCATCTGGTACAACCCAGCAGGTTTCCAATACGTCAACAGCCGGTCTTCGGAGTGGTGACTACGCCACGACACGGAACAGTATCGATGCCATTTTGAACAATCCGACACGGACGGCTCAAACTGGCAATGTTGCTCCTGGTATTCTGTCTCTGACAGGTCTTTATACTGACGGTCAGGTGCAAATGATCATGCGTGGACTCGCTCAGAAGAAGGGGTCTGATATCATGACGGCTCCCAGTGTGCTCGCTCGCTCCGGTGAGAAAGCGACGATCGAGGTGATCCGCGAATTTATTTATCCAACTGAATACGAACCACCAGAATTGCCCAACAGTGTTGGAACCAACAATAGCACCGGTGGTATTGGTGGTATTGGTGGAGGCGGAGCCTCATCCTTCCCTGTGACTCCAGCGACGCCGACAGCCTTTGAAACGCGGAACACAGGTGTGACGCTTGAGATCGAGCCAACCATTGGTGAAAGTAACTACACCATCGATCTGCGCTTCGCTCCTGAGATTGTTGAATTTGAAGGCTTCATCAACTATGGTAGCCCAATTCAAAGCCCTGCAAGTGATGCTCTGGGTAACCCGATTCAGGTGACCATTACCGAAAACCGGATTGAGATGCCCGTCTTCTCCACTCGCCGTGTGAATACAGCCCTCACTATTTATGATGGCTACACCGTCTCTGTTGGTGGATTGATGAGTGAAAACGTCCAGAACGTGGAAGATAAGGTTCCTGTTCTCGGTGATTTGCCTCTGATTGGACGCCTATTCCAGAGTAAAGCGGAAAACCATATCAAGAGTAACCTGATTATCTTTGTGACAGCTGAGATCATCGATGCGGCAGGTCAACGGATTAATAATCCGACCGAAAGCGTGGACACTGCACCGGGTATGATGGATCCTCCAATCATGGGTGTTGACGGCTCTGACCCGCTCCCAAACAAGTAGGTTTTCAATCTGACTTGTAAGATTTACAACCCCGACCGTGGCAACGCGGTCGGGGTTTTTTCCTCAAGGATATGAATGAGAAACTTCAGCTTGTTGCCCTGACTGGGGGTATTGCCACAGGTAAATCCACGGTGGCTCGTCTGTTTGAAGACTTGTATCCTTCAATGGTGCTGTTTGATGCGGACTCTGTTGTGCGGTCCTTGTATGCGAATGAAGAAGTGATTCGGGAGATTGTCGACTATTTTGGCCATCGATCGATACTGCAGGGCGGAGAGCTTGATCGTGCTTATTTACGGCACCGAGCCTTTGCTTTTCCTGCAGATCGGCAGTTTCTCGAAGGGGTGTTTCATCCCAGAGTGCGCGAAGAATGTCTTGCATTGCTCGAGATAAGCGCTAAAAGAGCGGTGTCGCGCCTGTTCGTTGCGGATATCCCTCTCCTGTTTGAGAGTGGATTTGATTTTGGCCAGTCGGCCAATCTGATGGTGGCTACCAGTCAAGCCACTCAAGTTGCCCGACTAAAAAAACGCAACGCCTGGGATGACGAAACGGTGAATGGAGTAATCTGTTCCCAGATGCCCATCTCTGCCAAAATGGCACGAGCGGATGTGGTGTTTTGGAATGAAGGCCCATTGGATGTGTTGCGTCGGCAATGCCGGAGGTTCATCCATTCACTTGGAATTGGACAATAAAGAGATCGTAAACCATCGCTGTCGAGCTTGAGCTTTTGTAGTGATTGATGTTGTATGGTTCTTGATGCTCCAACATTTAAAAACTGATAAGATACCCCAATAAATTGATGAGTGAAGAATTGGAACCTGTTGCAGAGGATAATGAGCCTTTGACCTCTGAAAGTGTACCCGAACCAGCGGCGGAGACGGCTGCCGAAGAGGCGGCTACGGAAGAGACGGCTACGGATGAGCAAAAGCAATCGGAGAAAGCACCGATGCCAGCGGAGGAGGTGAAGCCTGTCTTGGATTTGCCGGAGTCATTGGTGATCAATGAGCTTCGCTTGAGGCCTCTGTCTGATATCTACGCCATGCTTGAGGTCTTGCCCGTTAAGATTCCGGCAAAGGCTTCGAAGAGTCAGCTGATATTTGAGTTGGTTTCCTTTTATGCGCGGGAGGGAGTATCGCTTGTGGGGGAGGGGATTCTCGAACAGGCGAAAGATAATTACGCGATGCTTCGCGACCCGGTAAAGAGTTTTAAAACGTCTCCTGATGATCTTTACATTAGCGGGAACATGATCCGTGAGCATGGCCTGACGGTAGGTCAGAAGGTGAAAGTTGAACTCAGGGGACCGAAGGGCAGGGATAAGTATATTTCGGCCAATGAAGTGCTTGAGGTTGAAGGCGTCCCGGTTGATCAATACGAAAAGCCGAAGTCATTTGATCATCTTACGGCCATGTTTCCAGATCAGCGGGTGATTCTTGAGAATAAGGAAACCGGGATGACCCCTCGCGTGTTGGATTTGATCGCTCCGCTCGGTAAGGGGCAGCGCGGTTTGATTGTGGCTCCACCACGTGGTGGGAAAACCATCATGCTCAAGCAGATTGCCAAATCGATTCAGCTGAATCACCCTGAAGTTGAGTTGATTATTCTCCTGCTGGATGAACGTCCTGAGGAGGTGACAGATTTCGAAGAAACCGTTGAAGCCGAAGTCTTTAGCTCGACCTTTGATGAGCCTGCGAAACGCCACGCCCAGGTGTCGGATCTGGTGATGGAGCGAGCTAAGCGCTTGGTGGAGTTGGGTAAGGATGTGGTCTTGCTCTTGGATAGTTTGACACGGCTCGCGCGAGGGCATAACAACTCTCAGCGTGGTGGACCGATTGGTTCCGGAGGTCTGAGCCCCGTGGCATTGCAGCAAAGTCGGAAGTTTTTCGGAGCTGCGAGGAATTGTGAGGAAGGGGGGAGCTTGACCATTCTAGCCACCGCCCTGATTGAGACCGAGAGTAAGATGGATGATGTGATTTTTGAGGAGTTCAAAGGAACTGGTAACATGGAGGTTCGTCTCGACCGTGAATTGGCTGAACAGCGGATCTATCCAGCTATCCATATCCCACAGAGCGGAACTCGTAATGACGACCGCCTCTATCACCCGGCAGAGATGGACAAGGTTCTTGAAATTCGCCGACAATTGGCCTCCTTGCCTATCGGTGAGGCAATTCAGACTTTATTAAAGAATTTGTCCAAGACGGGGACCAATGCCGAGCTCTTGTTGTCCGGTTTGACCATCGGCGGCAGGTAATGCCATTTGAGTGGTTCGTTTGCCGGAATGGCGTGTCCCTTTGGCCTTGAGTTCAAGGCGCGACAAAGGAATGTAGCGAGCTAAATGACTGAGGAAAAACACCGAAATCAAGCCAAAGAAATACCGCTTTTCATTCCCATCAGCTACGCTGACTAGCTTCCATCTCAAGCTCTTAACTATTTATCCCTTCCGATCAAATAACCGGGAGAATGGTATTAGCCATGGGGGGTAGGCTCGGTTTGGTCGTTTCCTTGTTTCTTTTCTCCAGCCTCCTTTTCCCCGGTCTCCTTTTCCCCGGTCTCCTTTTCCCCGGTCTCCTTTTGTTTGGGTTTTTTGGTGTCGGGAACGGCTTCAAAACCGTATTGATACTGGATGTAGATATCCGTTTTATCCATGGTTTTGGATAGGCTCAAGTTGACGCGGCGGGTTTCCTCCTCTGTGTCTTCTGGGTCAACAGAGTTTTCGAAGATCATGCTGAGTTTGCCATTGACGCTATGTTGTCTGGTGAGTTGGAGACCTGATTGCTTGAAAGATTCGATATAGAAGTCTCGAATCGAATCCTCGGTGTCTTTGTGGTTGGCCGAGATCTGCCCCCAAATGCTTCCATCTTGGAGTGGTCTGTGCAGCTTGGTGGGCATAATGCTCATGTCCTTGTAGGAAGGGATCCAGTCTGGGCACCTGCCTCGCCCGGGAGTGGATTCGAGCCAGTTTTGCTTTTTCTTTTGGTTGGCAAGGTAGCGTTTGGCCATTTCTTCGTCTTCTCGAACGACTTCGTAATGCCCGTCAATGATACTTTGAAATGGTAGGTTCACTGATCTTCCTGAGTAGACATTGCGAATATGAAGTTCTCCGTCGACGACTTTCATTATTTCGACGCGGGGGTCGTTATTGATGACTTCTTCTGCTTTTGCTTGTAAGTCTGGAACGCTGGACTCTTTTTTGGGGGTTGGAGGGGGAGGGGTGCTGGTTTTTGATTTGCATGCTTGCAAATTGAACATGAGAGGACAAGCGAGTGCGAGGATGAGTGTGTGGCGGTGAAAGATGGTGTTCATGAAAGATGTGGTGTTGGTCGTAAGCTTGGGTGCGTGGAATCCGTGCGATCCGTTGATTGATGTCGATTATGTTGTGCAGGTCTTGGCCTGGCAACCCCAACCTCGGTGAAATTTCAGCGAGTGTTGTCGATTCTGGGCTGTCTATACTGTCTGTGTTGCACGCGTGGTCGTTTCATAGGGAGAAAGGAGTGGCGAGGCTGATAAAAACGAAGTATACTGGTAGCATTACAAAAATAATATCTTAAATAAATGAGCCTCGCCAACCACATCAAGCCATAGAGTCCATCACGGCGTGTCTGAAACACTGACGCTGAATGTTTTGCCGCTGAATGACCAGTGGTGTTATGGCTTCGCCATAATCCTAAACTCCCTCGCTATTTCAGTCTTTTATGCTTGATCTCGGGTGTTGAGCTTGTAGAAACAGCTATTCAAACACTACACCTACGATGATTAGACCTTTATTAGTGGCCATTGGCCTCTCTATGCCCATGCTGGCGCATGCCCAGATTTCGTTTGAGTTTCAAAATTCCAAGGCCGGTTTTCAAACGGGTAAAAAGAATTTGTATTACGAGGGGGGGGTGTATCGCATCCTATTGGAAGACGGTAGTTGGTCGGCGTCGGTGTGTGCCGGCGCGAACCCGGGCCCAGGGCCGGTTCCCGCCAACCCTCTTATCCCATGTCCTCTGGGGACCAATGCTTTTTTCTTTGGAACGGGTGCGACGGCTGGTTTGACGGGTCACTGGTCGCTGGCTGCAGCTCCCATTCCAGCTCTCGTATTTGAATACAGTCGTCCTGATCTGGTGCAGCTTGTTGGAGCTCCACCATCGTTGCTTGAGCGCCCAGAGGTGTTACCCTTGGTGGATAGCAGCATTAACATTGGTTACAGCTATTTGACTGCCAGTTATACCCAATACCGTATTTCATCGTATGCTCACGAGCAGACTTTCTTGCCGAATGAGAGTGAACGGTCCCGGCATGATCGCACGATCGTCTATGGGAAATATGACTATGTCTATCCGCGCTTGCTGACGGACATTGAGCGTGAATACGGCTATGAGCCACGCCCGCAGCCCGTTAGTATCACTACCTTTCCCGTTCCCGAGTCCTATCCAGGGCTGACGACTGCGCCGATCAAGTCCGGGTTCCGTTACTTGAATGGTGACGAAAAACTCAACGGGGATCCATATGATGGAGTATGGGCCAACGGTATGCTTGAGCTCGACCCTAACTTTTCAATGAGAATATCCTGGGAAGGGATTATTCCCGGTGAAAACTGTATTGTGAATGTCGACCGGATGTTCCTTTGGATTCAAGATGACAAATTGGATGACCCACTCGCTGGTCCGGTTGCTCAAGATGTAGTCTATCCGGTTCCCGGATTGGGCACGGAATACAAAATCCCTGTCGAGAGAATGATCTACGGTTTTGAAGATCTGCCTCCTTTCTACTTGGGATGGTCTGTTGGTGACGAAGTTTATCTTTATACTCGTTATGAGCGGAACTCAGAGGTGACCAGTGCCATTGTCAAGGATAGCTCCACTCGTGTGTGGGGAATGCCGATCAGATTTGTGGAAACCTATGCTGGTTTTGCCTTGGGTAATTTTCCAGTCGATACCCCGGATTCTCTCAAGAAGCCTAATGCAGACTACGACCTTGATGGGGTAAGTAACTTTCTTGAGTATGCGGCTGGGACCGATCCAACAGACATCACGTCGACACCTCCTCCAGGATTCCCTAATCTGACGCCGGTTTTTGTAAACGGTGACTGTGTGGTGACGATGGAAAAGCGAGCAAATGTCGGTAGCTCAGTTCGCTATGAGCTTCAAACGAGTTATGATGGCGTGAAGTGGACCACGATTAAGAAAACGGGAGACCCTTACTGGACTGTCATTGAGACAGAAACGCAACTCACGGCTACAGCAGTGGCCGCTGACCTGCCGGGGCCTTGCCTGGTTCGAGCCAAGATTTCATTGCTTCGATAGCTCCATGTCTGACCATTTGTCGTTATGAGACATGCATTCCCTCTTTTTTCGGGAAGAGGGACTTTTTTTGCACTATTTTTGAGTTAACTACACCTATACAAATTTTATGAAATACCGATCCACTATGCTCACGGGGCTGGCCGCATTGCTAGGCTCTGGGGCCTTTATTTGCGCAGAAGAGTTAGATGAGGGGGTTTACCGCATCCAGGACAAGGGGAGTCTGCAGCTGTATGAAATTGATTGGTCGTCGGTTAAAGCGGCCCCGGGAAAAGGGAAGCTTGGGGTGAAAGCGCTGCAGGAGAAGCCCGAGGATTTCAAAAGTTTCAAAAAGCAATATCGTGAAACGGCTGCAGGAGCAGCAGTGAAGCCGGGGATTGTGTTTTATCCCAAAGGTTATGACCGCAAGTCTGCCAATGGACGGGTCCTGTATAATAAACTCATACTTCAATTACCACTGGGTGCCGATGCTCAGCAAATCAGTGATGCTCTGGGGGCTCGATCATTCCGTGAATATCCAGCAAAAAAATGCTTGTATCTCGTGGTTCAATTCGAAGATGCGATCGAAGCTCTGGAAAAATTGGAACTGACGAAAGATTTTCCACAGATTACCAGTGCGAAACCCTTGCTGTCGAAGAATGTAAAAACGATGGCCACTCCGACGGATCCTCGTTTTGCATATAGCGCTTTTAATACAAAATACCAGTGGCATCTCTGGAACACGGGGCAGAATGACGGAGTCCTCGGTGAGGATATCAATGTTCGCGATGCCTGGGACAAATACACTGGTGCCGGTGTGACAATCGCTGTTGCTGATGATGGATTGGATATCAAGCACCCGGATTTGATTGCCAATACTACAGACCAAGTCCACTACAACTGGGCCTCGCAAACCAATGACCCCACACCTGTTGATGGTTTTGATGAATCCCACGGAACTTCTGTTGGAGGGGTTGCCGCTGCACGTTGGAATAATGGTGAAGGAGGAACCGGGTCTGCCCCGGAAGCTTCGCTGGTTGGTCTGCGTTGGTTGGTGACTAGTGTGCCTGGTTATTTTCCGGGGGGGGATATCACTGCTGAAGTATTGGGCTGGGGGCAAACCTTTGGCGATCGCCTAGGGGCTACGAACATTGATGTGCATAACAATAGCTGGGGCCCAGTCGATCCGGTTCAGCTCTCGGCTATGGATGGGCTTGAAGAGGCTGCTATTCTTGCTGGTATTGAGCAGGGACGAGGCGGGCTTGGAACCATTTATATGTTTGCCGCAGGTAACGATCGCCTTGACAATGGAAATGCCAACCACACCGGTTATTGTGCCTCTCGTTATACGATTGCGATCGGGGGGACGCGGGACCAGGGGGTGAATGCAAGTTATTCCAACCCAGGTTGTGCATTGATCGTTTCGACTCCAACCGGAGACTTTGGTTTTCAAGACATTACGACGACTCAGTTTCGTGGTGTTCCCGGAGGAAGTGATGGATACACGGATAGCTTCAATGGAACGTCCTCTGCAACACCTTTGGCTACCGGCGTAGTTGCGTTGATGTTAGAGGCTAATCCGGGCCTGGGCTGGCGGGATGTGCAGGAAATTTTGATTCAATCGGCAAGGAAGAACGATGCTTTTGATTTGGATTGGCAAGAGAATACTGCAGGGTTTCATTTCAACCACAGGTATGGAGCCGGCGTAATCGATGCCACGGCAGCTGTGAACCTGGCTGAGACATGGGTCAATCTTGAGCCTGAAACCTCCGTTTCTTTGCAACAGGCGGATTTGGGTTTGGATATACCAGATCAAGGGGTGCTCGAGCTTGAGTTCGATTTCGCTGAGGTCGCGAATAAGCGAGTTGAGAATATTGAGGTTCAACTCAAAGTTGAACATGTTCGTCGCGCAGACCTCGAGTGTGTGTTGGTCTCGCCGAGTGGTATGAGAAGCCGCCTTAAAGAGTCGTTTGCCGGCGGATTTTATGCAGATATCGATTACACGTTCTTGAGCACCTTTTGCTGGGGAGAGGATTCGCACGGAACTTGGAGGGTCGAGTTTAACGACCGCCAGGCGGGAGTAGGAGGCACCGTCGAGGATGTGAAGATTACGATTTACGGTGTTGATCGTATTCCCCAAATTCCACCGATTGCCGGCCCTAACCGGGTTGGAAATGTAGTGAACACCCCCATGGATTATACCTTGGATGTTCGCTATGCAGATACAGTGGATCTCATGACGCCTCTGCCTCCCGGGCTTTTCTACGATGCGGAAAACCAACGAATTTATGGAACGCCGACTGAGATTGGCATGACCCAGGTTCATTTTCTTCTTAAAAACGAGTATGGTGAAACCGATTACCTTTTGGCAATCTACATCGGGGATATCCCGGATCAGGATCTTGCCGGTGCGATTGAGCAGCATGAAAAAAGTGTAAAAAGTACCGGTTTTTACGGCATGTGGGATCTGGAGTTGGACGATACCTCTGATGGCTCTGATGCCATTAAGACGGTCATTGATATTCCCTTTTCACCTACCGGAAATCCGGTTTCACCTTACGGTGAAGCTCATTTGACGGTGCCTCACAGCGGTGGAGGAATCGTAATGTTCAACTGGAAAGTGGATTCCCCCGAGGCGCTTGATCGCTTGTGGTTCTATCCATCATCTAAAAAATTAGGGCTCAGGAACTGGAGAGGTTTCTTGTCCGGTGATCGTGACTGGGGAGCGTTTGCTTCCAAGGTTCCAGATGGCAATATTGATCTAAAGTGGAGTTACATGGAGGATAAAACTGTCGATGGACTCGGTGGTGGTGGTAAGGCCTTGCTTGATCAGGTGCAACTATTCACGGAGCAGGAATACTCCACGATGCTGGCTGACTACGCGGGCACAGATCTTGAGTTCGAAACGGATGCTCGAGCTTTGTGGGTTCCAGCCCCCTATCTCTTCAGCCCGGATGGGAAAGTGTTGCAGCCATCTGCCATTGGTAATGCGCAGTATGCGGATTTGACCACGCGATTTGAGGGGCCTGTTCGGATTACTTTCGACTGGGCACTTTCAGCGCAGAATGGAGATAAGTTACAATTCCTTGTGGATGGAGTGAGGCACGCCGAACTGAATGGTGATCAGGATTGGTCCGAGTATTCATTTGTTGCTGATACAGGTTCTCACGTCGTCACTTGGCGCTACGTCAAAGATAGTCGCGGTTCCCGTCTTCAGGATACAGCCTTCCTGGATTCGATCAGTTACGAAGCGGTTTACACTTATACTTTCTGGGCGGACAACATCTTTACGGATGCTCAGTTACTTGATCCAGCTATCTCAGGTGAGGAAGCTGACCCGAATAACAATGGTATCAGCAATCTGCTGGAGTATGCCTTCGGAGGAAATCCTCTCGAGATCGGTGATACTCTGAGCCTTCCCGCTCTTGTCATGGATGGTTTAGGTCATGGTTTCACTTATCGTAAGGACACCAAGCTCGCCGATATCACCTATATCATGGAAGAAACGACGGATCTTGAAAATTGGACCCCGGTGACGGGAGATCTTATTAGTACGGATGGCGACTATGAAACTTACCGTTATGAATTAACACCATCCGATACAGATACGGAGAGGTTCGTTCGAGTAAGGGTTGTCAAGTGATTCTATACCGTGTAGGTTTACTGGTGAGTGCGTGTGATTTATTTACGCGCGCACGTAACCTTGACCACTGAAAAAATGATTGATACTCCGGACCAACTGAAGGCGTTTTTTGAAAAACGCAACCAGGGTGGAGTTTTGTGCGCTGTCGATACGGAAGCTGATAGTTTGCACAGGTTCAAGGAGAGCTTGTGTTTGGTTCAGTTCAGTGATGGTGACGAACACGTGCTCATTGACCCGCTGGCCATCGAGGATTTATCTCCTCTTCGGGCGTATCTCGAAGATGCGACATGCTGGATGCATGGGGCTGATTACGATATGCATATGCTCAGGACCCATTTGGGTGTAGTGCCTCCGGTTGTTTATGACACCCAGATTGGAGCTCGCCTGCTGGGGGTGCGTCAGTTTGGTTATGGTAACCTTGTAGAGCATTACATGGGGGTGGAGATTGAAAAAACATCCCAGAAGGCGGATTGGGCGAAACGCCCATTGACTCCCGTGATGGAAAAATATGCTCTGAACGATGTGATTTACCTCCTGCCGATGGCTGAGTTGATCGTGGATCAACTGAAAATGGCCGGCCGTTATGAGTGGTTTACGGAAAGCTGTGAAGCGGCTCGTGAAAAATCCATGGAGCGTAAGCCTGAACGGGAAGACCGCTGGCGAATTAAAGGGAGCGGAACGCTGCCACCCCGTGGGTTGAACTTTTTGAAAGCGCTCTGGGATTGGCGTAATGTCGAAGCCGAGGCTTGGGATCGTCCTCCTTTTATGGTGGCCGGTAATAAGCAGTTGCTCGAATGGACCCAGGAGCTTTTGGAGGATAAGTTGCCCAAATTGCCCCGGCACTATCGTCCGCGCAGGATAAAGTCTTTTGATCAGGCTGTGGCTAAAGCCAAGATGACCCCTGAAGAGGATATGCCCCAGAAAATCAGGGGGCAGAGACGCCGCAAGGATCGCCAGTTTGATGCCCGTTTGAATAAGCTGATTGCCAAGCGCAACAAGGTGGCGGAAGGTCTCGATATTGATGGCTCATTGATTGCGCCAAGAGCTCCCCTTGAGGCGCTTGCCGCAGGTAACGAAGGGGCCGAATCCTTGCTGATGAATTGGCAGCGGGAATTGCTCGGAATCTGATTTTTTTCGCCGGCCTCGGGCATTTTTTTTGTCTCGTTGGGGGGGGCGGTAGCTGACGTAAAAAAAATGCTCAAATCGAGGAAAGATTCTTGTCTCTTGACCTGAAATTTCAGAGAGTTGGTGCGTCTATGTCTGATCCGTCAAACGAGCCCGAAAACCAAGTTGATCTCGAGTCTGCCCATGAGGCAGATACCACTGAAACCAACGTCTCCGATGCCCAGGAATATGGGGCATCCCAGATCGACAAGCTTGAGGGGTTGGAGGCCGTGCGCAAGCGCCCCGGGATGTATATTGGCGATCCGGATGTGCGTGGTCTGCACCACTGTGTATTTGAGGTGCTGGACAACTCGATTGATGAGCACCTGGCTGGCTACTGTAAGAAAATCAAGATTGCGCTGCATGTTGATGGATCGGTATCGATTGTTGACGACGGACGGGGGATCCCTGTCGAGGTGCATCCGAAGTTTGGAGTTCCGGCCGTGGAATTGGTTCTGACCAGTTTACATGCCGGTGGTAAATTTGGCCAAGGGGCCTATAAATATTCGGGAGGTCTTCATGGAGTGGGGGCAAAGTGTGTGAACGCCCTGTCGGATTGGTTCAAGGCTGAGGTTAGTCGGGAAGGCAAAGTTCACTCGATTACGTTTGAGCGCGGGACCACAACCAAACCGCTGGAGGTTGTCGGAGAGGTGGATGAAAGCCACACCGGAACCACGATTACTTTTTTCCCTGATGCCACGATTTTTACCGATACCATCGAGTTTGAATTTGCCCGATTGTCGACCCGACTGCGTGAGTTGGCATTCCTCAACCCTGGTTTGATTATCGAACTTGAGGATGAACGTCCGGAGAGTGCCCAGAAGGAAAGTTTTTATTATGCCCGCGGGATTGAAGAATTTGTCGAGCAGCTTGGCGAGAACAAGACGCTGGTCCACGAGGATCCGGTGGTTTTGCGAGGTAAGCGGAAGATTGAGATCGAATATGACGGCAAGGTGACCACAGATGACGTTTTTGCCGATGTGGTGTTCCAATACAACGACAGCTACCAGAGCAACATCCTTTGTTTTGCCAACTCGATTCCCAATGCAGACGGAGGAACGCATTTGACCGGATTCCGGGGGGCTTTGACCCGTTCCATCAACCAGTATGCCAAGGCGAACAAGATATTGAAGGATAAGGACCCGGCTTTATCGGGTGATGATGTGCGGGAGGGGATTGTTTGTGTTTTGAGCATCAAGATGCCGAACCCTCGGTTCAGTTCTCAGACCAAGGATAAATTGGTGAATGCTGAAATCGAAGGCGTGGTCAGTTCCATCGTTTACGAGGGACTGCAGTCGTATTTTGAGGAAAACCCGAACCTGGCAAAAACCATCATCGATAAGGCGGTGAATGCGGCTCGTGCCCGTGAGGCCGCTCGGAAAGCCCGTGAGACCGTCCGTAAGTCGGTTCTTTCCGGCGGTGGTCTGCCGGGGAAATTGGCGGATTGTTCGGAACGAGACCCCAAAAAATCAGAGATATACATTGTGGAGGGTGACTCCGCCGGAGGATCTGCCAAGTCCGGACGGAACCGGATTAATCAAGCCATCCTTCCATTGCGTGGTAAGGTGATCAACGTTGAAAAGGCCCGTTTGCACCGGGCCCTGCAAAACAAGGAAATCCAGGCGATGATTACAGCGATTGGAGCGGGCATCGGAGAAGGCGATCAGGACGGTGCGTTTAATCTGGAAAAGGTCCGCTACCACAAAGTGGTGATTATGACGGATGCCGATATTGATGGTGCCCACATTCGCACCCTGTTGTTGACGTTCTTCTGTCGCCACATGCCGGAGTTGGTCAAAGCGGGTTATTTATACATCGCCCAGCCACCGCTCTACAAGGTGACGCGCAAGAAGCGTGAGGAGTATCTGGCCGATGACGATGCACTGAACGAAATCTTGATCAGTCTGGGATCCGAAGATGTGCGCTTGCGTCAGTTTGGAACCGAGAATTACGTTGATCGGGATTTGCTGAAAAGTGTGCTCGACACGCTGGCTCAGCTGACACGCTTCACTTCAACGCTTGAAGGGCACGGCGGTAATTTCCGTAAGCTTCTCGAGTTTTCCAATAGTGGCCATCTTCCTGAATACATGGTGCGTGTCCGAGTCGGCAATGATGAGGAAATTTATTATTTTGATACAGAGAAGGAGTTGTTGAGCTATGCACACGATAACCGAGACCTGCGCCTTTTTGATGAGGAGCTGACGGAAGAAGAAATGATCGCTTATAAGGAGCGCTTCCAAGGGGCTCAGCGCCGTGCAGTGAAACATGAACTACACGAGTCAGCAGCCATTTCCAAAGTGCTCTCCCGGCTCAACGAGTTCGGGGTTCAGACCGATCCGTTTTTCTCGGATGACAAGCCCGTGTATGAGCTCGTCGAAGGTGATGGTGAAAATGAAGAGATTTCTCCTGTTTTCAACTTGTTTGAAATTCTTGACCGGGTTCTGGAAATCGGCCGTAAGGGGATGCGGATTCAGCGATTCAAGGGATTGGGTGAAATGAACGCCAAAGAACTCTACACCACGACCATGGATCCGGAGAGGCGGCAGTTTCTTCAAGTCCGGCTGGATGAAGAAAACATGCTGGAAGCTGACAAGATGTTCGATGTCCTCATGGGCGACATCGTTGAACCACGCAAACGTTACATCGAAGATAACGCCCTCAAGGTGCAAAACCTGGATGTCTAGAGACATCCTTCATTCGTCCATTTACCATTAATCGATACGAACCATTTCCATGTCTCAAGATTCATTCAAAACCATCAATGTCGCGGATGAGATGTCGAAGTCCTTTTTGGACTATTCGATGTCTGTGATTATTTCCCGGGCATTGCCCGATATCCGTGACGGACTCAAACCATCCCAGCGACGCATTCTTTATGCGATGCATAATGATCTGTCTCTAACCCCGACCAAACCACATTTGAAAAGTGCCCGTATCGTCGGTGATACGATGGGTAAATATCACCCGCATGGTGATAGCGCCATTTACACCACTCTGGTGAACATGGCCCAGCCATGGACGATGCGCGAAATTCTTATCGATGGTCAGGGGAACTTTGGTTCGGTGGAAGGTGACGCTGCGGCTGCCATGCGATACACCGAGGCCCGCATGACTCATTTGGGCTCCGCCATGATGACGGACTTGGATAAGGAAACGGTCGATATGACGCCGACCTATGATGAGACCCGGAACGAGCCCGTTGTTCTGCCAGCATCGATTCCTAACTTGTTAGTGAATGGTGGCACCGGTATTGCCGTGGGGATGGCGACAAACATCCCCGCACATAACCTGGGGGAGGTGATCGACGGCGTCTGTGCCCGGATTGATAACCCGCAAATGACCATTGATGAATTGAAGCAATACATCAAAGGGCCTGATTTTGCCGGAGAGTGTGAAATTCGCGGCTTCAAGGGCATTGATAGCTATTTCCACACCGGGCGCGGTAGCGTGAAGATGCGTGGAACGATGGAGATCGAGGAAAAGGCCTCAGGGACATCCGTCATCACGATTACCCAAGTGCCTCATGGAGTGAACCGTGCCACACTTCAGCAGCGGATTGCCGAGTTGGTTCGGGAAAAAGTGCTGACCGATATTTCTGGCATGCGCGACCTGTCTGATGAACAGACACGGATTGAAATCACGCTGAAGCGTGAAGCCAGACCTCAAGTGGTGGTGAATCAGCTTTACAAACTGACGTCGATGGAGACCTCCTTCGGGGTGAACATGTTGGCGATTCATGAGCGCCGGCCGAAGCAGTTGTCGATCATGGACGCGCTTGATGCCTTTATCGAGCATCGACGTGAAGTGATCATGCGTAGAACCCGCTACCTTCTCGGTAAAGCCGAAGACCGCGCAGAAAACCTTGAAGCCTTCTTGTTGGCCCTGGGGCATTTGGATGATTTTATCCGAATTATCCGCGATTCAAAAAACCGTGATGAGGCCCGGGTGAAACTGAAAGCCTATACCTTCCCAGTCGCCACCGCAGAAAGTCTCGGTATTATGATCCGATCCCAGCCGTCGGTCCAAGACGACCGCTATATCTTTACGGATCGTCAGGTGAATGCCATTCTAGAACTGAGACTCTATCAGTTGACTGGGATGGAACAGGATAAGGTCAAAGTCGAGTATGATAGCATTCTTGAACAGATCAAAGACTTCCTCGATATCCTTGCCAGAGAGGTCCGAGTATTGACGATTATCAAGGACGAGTTGTTGGAGATCAAAGAAAAGCATGCGACTCCGCGCCGTTGCCCGATTCTTCCGGATGAAGGGGAAATTGCCATCGAGGATCTGATTGCCAATGATGGTATGATTGTCACCATCTCCAACCGCGGTTACATCAAGCGAACCGCCTCTGCCGAGTACCGCTTGCAGGCACGTGGTGGAAAAGGAGTCCGGGGAATGGAAACCCGCGATGCAAACAAAGCGGAAGATGAGGAGGATGATTTTGTTGAACATTTGTTCTCTGCCCAGGCCCATGATTATCTGATGTTCTTTACCAACACCGGTCGGGTTTATGTCGAGCGGGTTTATGGTGTGCCGGAAGGCTCCCGCGCATCCAAAGGCCGCAGCATCAAGAACATGCTGAACCTGCAACCGGAGGAAACCATTGCCGCTACTCTCAGACTTGAGCGTGTCCTCAATGATGACGAAGAGGACGTCACCTTCGGTGAGGAAAATGGTTATGTTCTGTTTGCTACCCGGAGTGGAAAGGTGAAGAAGACCAGTCTGAGTAATTTCCGTAACTTCCGTAAGGATGGGATCATTGCAATCAAGCTTGATGAAGGTAATACTTTGGTGGATGTTAGGCTGACTTCCGGAAAGGATGATATCTGTCTCGTGACAAACGCAGGCTACTGTGTGCGCACAAGTGAGACCAACATACGCCCGATGGGACGTCCTTCGGCAGGTGTCGCAGGTGTGAAACCACGTGAAGGAGACTTCCTTGTTTCTTTGACCATCGTCAGTGATGAAACCAAGTTGTTAGTGGCCAGTGAAAACGGTCTCGGTAAACGGACGGCTTACGATGAATACATGGCCAAAGGTCGCGGCGGTAAGGGAATGAAAACCATGAATGTGACAGAGAAGACCGGTAAAGTGGTCGGAGCCCTTTCGGTGTCGGAAGAGGATGAACTCATGCTGATGACATCGGACGGCCAAAGCATTCGAATTCGTTGTTCCGACATCCGCGAAACCGGACGTGCCGCCCAAGGGGTGAAACTTGTAACGCTCAAGGGTGGAGAGAAACTTCAGGATATTGCCCGTTTGGTTCCGGACGAGGATGCCGACGAGGAGGATGAGCTTGGAGAAGATCAGGAGTCACCCGAAGCATCCGGTGAAACAGGAGCAGAGAATACATCAGATGAGGCTGCGGCTGGCTCTGACGAAGAGGAATAAATCCCGTGAACCAACGCCACACCATTGATGGATTAAAGTCCGGGAGATCCAAAGCTGCCGGGTTTCCCTGGATGAGGGTCTCGTTTTTCATCTTTGCCTGTGGCTTTGTGATCATTGGCTCGGGCCCCTTGCCTGAAAAAATATGGCGCAAGCTGCAAGGCGCAAAAAAACCACCCTTGCATCAGCCGGCCAAGCCAAGCCCGACAGCTGATCCGGTTTCTCCTTCTCCGGTAGCGGCCCCTGTCGAACCAGACGCTGCACCACCTGCAGATTCAACGGTCGCACCCTCGGGGGAGCAGGCTTCAGTTGATGGTGCTCAGGCGCCCAAGGCTCCCTCGGATCACACGGTGAGCTCAGGCGGCGATATTCGGCGTATGTCGAAAGGTTTTAAGTTGCATGCCAAGGTGACGGTTGAAAAAGGAGGGCTGGCCTCGAAAGAGCGCACCTTGGATGAAAGTTATGCAGCCTACTATGAGTTAAAAATCAAATTGCCCAAGCCCTCGACCACCCTGAAAGAGCTCGAGAAGGTGAGCCCGAAACTGGCTTCGATATTGCCTGGATTAAAGGAGATGCTGCCGAAGTCCGAGGTGTCCCGTTTTTTTTATCAAGCGTATGAAAACAAGACCAATCGTCTTAAGCTGAAATCCACACAGCTCAGTGAGTTAATGACCCGGCATAATTTCTACGATTGTGAAACGATCCTGAACTTGAAACACCCCGGAACAGGAAAGCGGGTGATGTTGATGCAGTCTGAAATGGATGTGGTTTCCGATGGTTCCGATGGAGACCGCTTGCCGAAAATGCCGGATAAAATTGTCAACTCTAGTTACTATCAACCGATGACGAGTTACGGTTGGAGAAAAACCGGTAAAACTCCGAACCCGCTGATTGAGGGGTGGAAGGGGAGAATCAAAAAGGCCAAGGAGGAAATCGCAAAGAAAGGCACCAAGAAGGAGCGCAGCGATTGGCTGAAGATGCGGATTAAAAAAATCGAGAGGGAAATTGAGGATATGACTTACCGGTCCTATTTGGTTGCCGAGTATGACCCGTTCATTGTCATGCCGATCAACATGGTCACTTACAAAGGGGACAAATACGGGGCGAAGGTCGGGGACTATGCCGTGGTCATCTATAAAGGCAAGGTCTACCCATGTATCGTCGGTGATGCAGGACCTAGTTTCAAGACTGGTGAAGCGTCACTGCGGATGGCGAAACAACTCAATGCCAAAGCTGGTATTTATTCCCGCCCTGTCAGTGACCTGACCGTCACCTACCTCGTTTTTCCTGGCTCCGCAGACAAATTCCAGGAGCCGGATTATGCGCATTGGCATAAGCGATGCTCCGAACTGCTGAAGGGGGTTGGTGGGCTCGGAGCCTCTTATCCGCTCCACACATGGAAAAATACGTTTCCTCCATTACCAAAGAAACCGGACGAGGAAAAGACGGAGAAGCAATCAAAGGATGAGAAAGCATCCTCTGAAAAGGGCGCCAATCAGGGCCAGGGGGATGAAAATGAGAACGGTGGTCCGAGTGACAAAAAAAAGGATGATCAGCCCGGTTCTGGGAATAGCGCGAAGAGCGGAGATACGGAAGCTTAGGCCACCGATGATCAGAGCCTAGGGATCAGGCTTTGGATCTGGCGGCCATCAGGCTACCGCAAACAGACATTCCGATACCGGCCAACTGCCATGCACCAGGAGTTTGCCCCAGCATCAACAGCGAGAGGGCGATCGTCGCTACCGGCCCCACCGATGAAATAACGGCGTATGAGCTTGATGAAATTTTGGACAACCCGTAGGACAATAGATAGGTGGGAAAGACCGTGCCGAGAATGCCAATCGTCAGCCCCAAGCCAATCAGCTTGGGCGTCATGACTTCATGAAGGACGACAGGGCTGTTCAAACTATGATTGAGTAGCACAAACAGGCAGGAAAAAGACATGGAGATACTGGTGTAAGAACGAACGCCGATACGTTCGATCACGGGTTTGGCGAGTAGGATGTAACCAGCATAAATCATCGCACTGAGTAAAATGAGTCCGCTTCCCAGTAACACCGCGTCAAGCTTCTGGCTGAGCACCATTTCTTCCTGAATGACCAAATACAAACCGGTCCAAGAGACCGTGGCCGCCAGGTAGAGTCGGTAGGACGCTTTGCGCTTTTGAAATATGCTGGCACCAAGCAACACAAGCGTGGGATAGCTAAATAGGATCACCCGCTCCAGTCCCACACTGATGTACTGTAATCCAGTGAAATTGACCAAGGAGCTGAGAAAATAGCCGACAAAGGCCAAGCCCGCCATCATTAGCCAGTCCCGGGATGGGATGCTGCGAAGAGTGCGCAGCGAAAGCAGAACCGGCAGCAGGTAAAATGGAAAGGCAGAAGCCATACGTAAGGCAAGGGCAGCGGATGGAGGCAGCCCTTCCTCATACATCATTTTGACAAAGATCCCTTTGGATGAAAACAGAAAGGCCCCAAGCATCACCAGAATAGGAACGCTGAATGGGTAAGAGGGCTGATGGGCTTGATTCATGGACATAAAAAAACCCGCATCGATGGGATCGAGGCAGGCTGCTTGTGTTTAGTGAATGAATAGAGACTGTCATTATCCGGACACACGCTTCGCTCCCGCCATCTGGTCGAGCCAGAGCAGGAGTTCTTTGCGGTGAGATGGCGGAAAGGATGTCATCAGAAAGCTCAAAATGTCCGAAATGCCCCTCAGGTCAAGGCCGAAGATTCTGGGAATCGAGCTGAATGGCAGGAATGTGAGTTTGGGAAAAAGAGCATTTCGATGAAGGATGTGAAAAAAAAGAATTGCCAAGCGTTCAATTGCTGATTAGCTTCCGCCGCCTTCAACCAAGAAGCACTTAAGGACAGGTGGCAGAGTGGTCGAATGCGCACGCTTGGAAAGCGTGTGAGGCAGCAATGTCTCCGCGGGTTCGAATCCCGCCCTGTCCGCCATTCAAAATAGGCCCAGCATCATCGCTGGGCCTTTTGTGTGTATAGGGGGGCTGAGGGGCACACCTGCCCGTTTTTAGGGTCTATTTGACCAGAATCACGCGGTAGAAGCGTCGGGGTGCGGTGGCTGCTGCCGGATCATTGACGGTGAACTCGGTGCTGTCGCCGGAAGCGGTGACTGTGCTGCCGATATTGACCCAGGAATCGGATTCGAGGGAGTTGCTCGCTTGGACCTGATAGGCAAAACCGTCGTGTGAATCGAAGGTGAACTGCAGGTTGTTGTTGCCGAGGTTTGTCGGGGTTTCAGTTGTAAAGCTGAAGTCGGCCGGTGCGGGCACGCTGTCCTTTGCTGGGGTGCTGACTGGAGCAGGTGGCGTGGTGTTTCCAACATCAGCATCTCCAATGATCGGGCTATTGTCGGCGAATTCTTGTTTATAGGTCGCAAAAATCGGCTGCCAGGTTGGATCGGTCTGGTTGAGCCAGGTATTGAGGTCACTGGCGAGCTGATCAGCGGTACCTTTGTGTAGAAGATAGTCCCAGTATTCACGACTATCCAGTGGGTCGTTGAGGTCCCCCGCATTTTCACGATCGATGTAATCCATCAGGTTGACACTTTCGTAGGGGTCGATACTGAGGTTGTAGAGTTGGAATTCATCGGGGCTACCACTGACATCCTGGACGCTGGCGTAGTAGGGGTCGTAGTTGTAGATGTATTTGTAACGATCTCCCTCGACCTCTTTGATGACGACGGATACCGGGTAGGCTCGGGTGTCCATGTAGCCAGGGAAGTGATAGAAGATCGGGCCTCGATCACGGGCCACATGCTCTGGATCGAGCATGTGTGCGTAGAGCGACTCGCCGTCGAGTGGGTGGGTGGCAGCGTTCGGGTTCGGGGAGTTCGGGCTTTCTGCTGCAACGTCGATGAAGGTTGGGTAGAGATCCACGGTATGAATCAGGGTGTCGCTGATCTTTCCAGCGGGAACAGTTCCAGGCTGACGAATGATCATGGGTACGCGAATTCCTCCTTCGAAGTGCTGACCTTTGGCCCCACGCAGGGGGGCGTTCTCACTGTAACTCTCAGAGCCCCCGTTGTCGGTGGTCCAGACAATCAGGGTGTTTTCGGCGATGGAGTCCGAAGTGTCGCCATCACCATTGGGATCGCTGAGGTAGCGCATGACCCGGGCAACGCTTTGGTCCATGTTCTCAGCCAGTGCGGCAAAACTTTCTTTGGTGTCGTTTACCGGGGTGGCTCCGGCAGCCTTTTTCGCAGTATATTTCGCCACCAAGTCGGGGCGACCATTGAGCGGGCTGTGGGTGGCGTAGAAATGGAACTGGACGTAGACGGGTGAACTGGCCGTTGAGCCAGCCTGATGGCTGTTCATGAAATCTTCAAAGGCATCGACGACGGCGTCGGTGAGGTGCTTAGGCGTGCCTAGCAAGCTATCGGAGTCGTTGCCATTTTCGAAGGGTTTGATGTTGGCGTCGATGTATGCCTGGGTGTAGTCGGAGGCAAAGGCGTCGAGTTCGGGGCCGACATTACTACCCCATTGGCGTGGGGTTCCGGAGGCAAAGTAATTGCCGGGGTTCCCTTTGTGACCTCCTCCGTAATTGAAATCGAGTCCCTGATTGAGGGGGTAGGTGCTATCGGTTGAATTGCTGGATCCGACGTGGTACTTGCCGATGTGGCAGGTGACGTAGCCTGCATTTTTCATGGCCTGGGCCAGTGGGACAGAGCCGGTGGCTTCACTGTTGAGTGTTTGAGGTCGGATGAAATCGTCGTTGTTGCCTGCTTCATCGCCGTCGTTTTCACCTTGATTAGGTGCGGATAGATAGGTGGTTCTGTTGCCAGAGCGCTTCAAGCTGTCGACGTTGTAAACGCCATTGCCAACGCGGCAGGAATACTGGCCTGTCATGTAGGCTGCTCGGGACGGGGCGCAGTTGGGTTGGGTGTAGGACCATGTAAAGCTAACACCTTCGGATGCAAGTTTTTCAAGGTTGGGCGTTTCAATAAAATCCGAGAGTTCGGTCGGGCTGTTGAGCACGAGAGAGTCGACCGAGTGGTCAGTGTAGCCCAGATCATCGACCAGGATATGGACGATGTGCACGCCTTTCGTGTTGAATCTCCCAAGCAGTGCAAAATCGAGGTCGTTGTTGCTGTTGGGAGACTCCCAGCCACTTCCCTGGTTGCGCACCAATGTGCCACCGCTGTAGTTGTTTCCTTGTGTGATCTCGAGCGAAAAATCGGCATCGGATGTGGAAATGGTAAAGACGTAATTGCCTGGTGTGAGTCGAGCGGCTGATGAGAAGATAAATTGAAGGTAGTCACCTGCACTCAGGCCGGCGGGTAATAAGCCCGTTTCAGAATGAACGGGAGCTCCGCTTGGTAGTCCCGAACCATCGGCGTGATAGATATTGATGGTGATGTCACCTCCGGTGGAGATAGTATTGATATGGAGCAACAGTCCGGTGAGTGGCCCGCCACGTGTGACATTGAATGCCTGCCCCTTGGTGTTCCCATTGGCGACGGCTGCGGATCCAGCGCCGGTGTTGTCGTCCGGATTGGAAATCATGGCATTGGGAGGAACGCCAGTTTCTCTCGTTACGCTGGGGATCACGGCGCGGAGGGTGATGGATGTTGCCGTATATCCGATCTGGAAACGAGTGCCGTCGCTTGCGACAACGATATCTCCTGGGTTGGCAAACGTTCCGCTTACGCTTGCTGCTGTGAGGATGGTGAACGTGTCACCATTGCTTGGTGTGTATGCGGGGTCGATGGTTAGGTTGAGTGTTCCAGCTAGAGTGGCATTGCCCGTGACCTGGATTTGGGAGTAGTCAATGCCAGCGGTGCTTGTTCCTGCCAGTTCCAGGCCGACCGAGGCTGAGTCTTCGAGGCGGTACTCACCATCGATGGAGATGACACGTTTGCCAGGGACTTCGATGGTTCCGCCGGCGAGGCTCAGAGAGATGTTGTCAATGGCGGCAAACTCGCTGTTGCCTGCATTGGTGGACTCGAAACGGAGCCGGAGCGCGTGGCCTATTGAGTCAGCGGTAGCGGCGATATTGATTTCCCCTGAGAAATCATATCCGGTGTCGAATTTCTGGCTGGGGTTGACCGTCGTGCGGCTGAGCTCAACCTCACTCCCGTTGTCGTAGAAGACGACGGCATCAAGCGTGTCGGATCCGATGTCCCATGACAGAGCTGCAGCGTGATGGAAGCTCAGTGTGAAGTTGTTGCCACTTTGGATGACGTGTCCTGTGTCGGTTTGCGGTGAGCGGTTTCCGGTAACAATCCCTCGGTAGGATCCATTTTGAGGGCTGGAGGTGTTGCGAACGTTATCGCTGTCGTTGCCTTCGGTGCTGGTCCACGAGTCGGTGGCGGTAAAGCTTTCGCCCGTTCCATTTTCAAAGTCGCCATTGGTGAGCAACTCGATGTTGCCGCGTTCGACCGTTACCAGGGAAATGCTGTCGATGGCTGCAAACTCGCTGTTGCCGGCAGTGGCGGAGTCAAAACGAATTTGAAGGTTTTGACCAACCGATCCGGGGTTTGCCGCAAAGTCGATGGCCCCAGAGAAATCATAGCCTGTGCCGAAGTCCTGGCTGGGGGTGAAGACATCAGTGAATAGGATCTGTTCGCTGCCGTCGTTGTAGAAGATGGTGACGGTGATGGTGTCGTTGCCAATGTCCCATGCACTGGCAGCTGCATAGTAGAATGAGAAGCGGAACTGGTCGCCATCCTGAATGATATAAGTGGTATTCTGAGTGGGGCTAACAAGGCCGGAGACGATACCGCGATTGGCATCTGCTTGAGGGTTGGTTGTATTGCGGGCGTTTTTGGTGTCGTCCCCCGTGGCGTTGCTCCACTGGTCGGTGGCACTAAAGGAGGTGCCACTTCCTGTTTCAAAACCGCCGTTGACGATTCTATCGGTTAGGGTTTCACCTCCGACGCCTATGCTGGTTGGGCTGCTTTGGCTGATGACCAGTGAACCGGATTGGTAAAGTGTTCCGGTGATGTCACCGCTGCCTGTGATTGCCGCCTCTTCGTGGACCTCAACCCAACGTAGGGTGTCGAGTGTTCCGTTATCAATATCCACCGAGCTGTGGGCTTTGAGGCGCAGTTCGTTGCGGGCTGTCAGCGTCTTGTCGGACACATCAATCATTTGTTTTGCTGTGGCGGATGCTCCCTCGACTTCGAGTGAAAGGAATGAGGTATCGCGATCCACGGTAGAGGTGTTGTGGCTGCCTCCGCTGTTTTTCATGCTTGCAGTCCATGGGATTGTGGGGGCTCCATTCTCGGTGTTATAGGTGGTGCCTCCTTCGGCATAAATGTAGTCAGACCAGTTGGCTGCATCCGAGATGTTGGTGTTATCGGCCCCGGTCCAGTTGTGGTAGGTGTTCGCTGTCCACTGAGCGGCTCGAACGTTTTCACCGAGCAGCAGGGTGGAAAGTTCGGAGACGAGGCCCGTATGGGATGAGGCGATGTTAGTGTTTTCGTTGACGTCGAGATCGTAGAGTTCGAAGGAACCGTTTTTATCGACCAGTTTCATGTTCCCTCGAATAATGGATCGGTTTGGTTGGGATTCGTGGGTGATATACGGGCGTGCGCGCTGGTGGCCGTCGCCAGTGAGTGTGGGTGCGATGGAGACTCCGTCGACTCCGGTTGGGATTTCGACTCCGGCAAGCTCACAGAAGGTTGGTAGTAGGTCGGTGACATCGACAACGCGTTGGCTGTTGGTTCCGATCTGGATGGGTGAGTGCGCATCGATTTCGTCAGGCCAGCGCATCACGAGTGGAACGCGGAGTCCGCCTTCCCAGATGCTGTTTTTGGCTCCTCGCAGGTCGGCATTGGATGCATACTGGCTGACGCCATCGTTGCTGGCCCCGCCATTGTCGGACTGGAAGATGACCAGGGTGTTGGCCGCAACGGAGTCGGAGGTATCACCGTCGTTGTTCGGATCTTCCAGTGCAGCGAGGATATTGCCGATGTGGGCATCGATCCGGGTGACCATGGCCGCCCAGTTCTGGGCTTGTGCAGAGCGGTCTGCAAAATGTGGGTCGCTGGCATAGGCATCGGCATAACCGGGTAGTGAGCTCACTTCACCGTAGGGGCTGTGCGGGATTTGTGGGGCAAAGAGGGCAAAGAACGGTTGCCCCGTGCTGTTGTAGTTTTGTGCCTGGGTCCGGACAAAGTCCAGGCAGTGCATGGCATACAAGTCATCGCAGTAGGCGGTGGACGGGTAAGCTGGGTCGCTTTGCTTCGCCGGTGACTGGGGGTAACTTGCCGGATCCGTGTAGGCTGCCATGGAGTTGGGGATCAAGGCGATTTGGGTATCTCCCGGTTTGAAGTGCCACAGGGTTGGCTGGAAAAAAGTGTGGGCCCGGGTGTGATGCAGTTCGGTGAGAATGTAGTCGTAACCGTGGTTATTTGGGAGGGTTTGCAAATTGAGTAATGCCGGATCGTTTTGTTTGGATTCAGCTCCATATCCCCATTTCCCCCAGTAGCCGGTGACGTAGCCTGCAGCTTTCAGCGCATCTCCCATGGTGATGTCCTCGGCCCGCATGGCCTTGCGGGCGTTGTTGGTGTCATTGCGGTCGGCATAGGTATGCCCCTGATGGTATCCGGTTTGCTGGGACGATCGTGCCGGAGAGCAGACGGGCGCACCATACGCTCGTTGGAAGTTCACTCCGGTCACTGCCATGGCGTCGATGTTCGGCGTTTGAACAGCGGGCAGATTGTTGGCTCGCCGATCGTTCTGGCCATTGGGACCAATCGAGCCGTAACCCATGTCATCCACATAAAAATAGAGGATGTTCGGGCGTGGCGCGGCAATGCTGTCCGGCGCTGAAAAAACAAGGGTGAACAGGGTTGTGGCGCAAGCAAGGGTAGTGGACTTCATGATGGTGAGCATTCGGATCGGGGCCAGAACGGCCAAGGAGGTGTTGTTTTTAACTCAACACCCGTAACATACAGCGGTTTGGTCTATGGCCGTCCACTGGATGAATTTGTAGGATTGAGCTTGATAATCAGGGCTTCTTGATTGGTTCCCTGGAATCCAAATACGGGTGAGGTAGATGATTCGCGAGAGATCGATGGCAGCCTTGCTTATCTATTCCGAGAGACTCATGTTTGGTCACAGAAAAGTGAGCATTTTATTACTTGGTTCTGAGGATGGTATGTTCAGGGCCGTGAAGGTTGCTCTGGTGGATGCGGGGTGCTTGATGCATAGTTGAATTGGGCACTGGCCGTGGTGTTGGCCTTGGAGGTAATACGTGCCCAGTGGGCGGCAAAACCCGAAGGGAAGAGGTGGCTTATGTTCTTGCCTGACGGAACGACCAAGGTGGCGTAGTGGGCGAACTCACCTGTGCCGAGGAAATCCACTTCGATGTCGAAGCTCACGGGTTTGTGGCTGTTGTGGCTCAGGTTGAGTTTTTTGTGTTCGTATCCGAGCATGAGATACGGGTCCGAGGCTTGTCCGGCTTCGACGCTGGTGTTCAGCCACGGACCGCCTTGGCCGGTAGGTTTTCCGAGTTTCCAGAGGTCGTCTATCTCGCCGAGCCACAGGCTGCTTGAGGCGTTCAGGGCAATGTGTCTGGGGGAGGTGCTGCCGGTCTTGGCCCCGGATAGGACGAGCATACCTCGCCAACTGCAGAAGTCGTGGATGTGTTTGCTGTGGCTGGCGATGGGTTTCATCTGCCAGAAGTTGAGAAATTTGCCGGGTTTGGGGCGTGGGAGCTCGTAGAAGGTACCGTGGAGATTCATGGTGGTTCGCTCGGTGACGATCTCCCGGATGTGGCGGGTTTTTCCAAGTGTTGCGTCAAAGGAATCGTGGCCGCGGGGGAGGCGTAGCGTCATGTCCCGCCCATCGGCGTCTTTGAATTGGACAAAAGCGGAGGCCTTATCGGCTCCTACGCGGGTGTCGTTTTTGATCGCAATGGCCCTAGCTGTTTTTGCGTCGCTTGTGGTGTTTTTTTTCGGCGCTGCTTTGAGTTGGCCATCCACTTGGATAAGACCGGATTTTGTGAAGGCGTTGAGTTTCATCTCCCGTCCTTTCGGGAGCTGCAGTAGGGCTCCTTCCGGGGCCGGTGTTGTGATTGCTGCGAGTGCAGAAAAGAGTTTTTGGTCTTTGATCTCAGGATAGGGGCTGCTGAGTTGGAAGTAGGCTGTGATATGATGGGCTGCACCTTTGGCAACGAGCCGGACCCACTGTGCGTCCAGGTCAGATAGGATGTGGTATGTGTAGCCGTTGGTTTTGTCGGTGGTGACGGTCCGGTAGCTTTCCCATTTTCCATTGCCTTTGCGGTCAACTTGGATTTCCACCGGGAACTCAAAGCCTCCCTGGTGTTGGAGGTGAAGGGTGGCGTGTTTAAATCCTCCGATGAAAAAGGGTTCAGATGTTTCTCCGAGATCAAAGTTCTCACGCAGCCACACACCGCCAAAGCCGCTTTTTGGTCCCCAGCTTTCCAGATCTTTCAGGTCTCCGACCCATAGGTTGGACTGGGACTGTTTCACAAAGGCATTGTCGAACATCGAGGCATCGTCTTTTCCCATGACGAGCTTGCCGTTGAACCATGCGTAATCCACAGGCATTTTGACATAGGTGCAGATGGGGTGAATACCTCCGTAATTTGATGCAGAAAACGTCTGAGGGAAATCGAAGAATAGCCCGTGCATGTGCATCAGGGTGAGATCCTCCTTAACCTTCCGGATGCGTGGCCACTCGGTGTTCCAGCCGTGGTTGGAATCGTGGGTGTAGGAACCCTTGGGGAGGCGGAATGTGTGCCAGGTTCCGTCCTCGAGCAGGAAGAGCCGAAGGGACTTGGCATCCCAGCCTACCGACCACACCCGGTCATCGTCTGGGTTGTTTCCTGAAATTCCTCCGGGGCCGGTCACCTCGGTGAATTGGTTGCGGGCAACGACTGTCCAGTCCTTCCCGTCCCAGGATGCCAGACAACCCGACGGTGCGGTGTTGTTTGGTTCGCCGTTGTTCGACATGACCATGCGACCGGAGCCAGTGTAAGCGCCCTTGCTGTGATAGCCGGGCAAGTGGGTTTTGGAAATATTGATGGGATCCCGGACGATGTCATTGACCTCGAGACTGTGCAAGTCTACTTCATAGACGCCATCTTCCATGGTGATGTAGTAGATTTTGTTTTTGGGGTCGCTCAAGTGGCGGGCGTTGGCGGTGATGCGGCCCGGCATGGTATGTTTCGGGTCAATAGTGCGCACCCTGCCATGTTGATCGATCACATGGTGGCCGATACAAAGTTGCTTGGTTTCTGGGTGGATCATGCGGTTGGCCGGGGTGCCTCCGACGGATTCCGGTCGTTCGATGACATTCCAGTTCATATCAATCTGGCGCAGCTTGTCTGTTGAGCCATGAGGAAGGTGTGGACCATAGGTGTTGGTCCAGAGTGAGCCTGCCCATGGAACCACGGCTCCAATTCCTACCTCGCGTTCCTCGTTGGTGTGTGCCAAGTGGGGAAAGACCCCGGAAATCTGTGGATGATCTTCGGCATGCAGGGACAGTGGCAGGGCCGCAGCGCTGGCAAGGGTGAGCAGTCGAGTGGATGATAATCGCATATTCCCTTATACGTAAAAAGAACCTGCTGGTTAACGACAATGAGTGGTCGATTTACGACATTGCTTTACTCGAATCATTGATTTGTCTAGTTTTAGTTCATGGCTGATTTTGACATGGCTTCTCGGGTTTCATACCAAAGATGGCTAGGCTTGACTCCTCGCCTACTCTGGGCTTCCGAGCGTAAACTATCCGTGGAGAGTGCTCAAAGTATGAGTATCACCTTGGACTCTGATGAGAACAGCGCGTGGTTGATTTTGGGTGGTTCCGCCATGGTTGATGACGGCAATGGACCAGTGACGGCGGGTCCGGGGGAGTGGTTGATCCCACCACCCAAGCTCCGCCAGCAGAGTTTTCAAGGTCCTCTGCATTTTATTTCTGTTACGTTTTCAGCGAAGTGGGACTCGGGGCAGCATCTTTTTCCGATGAATAAGACCATGTTGCTGGAAGCCGGAGACTGCCCTCGGTTGGAGATTGAAGCTCGCAGAGTGGTGGACGCTGTGGCTAGTCGGGTGACAATGAAGAGTTGGTATTTGGGTGCTCATGAGGTTTCCTTCCGCGATTGGCTGGCTTTTCAAGAGGTTCTGCTGGGGTGGATGGATTGTTTTGCCCAAGTGATGGAAGAACAGGGTGTGTCAACGACGATACCCGACGCTGCCGATGCGCGCTTTCTCGAGGCCCAGCGCATCTTGAATGATCACAACCTGGATGAGAAAATTTCGGTGGATGATCTGGCCGCAGCCGTTGGTTTAAGCAGACGTCAGTTGGAGCGCCTCTATCAGATGGAAATCAATTGCAGCCCTCGTGTGGTTTTTGAAAAGCGACGGATTCAGTTTGCCCGCTGGGCTTTGAGCCGTCCAGACGCCCGGATTAAAGAGGTCGCTGCCGAGCTTGGGTTTGCCGACATCTCCAACTTCAGGCGTTGGTTCACACGCATCCAAGGGGTAGCACCGAAAGCGTTTGCCAAGTGGGTGCGGTAATCTTTTCATTTTTATCAACATGGCCGTGAGTAGGCTGGACACGAAATAGAGAGAACTCGCATCTCTTTGCTTTTGATTCTGTTTCATTGCGTGTATAAGCCACTGCGAAATCATGCTCGGTGAGGCATATCCATTTTAATCTAAACCTATGACTTCCCATGTTGTCATTTCATTGCTTGTGGTTCATGTCTTGGCATTCGCTGAACCCGTGCGCGTTAGCTTGATTGATAACCGTCAGGGGAATGCCAGTTTTGAAGAAGGTTCGGGCAATATTTCGATTGCCGGGTGGCTGACGGGTTTTGGTGGTGAAACCCAGCGGAAACAGGATAACGCGTTTGTTGGGGAATGGTCTTTGGTTATTGGCCAATCGAGTGGGCAACCCAATCTGGCTGCATCTGTGATGACATCGCATACTGTGCTTCCTGGGGATCAATTTGATTTGTCCTTCAAGTGGTTGCCAAAAAGTGGTTGGGATGCGGGGGATCAGGTGAAATGGCGCTTGTTTACCAGTAGTGATGATACGGTATCAGGGACCTTGAATCAAATCGCCAGTGGTACGGTGAGCGGCTTTGCCAATGGTGCGGGATATCAATCGGCCGCTATCTCAGACATTGAGGGGGGGGACGCCGTGCATGAGGGGAAAAAAGTGTGGCTGCAATTTTTGCGTGGGGCGTCGTCAATGGGTGAGTTCGCTCGCGTCGATGAAGTGGAACTCACCGTGACCACGGATGATGCCCCCGAGTATATTTCTTTGCTTGCAGATGATTTGGTGGCCTATTATCCGATGGAGGGGGATGTGCTCGATTATTCATTGTTAGCCCCGGTGCATGACGGGCTGTGGCAAAATGCCGAAACATACCTGGACGGTGGGATTGATGAGAAGTGTGCTTTTTTCAATGGTATCGACGCCAGCGTAAGCATTCCAAATATTTTTCAGAAGGACTTTACCTTGAGCTTTTGGATGCTAACCACCGGGACGGCAAGTTCAGGGTCGCAGTGGGGCCAGGGCGTGGGGCTTGTGGATGCCAGCGAGGATGGTGCTGGGGCATCCGGCTGGGGGGTGGTCCAGTTGGGCCACCGGGTCGCTTTTGGCGTAGCCGATACGACATTGCAGAGTCAATCCGTAGTCAACGATGGCCGGTGGCATCAAGTCTGTGTGCAGCGACATTCGATCAGCGGTGTCATTCGCTTGTTTGTTGACGGTGTGTTGGAATCCGAGACCCAGGCCGAGTCTGGCCCGAGAAGTTCAGGTATCGATGTGTGTTTGGGGGCTCTTCGTGCCGGGGGCGGGTTCTTCAACGGGCATCTTGATGATGTTCGCGTGTTTTCTTCCTTGTTGGATGAAGCCGGGGTGGCTGCCATTTATCAGTCGCGCGGTGATTACGATGGTGATGGCTCGACTGATTTTGAAGAACATGTCGCTGCCTCACCTTGGACGAATGCCCAGCGTGGCATTGCTCCTGTTGCTTATCGATATGATGATGCGAACAATACTTTTATTCTGACCGTTGATGCGATGGCGGGGCGGCGCTACCAGTTGCAGCGTAGCTCGTCCCTTGATCCTGGGTCGTGGCAAGCCGTTGGAGAACCGGTGACTCCCAAGTACCACGGACTGCTTGACCTGATAGATGCTGACTCGAACGGAATCCGCTATTTTTATCGGACGGTGATCCTCGGTCGTGGCCCAGCCAGGGAAAAGCAACCGAATGTGGTTTTTATTTATGGTGATGATGTGGGATACGGTGATGTGAAGGCCTATAACCCTGATAGTAAAATTGAAACCCCGCATATTGACACGTTGGCATCGCAAGGAATCCGTTTTACCGATGGTCATTGTTCGGCTTCGACTTGTTCGCCGTCACGATTTTCGATGCTGACAGGTGTGTTTGCTTTCAGATACGGAGTGGGGATCATCAAACCAACGGGAAAGCTTTCGATTCCTCAAGACATGTATACTCTGCCGGATATGTTCAAAGACGCGGGCTATCGAACGGCCGTGGTGGGGAAGTGGCATCTCGGCATGGGTGAAGGGGGAGATGAAATTCAGTGGAATGGAGACATCAGCCCTAGCCCGCTCGACATCGGTTTTGATTATTCTTTTATCCTGCCCACGACCAATGATCGCGTTCCCTGCATTTATATGGAGGGGCGTAATTTGGTGAATGCCGACTACATGGAGGCTGTCGATGAAGTGGCTAATCCGGGAACGGGGATTCTAACGGTAGCGCCACTTTCCCGGGATGGTGACGGCAAGGTTCTCGACCCAGTTTATGTGCACAATAGCAGCTATGCGGCGGTCAATGTGGCAGGCAGCACATCGTATCCGCAATACAGTGAAACCGACGCCGCTGACCGTCTCTATAACAGCAACTCCGGCCATAACCACAGCTTCATTAATGGCATGGGTCGCATTGGTTATATGTCGGGTGGTGCCGAGGCCCTTTGGGAAGACCAAACTCAGGCCTTTGTTTTTTTGGAAAAGGCGAAGCAATACATTGCGGCTCAGGATGAACAAACGCCCTTCTTTCTCTACTTTGCGTCTCAGGATATTCACGTGCCGCGCGCGCCTCATGAGGCATTTCAAGGTTCTTCCAGCCTCGGGTGGCGCGGGGATGCGATGGTGCAATTTGATTGGACCGTCGGGCAAATCATTCAGGCGCTTGAAGAGGCGGGATTGAGTGAAGATACGATTGTGATTCTTTCGAGTGACAATGGTCCGGTTTATGGCGATGGTTATGCCGATGGTTCGGGCGATGATGCCACGCAGGGACACGATAGTTCCGGTCCGTGGCGCGGTGGAAAATACAGTATTCTTGAGGGCGGCACCCGGGTTCCGTTCATTGTGAAGTGGCCGGCAAAGATTGAGCCCGGTGTCTCCCCGGCCTTGATGAATCAGGTGGATTTTATGGCGTCGTTTGCAGAACTGTTGGGGATGGACCTGCCCTCGGGGAGTGCCGTTGATTCTCAAAGTGCCCTGCCTGCCCTATTGGGACATGACCAGGTGGGTGTGGGCTTTACGGTGGAACAGAATAATACCGGATCATCCAAGGCCTTGCGGGTCGGGGATATGAAGTACGTCTCAGGAGGAAAGCTCTACGATTTATCAACGGACCCGACAGAAAATAATGATCGAAGTGGTGACCCCGATTATGCGAAAATTTTAAATGACATGTCGGCTCAGCTTCAGAGCATTGTCAATGGGAGCGGGGTGCGACAGCAATGATTGAGTATGTTGCAAACCCACCGAGATGTTCTTTTGCTTTTCAAGAAGCATGGAACATCGCGACGTTTTCTTCCAAGGAAACTCCCGATTCGGATTGGGGTGTGATTGACATTTTACACGATCCCCCTCAGCGTATCACTAGCTTGATTTCAGCGTGCGATGAACGATGTGTTAGGTTGAAAGCTGGGGATTTGATGGTCGCCAAGGGATAATGAAAAAAGATCGTTACAACAATCAGTGGACGGGGGCGAGGCTGGCCGTGTGGGGGAGCACCGTTGTGGGGGTGCTGATCCTGGTGGTATTGGTTTGGCGCTTGGATTGGTCTTTGTTGGTGAACGAACTGGGGAGAATCCGTTGGGCATTTGTGCCCGGATTGATCGGGATGACCTTGTTAACCTTCTGGTTTCGGGCCATACGGTGGAGGCATCTCCTGCCGAAGGGGGAGCGCTTTAGCCGAACGTGTCTGCTTGAAGCCAGTCTGGTTGGGTTTGCTGCCAATTTTGTGATGCCCTTGCGGGTGGGGGAGTTGGTCCGGCCATGGGTAATGAGCCGTTGGCAAGCCATTCGTTTTTCATCGGCGCTCGCAAGCATTGTGGTTGAGCGGGTGTTTGATGTGATTGCCTTGATGGTTTTGTTTGGTTTCTGTGTCGGTCGCCTGCCAAGTGTTCCGGACTGGGTGGTTTTTGGTGTTCGGGTTATGGGGTTGGGTGGTGTGGGCTTATTGCTATTTGTGTTAGTTGTTTATGTGCAAGGGGCGAGGATGATTCGTGTTGGCGAGCGTTGCTTGGAGCGCTTTTTGGGGCATCGTTTTCCTCGGTTTGTGGCGAAGCTGGTTGATCTGATGGAAGAGTTTGTGACAGGGCTGAAAGGCATTTCGAGTTTAAAGGATTTGGCCTGGGCTGTGTTATGGTCGACAGCGTTATGGGGGAGTCTGGTAATGCTCTATCAGTTCGGGTTATGGAGTTTTGGGGTTGATGATTCCTGGTGGGTGGGGGCCAGTGTGTGTGTGATGATTGCTCTTGCTGTGGCGGCACCCGGGGCCCCAGGGTTTATTGGGACTTTTCAGCTTGGCACCGTGGTGGCTTTGGCCCTGTTTGGATACTCCGAGGAGTTTGGTATGGCCTACTCACTGGTCCTGCATGCCTTGCAGGTGATCACGGTGGTTTTGGCCGGGGTGTTCGTGTTGCATCGTAGGACGATGTCCTGGTCTGATATCCGGCAACGATCAGGTGGTGCTTAGGCTTGGGCTGAGATCAGGTGTAAGCCGTCGGCTTGTTCGAGGTGCACGGCGGTGAGTTGGTTTTCTGTCGTCGGAGTCTGCGCGATTTCAGCTGTGGGCATGAGCATCAGAGCCGTGGACCATGCGTCGGCGAATGCAGCTGCTTGACTGTATGCCCAGATGCGCTTGTGAGGATTTTTTTCAGGCGAGACCTCGGTGATGGCCATACCTGCTGATCCAGGATGTACAATATGGCAGCCTTGGATGTCGAAGCTTGAAGCGCTTAACGCCTGTTGATGCAGCATCGTGTGGGATTGATACTGGTCTCCGACGAGTTCGATGGGCCAGCTCACATCACCGACGGCCAGATGGGTGCTGGCTCCTGATGAAAAAAGAGCCCCATCGATGTCCCATCCGTCGATGAAACGGGCCAGTTGGTCGAGGGCGAAACCTTTGCCTATCCCTCCTAAGTCGATGATCCGGCCTGGCTCGACACAGGTAACCGCAGGTGTGTCCGGATGGATGATGAGTTGACCAAGTGGCCGAGGAACTTCGCCTGCTTGTTGTTGTTTTTGGTGGTCGATCAACGAACCAAGAGTGGGGTCGAAGAGTCCTCCGGTATGGATGTATGCCTCCAAGGCTGTCAGCAGGCAGGCGTGGCTTTCTTCGCTGATGTGATGTGTCTCGCCGGCTTGCAGGGCATTGATTCGGTGGATATCGCCACCTTCGGCATATCGGCTGAGTTTTTGTTCCAGCTCTCCAATCAAGTGAAAGGCCTCACTGGCAATACCCTTCAAGAGGCTTTCGTCCTCTCCGCATAGACGCAAGAAGAAGGTGGTTTTCATTGCCTCGTGGTGAAACAGTTTGTGCTCGGGTGGAGTCATGAGAGATGAGAGATGGGGTAGGGCTGATTGGCCTCAATCAGCCGTCGGTGAGCCAGATGCTCTGGTGATCATGGAGTTTCGGGCTCCATCCAGCGTTGCCAGTGGTCCTTGCGCAGATACATCATTACGGGAACCTGAGAGCGCAGAGTTCTGGGGAGAATCATATGGGAGTGTTCCAATTGCTCACTCACAGCATCGGCGGCTTCAGGCATGGCAAAAACCACGGCACATTGATTGATTACCGGCTCAGGCTGTGGCCAATAGCCAATCTGTTGGAAATCGCGCAAGTACCATGGCAGGGGCCAGTATTCCCTGCCGACCACGGCGATAGGCTCCATACTTCCGGGGGAGGTTCCTTTTGATAGTTCAGCCAGCCAGTCCCTGACAGATTCGATGTCGCGGTTGGTCGGAGAGTAGGCGTAGGGGTTGCGGGCGTCCGATGCAAAGCGACCAGTGGCAAAGCGGGATAGTTTTGATTGTTGGGCTGTAACCGCAATTAGTACGAGCAGGGCTGCTCCTTGCAGTGGAAGCCTCCACTTGTGGATACCCGAGAAGGAAAGACCTGCCAGCAGGCAGAAATGAGCCCATGGTAGGCACATCAACCAGGGGGTTTTGTAGGCGATGAGGCTATAGATCAGGAGGTGGCCAATGGATGCGTAGCTGAGAAAGCGAATGAGTTGAACGTGAGGGATGGTCGATCCAGGTAAGTGGGCCCGGATCATGGAGATGGCGGCAAGGATCAGAACCGGGGTTTCGAACCACCAAATCGCTGCCTTTTTCGGGATGGCCAGCATCTCGAAGTAGTAGGAAAAGGCCTTGTCGTGGCCTGCTCCGGTTTGATAGATAAAAAAGGTGCGGACGGCATCCCATGCTCCTCCGGGGTTGGTGAATCCATTGGTATAGAACCAAGCCGAGCTGAGTCCGGCGGATCCCAGACCGATGAGGATCGGTGTTTGGTGCCGTTTCCAGTAGAGCCTTGGCGAACATGTTCTTTTGTTCGGCCATTGGGATAAAAAAACCAGGGTGGCGGATCCTGACCATGCAATGACACTGATGGCAAAAGATTCCTTGGTAGCGAACATCAAACCCAAGGTGATACCGGCCAGGGCGGCGCTCACATTGCGGGAGGTGTTGCTGGTTGAGGTGGAATAGCGGCCGATCAGTGTGAGGCAGAGCAGTCCGCAGAGCGCGAGGATCATCTCATGAATAAACATCCGGCTGTAGTAGACCAGAAGCGGGGAACTTGCTAGAAAGGCGGCCGCGGCAAGCATCGGTACATGGCCGAACCGCTTTCTCCAGATCAGGGGGACGAGGACCAGTAAACTGCCGGCGATGGCAGGGACGAGGCGCAGGCTGAGCTTGGTCATGGATGGCCAGGTGGACTCTCCATTTAGGTGGCAGATGGGGCTGGCTACGGCACTGAGTAGCGGGCCGTGGTTGTGCACCGGGTTGAATTCATATCCGGATGCCGGATCCATACGCTGAGCCGTGATGCGGGCGCCGGTTGCTTCATCGAAGTGGAACGGACGCTTGGATAAGTGCTCGAATCGCATTCCGACGGCCAAAGCCAGAACTCCGATCCAGCAAAGGATGGGCAGAGCGGTTTGAATGGGCGTTGGAATTTTCATGGATTGATTGAAAGAACAGAGCGTGTAGATGTGTTTACATGCCAATGCCTCAAAAGGAAGTTCAAAGGAATGAGAGTATTGTGCTGGTTACTCCGGTATGGAAGGATGCCGAGCGTCTTAGAGGTTTTGGCCGGGGCTTGGCAGCCACCTTGGTGAACGTTCCTTACTCTATTCATTGGGTTATTGCGGATGACGGTTCGGGCGATGAAGAGCGTCAGAGGCTCAAGCAGCTTCGCGCTGAATTTCTTGCCGTATTCCCGGAGGTGTCCTTGTATTTTGCCGATGATCATCGAGGGAAAGGAGCGGTGGTTCGTGAGGCTTGGGCTGAGTATCCGGAAGTGGACTGGTTGGCCTTTGTGGATGCCGACGGAAGTCTGTCTCCTGACGAATTGGTTCGGATGTTGGACACGGGAATGGAATCCGGTTGTTCGGTTTTAGCGATTCGAAAGCGGACAGAGGAAACCCGGGTGGCTCTGAGCTTTCCTCGTATGGTCGCTCATCGCCTGTTTCGTCTGGCTGTTCAGGTTCTGGTCGGGTTGCGCTGCGAGGATCCACAGTGTGGGGCCAAATTGCTTCGGGCGGATGATTACCGCGCGGTTGCCGGTCGCTTGGAGGAAGACGGCTTGGCCTTCGATGCTGAGATGCTAGCGGCCATGGCCGGGAGCGGGAGCGATTGGAAAGAATTACCTGTGACCTGGATTGAAAAAGACGGGGGGAAGGTTCGTCCATTGAGGGATGCGTGGGGGATGCTGGCCGCTCTTTGGAGAATTCGTTCCAGACAGGCTCATACCACTCCGCAAAACAGACGAGACGATTGATCGTTGTTGAGGTATTTGGAAAAGCACTGCGTGATCCATGAGAGTTCCGGATGAGGTATTCGAAATGCGCTCAGGCCTCGGCGCATCCGGGCACAAAAAAACGGAGAAACCTCAACGAGGCTCCTCCGTTATGTTGAATGGTTTTATTCAGGAGTGCCATAGACCTCCACTTCAATGTAATGGTTTTCACCATTGGAAGTGTTGCCGTTGCTGTGGCAGCGGACGTAACGGGCTTTGGTTCCCTTGCCGTTGATCAAATGACCAAAGTGCGACTCAATGTATGGTCGGTCAGTTCCCTTGCCGAGCTTGGATGAGTTGTCGTAGTCATTGTTGAACAGGGTGGTGACACCGGTTTTGAACTCAGGGTCGTCAGAGACCTGAACAATCACGTCATGATACACGCGTGGCTGGCCGTGGAAGTGCCAGAGGAGAAGGGCGTGGATGGGTTGACTTTTTTCGAGGTCGATCTGAACCCACTGGAGGCCGTCAAGGATTTCAAAAAAGTAGCCTTCGCCTGCTTCCTTTTCCCCGTCGGTGACCAGTTCGGGTGATCCCATGATCGGGTAGTCGTCACTGCAGGTCACTTTTTTACCCTTGGAGAGTAAAACGGTGCCTTCCGGGACGAGGAAGGTAGGGAATTTTTTTGGTTTGGGGGCGAGGTTCGGGATGTTTTTAGGAGCTGGTGAGCCTTCGATGACTTCCTTGGGAAGTTCGGTGACGAGCTCAACTCCGCCAGGGGTTCCGATGCCAGGGCCTCCGGAGCCGGAAGTTGTGGTTTCGGAGGAGGATTCTTTATTGCAGGAGCTCAGTGCAAACAGGGATGCTGCACCGAGGACGAGGAATGGAATGGTTGGTTTCATACTTGTAGTTGTTCTGGTGTGAAGATGATGGGTTCTTTCTGGAGGGCCGACGGATTGACCCAGAAAATGGGAGCCTCACTTTCGAAGGCGTGTCGGGCGTCGCAATTGAGTTTAGCCTCGCCACGGACCGCTGCAAAGAAATTCTCCAAGTGGTTTTGGTGAGGTTGTTTGTTGAGCACGCCGGGAATGGCGAACTCTTCGGGGGCTGCGGATGCGTAGGAGGCGATACCGTCGGATTTTTTGGCTGGCGCGGGAGCCGCTTTTTTCCGGAGGTAGCCACGTTTGACGAGATCGTCCCACAGTGGAGCGCTGCTCTCGCGGTAAATAGCGCTGCCGGATGCCATTTCCGAGGTTTTGATGGTGCCCTCAGTGCCCATGAAGCTTTCGTAGAATCCTCCACCGGAGCTGGTGGTGGTGAGCACCTGGTAGAAGGCACGCACAGGTCCCTGGGCGGAATCGTATTCAAAGATCGCCATGACATTGTCAAAGTGCTCGCGTGTTTTGAAGAAATCGTTTCCTCCCGAGGCGAATACAGACTTTGGCTGGCAGCCGAGGAACCAGTTGAAGACGTCGATCTGGTGGGCTCCAAGGTCGGAAATCGGACCTCCGGAAAGATCGCGGTAGAATCGCCAGTTCATAAACTGGTGCATGTCCTTGAATCCATATTGTTTGAGGCGGGCTGGATCGATGGCCAGACTCTTTTTGTATTGGATGTCTTGGGATGAGGACACGGCGCGGTTCCATTGGCCGTTGATGTTGACGATGGTGCCACAGATCTTGTTGTTGTTGATCAGGTGATCCAGCGTGTAGCGGTAGCGTGGGTTGCTACGGCGTTGGTGTCCAATCTGGCAGAGCTTTTTATTGCGCTCCATGGCATGGACCATGGCGCGTGCGCCATCGATGGTGTTGGACATCATTTTTTCACAATACACGTGCAAGCCTGCATCGAGGCATTTGACGGTATGCGGGGAGTGCCAGAAGTCGGGGGTGGCGACGATAGCGACGTCGAGTCCCTTTTCTTTTTCCAGGAGTTCGTCGATATCGGTGTAGCGGTTGGGCATGTGTTTTTGCAGTGCCCGAACTTTGCCGGCTCCGGAATTCAGGTTGTAGTCCCAGATGTCGCAGACCGCCTGGAAGTGAATGCCAGGGATGTTGGACATGGCTTCAAACAGGACCCGGCCTTGTTTGCCCATGCCGATCAAGGCTACGTTGATTTTGTCATTGGCGCTGCCGGCGGCCCCAAGGACAGACGGAGCTCCGAGCACGAGGCCGGCTCCGGCGATGGTGCTGCTTTTGGATAAAAATTCGCGTCGGTTCATAATGAATGAATGGATCGTGGTTGGCTTCGGTTAGCGGATTACCACTTTTTGAGAATACGCAGAGGATTGTAATTCGCCCAGTTGAGAGCCATGGCGATGAGGGCCATATGCACTCCGAGCCAGGCGATGCCACCGTCTTGGTTGATCAGGATGAGTCCCCAGGTCAGGCTGATGTAGACGAGGCCCAGGATGAGCAAACTGACGCGCGAGGCGATGCCGAGCAGGATGGTCAGACCGAGAAGAATCAGCGCAGGTCCAAGCACCTTGTCGTAGATGTTGAGCGCCCAGCCCATCATCAGGGGCTCCGCTTCGAATTTTCCTTTGAGCGCCTCGGGCACCCCGTGGTAGTTGGCCATCGAGTAAGCTTTGGATGATGCTTCTACTGTGAGGTCCGGGTCATAGACCTGGCCATCGATTTTGGCACCTTCTTCGCTCATTTTGATGCCGGCGAATTTTTCGATGCCGGTTTGTAGGGCTCGGACACCGAGCCAGAGTCGGAGAAGGACGGATGCGAAGATGAGACCGAGCTTATTGCTTGATTCGTTGGATTCTGTAGACATGATTTAAGGTTTGAAGTTGGGTGTTGGTAAAAGGTAGGGATTGTTTTGAGCTATGATACGTGTGCAGTAAATGGAGACTTTCGATAAAGTCTCCATTTATTAGGGACGGAGGAGGGAGCGTCCGATGACTAGACGGGCTTGTAGAAGGTTTCCCATCCCTTTCTCGGAGCGGGCCCCGCGAGGATCTTGTTGGCTTTGTCGTTGCCTTTGAATTGCTTGGTTTTTGGGTCAAACTCAAGGTCTTCGTTGAGAAATTGGCAGATGACTCCGAGCAGGAGCACCTGGGTGAGTTCTCCGCCAACGCTGAAGGGTGAGCTTGTTTCCCCTTTGCCCATGCAGGCTTGGATGAAACTTTGCTCATGCCCGAGTTTTGGACCTTTAGCTTTCATCTCTTCACCGAAATCTCGCATCTTGATCCGCGGGTAGAGCTGTGAAGGACTGCCGTGGGAGCCACGTTTAACGAGGTAGTCGCCGTCTTTGTTATGGAGCAGACTTCCGGCACCTCCCGGGTTAGGTTTCTTTTTGCTGCCATCTTTGTTGACGTCCCAGTATTTTTCATCAATTTCCGGCTCCCAGCCGATGCCATCGTGCCAGTTGAGGTCGCAGGCCGGAAGCTTGTCTCCCCGTTTCGGGAAGTGCATGGAAAGCTTGCTGGCCAGAGGGAAGATCACTTTGTTGTGATCCTGCATTTGATGGCACTTGATGTGGGTCGGCAGCCCGAGTTTGAGCCAGTGGTGGGCGAAATCGATGATATGGGCACCCCAGTCGCCGAGCATCCCGTTGCCGTAGAGGTAGAAGGCGCGCCAATCGAATGGATGGTATTTCCGGTTGTAGGGCATCATTTTTGCCGGGCCGCACCATAGGTCCCAGTTGAGGGAGTCCGGGGCTTTCATTTCGCCAGGATACTGGTTGATGCGTTTTTTTGCATCCATGAACCAGAGGCTGGGGGATTTCCAGGCATCGATTTTTACGATGTCGTGGATGATGCCTTTACTGACGAGATGTTGGAATTGCAAGGCCCCGGCGGAGGTGTGCCCCTGGTTGCCCATCTGGGTGATGACCTTGAATTTTTTTTCGGCCTGCATGAGCAGATCGGACTCGCGGAAGCTATGGGTGAGGGGTTTTTCGACATAGACGTGTTTGCCGCGGCACATGGCGTCCATGGCGGCGGTAAAGTGGGTGTGGTCGGGAGTAACGACACTTACGGCGTCGATGTCATCGCCCATTTCATCCAACATCGTGCGGAAGTCGGCGAATTTTTTGGCTTTGGGGAAGCGCTTAAGGTTGCGTTCGGCTCCGGCTTTGAAATCGACGTCGCAGAAAGCGGTGACCTGGGCGTGGCCGTTTGATGTGAGTGCTGGAATGACCGCTCCGGCTCTGCCTCCGACACCGACGCATCCGAGGTTGACTCTTTGGCTGGGTGGGACATTGCCTTCGGCATCGGTTCGGCCCAAGGCAAGGTAAGAGGGCATAACGGAAAATCCGAATGTGGCCGCTCCGGTTTTTTTAAGGAAATCCCTTCTTGAAGGGAGTGTGTGATTAGAACGCCTAGTGTGTTTTTTTCGATCCATCGTCATAGATGCATCTAGTCTAGGCATTCGAGTGTCTTCTTGTCGAGGGTGTGGGGATTTTTGACAAGAAGTTGGAGATTTGGCACATTTTTGTAGTTGGGTGAGCCTATTTGAGCCTGTTCGAGCCTTTATGAGGGAAGGCTATCATCCTCTTTTGCCGCGTTTTGGGCATTGATCCGCGTTTGTTCGATCCAGAGGAGGAGGTTGTCGCGCGAATGATTGAGGTGGTTTTGCAGGCAGATGGCGGCGTCATCGGGGCGGCAGCTCGCGATTGCTTGATAAATTTTCCGGTGCTGATCGAGCGTGGTTTCGATTTGGCTGGGGGACTGATACGTGACATTGGCAAAGCGGAGATTCATGTCCTTGATCGAGTTCCAGACGGCTTTAAACAGATGGTTGTCCGAGGTTGCCACGATGGCTTGATGGAATTCGATATCGAGATTGGCAAATTGGCGGAGGTCGTGCCGGGCCTGGATCATGGCTTCCATGGCTGCCTGAATACTGGCAACCGCTTTGGGCTTGGTTTGACTTGCCAATTTTTTAACACATTCGGTTTCGATGAGGAAACGAAGGTCGATCAGGTCCAGCCAGGTTTTGGGTTCATCGGTCCGTGAGGAGTAGAGCTGGAGGGAATTCTGGAAATGGTTGATCCGGCTTTGAGCGATGAAGCTTCCCTTACCATTGATGATATCGATGGCTCCCAGTGCTTTGAGTTGTTGCATGGCTTCGCGAACCACAGTTCGACTGGCGGAAAAATGCTCACAGAGGTGCCCTTCAGACGGGAGTTTGTCCCCCGGACTCATTTCACCTGAGAGGATACGTGAGGTGAAGTGGTCCACAATACGGTCACTGCCTCTTTTTTGTGGTGTTTCTTTGTGAGGTGCTTTTTTGATCATAGGACGTGTTAGTTAGCACAGAAGGTAGAATAATCCACGCGTAATTGCTGTGTATGAGTATCTTACTGCATGAGCTATAGCACAGCTTTAGCTCAAAGGGGCGTGCGTTCCAATATCTCCGATCTGGCCCGGGTTCCTCACGGGCCATCTCAGTGGGGCTGAGTTGGGATATTGCAGGGGGGGGAGGATTTCCTAGTTGGAGGAAAGCTCTTCGTCGATACTGCTATCGTTACCATCCTCTTCAAAGACACGATTGACGAGGCGATCAATGCCCTCCTGGGCAAATTTACTGTCCGGGTAGATGCTTTTGGCTTCCAAATACCATGAGAGAGCAGAACCGGTTTGGGGTGTGAGGTCATTGCTCTCGAATTTCTCAGCTCGGGCGAGAGCTCGAGTGAAATCGGCAACTTCTGCGGTGATGCTGGTGATTTGTTGTTGCAGCAGTGGATCATCGTAATATTTGACCCTCGCTTCTTCGAGGATTTCCCATGCTGCGTAGGTTTGGCCTTTTTGGGCGAGGAACTCGGCTTTGCTTCGGGCTTCTTGCACCTCTTTGAGGCTATTCATGATTTCGGCCAGGCTTTCTGTGCGAGTGGCGTCATTGGTTTGACCGATGGTTGCGGCAAACTCAACGTAGCGGTCCTTGATGGCGCGGTAGTTTTTGTCGCCGAGCAGGCGGTCATAGTCGTTGAGGGTGTTGTTGGCTGCATCTCCCTTGGTGATGAACGTGTCGAGTAAGGTGTCGATTTCCTTCAGTTTCGGGTTGGTTGGCCAGACCTGGGTGGCTTTTTCGAGTTCGGACTCAAATTTTGCCTGATCTTTTTGTCCGAGGGCGATTTTAGCTGCCCGGATATGGCCGTCCGAGACCCGGGTGTAGGCGGCGATGGCACCTTCAGCCTTGGTGGAGTCGAAATCGGTGGAGCGTTTTTTCAAGGCCTCGAGATAAATTTTGGCAGCGGCGTAGTCATGAACATCCATGGCCTTGACCAGAGCGTTGCCGTCGCGCACGTATTCGAGGATTTGGCGTCGCTGATCTGAGGGGACGGTTTGAACCGATGGGATAAATTCGCCGAGAGCGAAGGCTTCGGTCAGGCGTTTGGACGCACTGTGTAGTTCTTTGTGGCTCAGGTGGTTGTTGAAGCCGGTAACCAGTGAATTCACCTTGCGGATTGCTTCGTTGGCGGCTGAGTCCAGGCCCGTGACCGTGGGGTCCACACCGAGCCCTTCTCCAAAGAACTTGGAGACGTCCGAGCCTTTTTTGAGGCGCATTTTACTGTCTCCGTCGCGGAAGATCAGGTTGTAGAAGCGGGTGCCGATGACGACGTGTTCGAACCGGCGCTGGACGAAGAGTTGGGCGAGCAGTGCTTGATACTGGATTTTGGCTTGGACGATGTTGACCTCATCTTTGGCGTGGTGCAGTTTTTTGAGAGCTTCGATTTCGAGGATGCGTTTTTGGATTTCCTGCAATTGAGCGGATGTAGCAGCCTTGGCGAGGGTTGACTGTTTACCTGTTTTTTTCTGGCCTGGCTTGCCTTTGCTCTGTTGGTCGTCGGTGAGATCGATTTTAGCTGCGCTGATATCAAAGTTTCGGGCGATACGGCGTTTTTCTTTTTCGAGGGTGGCGATGTAT